>DASXXB010000511.1:0-4789 GCA_036503355.1 Kribbella sp. | reverse complement strand
GCAACGCTTGACTTCAAGTTTGGTTGAGGTACGACGGTTGCGTCATGACTCCTGAACCGTCCGAACGTCCTGTCGCCCTGGTCACCGGCGCGTCCGCGGGGCTCGGCCTCGCGCTGGCGCACGGGCTGGCCGACCGCGGCTGGGCGCTGGTGATCGACGCCCGTGGTGCCGAAGCGCTCAAAGATGCCGCGGACGCGCTCGCCGACCGTACTGACGTCGTACCGCTGGCCGGCGACGTCACCGACCCCGACCACCGCGCCGACCTTGTCGACGCGATCACCGAGCTCGGCCGGCTCGATCTGCTCGTCAACAACGCCAGCTACCTCGGCCCGAGTCCCCTGCAGGCTCTCGCCGCGGCTGACCTCGACGAACTCCGTCGCGTGTACGAGGTCGACGTACTGGCACCGATTGCACTTACGCAGGCCCTGCTCCCAGCGCTCACTGCGGCGTCCGGTGTGCTGATCAACATCAGCTCCGACGCAGCCGTGGAGCCTTACGAGACCTGGGGCGGCTACGGCTCGGCCAAGGCCGCACTCGACCACGCGACGCGGATCCTGGCCGCTGAGCATCCAGCACTTGCGGTGTACGCCGTTGACCCGGGTGATCTGCGGACGGCGATGCACCAGGCCGCGTTCCCCGGTGAGGACATCTCGGACCGGCCCGAGCCCGCCACCGTCGTACCGGCGTTCCTGCAGTTGCTGGACAGCCGTCCAGCCAGTGGCAGATACCGGGCCGCCGAGTTCAAGCCGGCGGTGACGTCGTGAAGGTGCATCCACACACCAGGTTCGACCTGCCGGACGCGCTGAACGCCGGAGCGCCTCCGGAGGCACGCGGGGTGTCGCGGGATCACGTGAAGTTGCTGGTCGCGGAGGGGTCGACCGTCACGCACACGCGCTTCGACCGGATCGGCGACCACCTCCGGCCCGGCGACCTGTTGCTGGTCAACACCTCCGGCACGCTGGCAGCCGCCGTCGACGGTACGTCGTACACCGTGCACTTCTCCACCTCGCTCGACGACGGCACCTGGGTCGTCGAACTGCGGAACGGCGGTGCACCGATGTTCGACGGTACGGCGGGGCAGCGGGTGGAACTGCCCGAGGGCGTGCTGACCCTACTGGCGCCGTACCGGGCCTCACCGAACCGGCTGTGGATCGCGCGGCCTCCGGTGGCCGACATGCTCGCTTACCTGCAGCGGCACGGGCGGCCGATCACCTACAACTACGTGGGCAAGCGCTGGCCGCTGGCGTCGTACCAGACGGTGTTCGCCCGCGAGCCGGGCAGCGCCGAAATGCCGAGCGCGGCCAGGCCGTTCAGCTTCGAACTGGTCAGCCACCTGGCGTCGCAGGGCGTGCTGATCGCGCCGATCCTGTTGCACTGCGGCGTCTCCTCGCTGGAGAGCCACGAGCCACCCCAGCCCGAGCGGTACGACGTTTCCGCGCACACGGCCCGTCTCGTCAACTGGGTCAAGGCCAACCGTGGACGGGTGATCGCAGTAGGCACCACCGCCGTACGCGCGATCGAGTCGGCCGCGACCGCAGGAACGGTCACCGCGTCACGCGGCTGGACCGACCTGGTGCTCGGCCTCGGGAACCAGCCGCAAATCGTCGACGGCCTGATCACCGGCTGGCACGCCCCGGAGGCATCCCATCTGCTGCTCCTGGAGTCGGTCGCCGGCACCGAACAGGTCCAACGCGCTTACGACGCCGCACTGCAGCACAACTATCTGTGGCACGAGTTCGGCGACAGTTGCCTGTTCCTGCGCTGAGGTCAGGAGGCCTTCGCCTGCTGCTTCTTCTCGGAGACGCGGTGCGTCGTCTGGAGGGCGGTCACCGCGCTCGGGGTCTCCGGCGCCGGCGGCCGCACGAGGTGGTTCTCGTTGCCGGGTCGCGCCCGCTTGTCCACTGCGCGTGGGCTCATGTGGATGTCCTTACCAAGTTGGTCCCCCGTCGGGACGTCACCTGATTAGACGAGCAATTCGCAGCATTTGTCATCCGGTTTGATCCAACTGAGCAAAAGTTGTGGCCTAGGCCAGGTTGAAGGTTGAACGTGGTGCTCGGCGGGAACCGGCCTCCTACGGTGATCGAGGAGGCGTCATGACGACCGGAAGCGTTTGGCTGGCGACGAGTGGGATCCCGCGTTATCCGGCCCTCGGCCAGGACCTGGTGACCGATGTGGCGGTGATCGGCGGAGGTCTGGTCGGACTCACGACCGCGCTGCTCGCCCAGCGGGACGGCGCCCAGGTCACGGTGTTCGAGGCGTCCCGGCTCGGGTCGGGGACCACCGGGTACACGACCGGGAAGGTGACCTCGCAACACAGCCTGATCTACGCGGAGCTGATGGCGCGGCACGGCGAGGACAAGGCACGGATGTACGCCCAGGCGAACCAGGCCGCGGTCGAGCAGGTCGCCGAGCTGACCGAGCAGTTCGGCATCGACTGCGCTCTCACCCGTGCCCGTGCCTACGTCTACAGCCGCGACCCGGGGCGGCGGGCCAAGCTGGAGGACGAGGCTGTGGCGGCCGCGAAACTCGGTCTTCCGGCGGACCTTGTCGAAGAGCTCGACCTGCCGTTCGCGATCGAGGCCGCGGTGCGGTTCGAGCGGCAGGCGCACTTCGATCCCGGCCGCTACCTGGCCGGCCTGGCCGCAGCGTTCACCGCCGCCGGCGGTTCGATCGTCGAGCAGACCAGAATCGTCGACATCGAGGAGCAACACGACCGGACTGTGGTGCTGAAGACCGGGACGGAGACTGTGCGCGCCAACCAGGTCGTCGTCGCGACCCTCCTCCCGCCCGGCGTGCTCGGCGGCTACTTCGCGAGGACCAGGCCGGCCCGTTCCTACGGCATCGCGTGTCGCTTGCGCGGCAAGGCGCCGAAGAGCATGGCCATCTCGATCGACAGCCCGACCCGCTCGACCCGGCCCTGGCCGGCGCCGGGACCGAACGGCCTGATCGTTGTCGGCAACGGTCACGAAACCGGCGCCTCCGACGTCGACACCGAGCAGCAGTACCGCGACCTGGAGCAGTGGACCCGGGACACGTTCGAGGTGGAGGAGGTCGACCACCGCTGGTCGGCGCACGACTACACGACGCCGGACCATATTCCGTACGTAGGGCGTGCACCGCTGCACGAGATGGTGTGGGTCGCGACCGGCTTCCAGAAATGGGGGCTCAGCAACGGCACCGCCGCCGCGATGATCCTCACCGACCTGCTCGCCGGCCGCGACAACAGCTGGCTGCCGATGTTCGACGCGACGCGGATCGGCGACGCGCAGGCCGTGACGAAACTGATCAAGGACAACCTCAAGGTCGGCAAGGAGTTCGTCGGCGGACGGCTGGGCCGTCCGACGGTCACAGCGGACGAACTCAAGGCCGGTACGGGCGGCATCGTCGAACTGGACGGCGACCGGGCCGGGGCCTATCGCGACCAGGCCGGCGAGCTCCATGCCGTCAAACCGACGTGCACCCACCTCGGCTGCCCACTGCACTGGAACGTCGCCGAGACGAGCTGGGACTGCAACTGCCACGGCTCACGCTTCGGGGTCGACGGCGAGATCCTGGACGGCCCGGCCCGCGAACCGCTGCAGCGGATCAGCGCCGACGAGACGTAGTACCGAAACCTAGGCCGCTTGTCTGTTGCGGCGGTTGTGGTTGGACAGCTGCAGGAAGATCCACGCGACCGCGGCGCCGACCACGAAGCCGCCGAGGTGGCCTTCCCAGGAGACGTTCGGAATCGCGAAGGACAGGAACGCGGTCACGGCGACGTACATGATGATCCAGGTGATGTCCAAGCCGCGGGCGCGGCTGATCACCAGCAGGGCACCGACCAGCCCGAGGACCGCGCCGGACGCGCCGAGGGTGGCGCCGCCCGGGGCGGACAGGATCCAGACCGCGACGCTGCCGCCGAGCGCGGACAGCAGGTACAGGATCGTGAACCGGAGCCGGCCGAGCATCTGCTCCAGCGGCGGACCGAGCTGCCAGAGCATGAACAGGTTCGAGAAGATGTGGAAGAACTGCACGTGCGTGAACGCCGCCGTGAGCAGCCGCCACGGCTCGCTCTGGGCGAGCACCGGCACCATCACCAGATCGTTCAGGATCTGTGGGCTGCCGAAGCGGGCGGCCACGAAGACCAGCACGTTCAGCGCCAGGATCGTGTAGGTGACGACCTGCTGGCTGCCGCCGCGCTGGATGCCGCCGAGCGACGTGCGGGTCCGTGGAACCGAGCGGACACCCTGGTTGAAACAGCTCGGGCACTGGAAGCCGACGGCGGCGCTGTTCATGCACGCCGGGCAGATCGGCCGGTCGCAGCGCTGACAGCGCACCCCGGCGGGCCGATCCGGGTGCCGGTAGCAGACGGTCTCGGTCACGCGGGTTGCGTCCCTCCCCTGATGGAGTGCGGGGCCGGTCGTCCCGGCCCCGCGGAAGAGCTCAGGCGTTCTTGCGCTCGACGACGACCTTGTTGATCACGATCGGGTCGATCGGGCGGTCGCCCGGCGCGGTCTTCGCGGTCGCGATCGCGTCCACGACCTTCTTCGAGTCGTCGTCGGCGACCTCGCCGAAGATCGTGTGCTTGCGGTTCAGGTGCGGGGTCGGGACCACGGTCACGAAGAACTGCGAGCCGTTGGTGCCGTGCCCGGCCTGGATGCCGGCGTTGGCCATCGCGAGCAGGTACGGACGGTCGAACTGGAGCTCCGGGTGGATCTCGTCGTCGAACTGGTACCCCGGCGTGCCGGTGCCGGTGCCGAGCGGGCAGCCGCCCTGGATCATGAAGCCGTCGATCACCCGGTGGAAGCCC
>DASXXB010000510.1:0-3063 GCA_036503355.1 Kribbella sp. | reverse complement strand
GTGTGGCTCGTGGCGATGGTCGGCTTACTGATGAACTCGACCCGCAGGATCTGGGTCCGCAGGACGCTTGTGGCGTCTTCGGGGTCTGGGCGCCGGGGGAAGAGGTTGCCAAACTCACCTATTTCGGGCTCTACGCCCTGCAGCACCGGGGGCAGGAGTCGGCCGGGATCGCGGTCAGTAACGGGAGCCAGATCCTCGTTTACAAGGACATGGGGCTGGTCAGCCAGGCGTTCGACGAGGCGACGCTGGCCTCGCTGCGCGGGCATATCGCAATCGGTCACTGCCGGTACTCGACGACCGGGTCCAGTGTGTGGGCGAACGCGCAGCCGACGTTCCGCAGTACGGCGACCGGCTCGATCGCGCTCGGTCACAACGGGAACCTGACCAACACCAGCGAGCTGGCCGCCAGCCTGAACGGCGAGGGCGACCTCGACCTGGGTCTGGACACCGAGGTCGACCACGCGAAGGCGAACGCGAAGCACGGCGCCTCGAGTGACACCGACATCCTCACCTCGATGCTGGCCGGCTACCCGGACCTGACCATCGAGCAGGCCGCCGCCCGGATCCTCCCGAAGGTCAAGGGCGCGTTCAGCCTGATCTTCATGGACGAGAACACGCTGTACGCCGCCCGCGACCCGCAGGGGATCCGCCCGCTCGTGCTCGGCCGGCTGGAGCGCGGCTGGGTGATCGCCAGCGAGACCGCGGCCCTCGACATCGTCGGCGCCTCGTTCATCCGTGAGGTCGAGCCGGGTGAGATCGTCGCGATCGACGCCGAAGGGCTGCGGTCGACGAAGTTCGCCGAGCCCGACCCGAAGGGCTGCCTGTTCGAGTTCGTGTACCTGGCCCGCCCGGACACCCAGATCTCCGGCCAGCGGATCTACTCGACCCGCGTCGAGATCGGCCGCAAGCTGGCCCAGGAGCACCCGGCCGAGGCCGACCTGGTGATCGCGACCCCCGAGTCCGGTACGCCGGGCGCGATCGGGTACGCCGAGGAGTCGGGCATCCCGTACGGCTCCGGCCTGGTCAAGAACGCCTACGTCGGCCGGACGTTCATCCAGCCGAGCCAGACGATCCGCCAGCTCGGCATCCGCCTGAAGCTGAACCCGCTGCGCGAGGTGATCGAAGGCAAGCGGCTGGTCGTGGTCGACGACACGATCGTCCGCGGCAACACCCAGCGCGCCGTGATCCGGATGCTGCGCGAGGCCGGTGCCAAGGAGATCCACGTCCGGATCACCGCGCCGCCGGTCAAATGGCCGTGCTTCTACGGCATCGACTTCGCCAGCCGCGCCGAGCTGATCGCGAACGGGCTGAACACCGAGGAGATCTGCCGCTCGCTGGGCGCCGACTCGCTCGGGTACATCAGCCTGGACGGCCTGGTCGAGGCGACCACGGTGCCGATGGACCGGCTGTGCCGGGCCTGCTTCGACGGTGTCTACCCGGTCGCGCTGCCCGATCCGGAGCAGCTCGGCAAGCACCTGCTGGAGGAGCCGCTGCGGACCGACGCCGACGGTCTGGCCACGATCGCCGGCGGCGCCGGTGCCGCCGACGCCCTCAGCCGCCCGTAGTTCGGGACCGAGAGCCGCAACAGGGAGAGAACAACAGTGAGCGAAGGGGCGAGCTACGCCGCCGCCGGGGTCGACATCGAGGCCGGTGACCGGGCCGTCGAGCTGATGAAGGAGTGGGTGGCGAAGGCGACCCGCCCCGAGGTGGTCGGTGGTCTCGGCGGGTTCGCCGGGCTGTTCGACGCGACCGCGCTGACGTCGTACCGGCGGCCGCTGCTGGCGACCTCGACCGACGGGATCGGGACCAAGGTCGCGATCGCGCAGAAGCTCGGCAAGCACGACACGATCGGGTTCGACCTGGTCGGGATGGTCGTCGACGACCTGGTCGTGTGCGGCGCGGAGCCGCTGTTCATGACCGACTACATCTGCACCGGCAAGGTGGTCCCGGAGACGATCGCGCAGATCGTGAAGGGCATCGCCGAGGCGTGCGTCGAGGCGGGTACGGCGCTGGTCGGCGGCGAGACCGCGGAACATCCGGGCCTGCTCGAGCCGGACGAGTACGACGTCGCGGGCGCGGCGACCGGTGTGGTCGAGGCCGACGAGGTGCTCGGCGCGGAGCGGGTGCGGGCGGGCGACGTCGTACTGGCGATGGCGTCGTCGGGACTGCACTCGAACGGGTACAGCCTGGTGCGGCACGTGTTCTTCGAGCGCGCCAAGTGGACGCTGGACCGGGTGGTCCCGGAGCTCGGTACGACGCTGGGCGACGTACTGCTGACGCCCACCCGCGTGTACGCGAAGCACTGCCTGGAGCTGATCCAGGAGCTGAACGGCGACGAGAAGCCGCTGCACGCGATGTCGCACGTCACCGGCGGCGGCTTCGCGGCGAACCTCGCGCGGGTCATCCCGGACGAGCTGTCGGTACGGATCGACCGGTCGACGTGGACGCCGGCACCGATCTTCGGGCTCGTCGGCCTGCTCGGCGACGTGGCGCTGCCCGAGCTCGAGAAGACGCTGAACATGGGCGCCGGGATGGTCGCCGTCCTGGATCCGTCGTCCGCCGACGCCGCGATCCAAGCACTGGCCGCCCGGGACATCCCCGCCTGGGTGTGCGGCGAAGTCACCGCGACCCGCGGCGGCACCGTCACCCTCGAAGGCACCTACGCCAAGTAGTCCTCAGCGGTACGTCGAGCAGTCCTTCAAGGTACGACGGACTGCCCGACCTACTACTGGTGTGGTGAAACCACGTCGGGCGCACGGTGAACTGCTCAGGCACCCCAAGGGCACTTGAGCAGTTCAGCCGAGCTGCATTACTTACCGACGGGGGTGGTAGTCGTCGGCGTCGTCGTCGCCGTCGTTGTCACCGTTCGCAGAACGGTCGCCACCCTGGTCACCGGACAGCTCACGCTTGAGCTGGTCCAAATCGGTGTCCCAGGTGCGGTACTTCAGGTCGCGTGCGACCTTCGTCTGCTTGGCCTTTGCACGGCCGCGCCCCATAGCGTCGACCCCCTCGCACAAGTCAACCGGGTACGCTGCGTGGCGCCCACGGATCAGTCGTCAGTAA
>DASXXB010000509.1:0-9095 GCA_036503355.1 Kribbella sp. | reverse complement strand
TACAGCCTTCTCTATGACCACCACGTCCAGCACCAGCGCGGCCGCCCCGGAAGCAACGAGCGACGCAGCCTCCCCAGCGGCCGTGGGCGAAGCCGCTTCCCCACCAGCCGTGAGCGACGCAGCTTCCCCACCAGCCTTGGGCGACGCAGCTTCCCCACCAGCCGTGGGCGACGCAGCTTCCCCACCAGCCTTGGGCGAAGCGGTTGCACCGACAGGCGTGGATGATCCAGCTGCATCAGTCCCGGTGAACCGCGCAGATGCGCCGGCAGGCGTGGATGAGGCAGGCACGTCGGCAGTTGCGGGAGGTTCCGGTACGCGGACTGGCGTTCGGCCAACTGCACGCGGTCGCGTGGGCGGCGCGGGTGGCTCGGGTGGCTCGGCTGGCTTCGGTGGGACGGTTGCGGCAGAGCGGATGGGGCGGGTTGGTTCGGGGGGCGAGCAGGTGGCGGTTGGGCAGGTGGCGGTTGGGCAGGCGGCGGTTGGGGTGGTGGTTGGGACGGGGGATTTGGTGGTGGAGCGGGTGAAGGGGCGGAAGGTTCGCGGGGATGAGAGTGGCCGGCACGCCGTGTTGTATCCGGCCGTTGGTGAGGTGGCGCGGCGGGTCGGTGCGGGCGCGGTGGGGTTGATCGATGTTGGCGGTCGGCGGGGCTCAATTTGACTGTTGATCGGGTCGGGATCGCGTACAGCAACGGGCAGTCGCTGGGTGACGGGGCTTCAGCTGTTCAGGTGTCTGCCTCGGTGGTGGGCGATGGGCAACTGCCGTCGGCGCTGACGCCGGAAGTTGTGCGCCGGGTCGCGGTGGGTGGTGACCTGGTTGATGTGACCGACCCGGACGAGGCGCGTTGGTTGCGGGCGTGTGCGCCGCCGGATCGGGTTGAGCAGTTGGCGCGGCTTGGGGCGGAGCTGGAACTGGCGGCAGCGGACCCGCCAGCGCTGGTACCGGGTGAGATTGTCGAGGTGCTACCGGAGGCGATCGCGATGGTGCCGGACGACGTACTGCCAGTGGTGATCACGACCTGGGCGTTGTCGGGCCTGGATCTCGAGGGGCGGTTGCGGTTCCTGCAGCGGCTCGACGAGGCGGCGACTCGGCGGCCGGTGGCGTGGGTGTCGGTGGAGGGAGTTGGCGTGGCGCCCGGTGTTCCGACGTTCGGCGATCGGCGGGCTTCGGGGCACAGCATCATCGGATTGAGTGTGTTCGAGCATTCGTCGTTGTACGCCGAAGCGGTCGGCCGTTGCTGGCTGCGCGGCGAGATGCTCTCCTGGCTCGCCGCCCCGCAATCACCTCCACACCAATGACCCCGAGCACGCCTTCGACCACCCTTGAGCACGCTCTCCCCCGCACGCCACTTCGGCAACCGCGCCAGCCCCGTCACCACGCGGATTGAGCAGCGGGTTCAGCACGCGGGTCCAGCGCGGGTTCAGCACGCGGGTCCAGCAGGGGTTCAGCACACGGGTGCGGCACGCCGGTTCAGCACGCGGGTGCGGCACGCCTGTTGAGCACGCGGGTGCGGCGCGGGTTCAGCACGCGGGCGCGGCACGCCGGTTGAGCACGCGGGCGCGGCGCGCGGGTTGATCACGTGGGTGCGGTGTGGGTTGAGCACGTGGGTGCGGCGCGGGTTGAGGGTGCTGGTGGGTGGGCGGCGGCGGTCGGGGTGGGTGGTTACGGGAGGGGGCGTTTGGCGGCGGCTCGGAGGTGGAGGGCTCGGGAGAGGTAGTCGATGCCGGTGGCGAGGGTCACGAGGACGGCGGCGGACATGATTGCCAGAGCCGGCCAGTGGACGATTGCCAGGTGTTGCCACGGCAGCAGGTAGAGGCCGAGTGCGATCGCCTGGAGGACGGTCTTGAGTTTGCCGCCTCGGCTGGCGGGCATGACTCCGTGGCGGATGACCCAGAAGCGGAGGGCGGTGACGCCCCATTCGCGGACCATGACGACGACGGTGACCCACCACGGGAGTTCACCCAGGTACGACAGGCCTAGGAAGGCTGCGCCGGTGAGGGCCTTGTCCGCGATGGGGTCGGCGATCTTGCCGAAGTTCGTGACCAGGTTCCAGCGGCGGGCGATGTCGCCGTCGAAGCGGTCGGTGACGATCGCGACCACGAATGCCGCGGTGGCGAGCAGCCGGTCGCCGGTCGCATGACCGCCGTCGCGGAGCAGGAGCCAGACGAACAGCGGTACCAGGACCAGCCGCAGGACCGTGAGCGCGTTCGGCAGGTTCCAGGCGCTGGGCGCGTGGAGTTGTCCGCCGGTCGCGCGCGGCGCCGGGTTGGTCGGGTCGGTCACGCGGTCAGGTTAGCTGCCGCGCGGCCGTCTGGCGTGCTGACGAGCGCCGCGAACTCGGCGATCAGGTCGACACCGTCGCTCGCGACCACCTTCGCGGACACCAGATCACCCACGCGGATCCCCTCCGGGAGGCCTGTCACAGTCGTCGTACCGTCCACCTCGGGGCCTTGGTGCGCGGCGCGTCCCTCGGCGTCGGCGTCGTCGAAGGATTCGACGAGAACTTCGAGGAGTTCGCCGATGCGGGATTCGGCGCGGGCCGACGTCAGGTCCTCGGCCAGGCGGGTGACGCGGTCGAGGCGGGCGGCGATCGTGTCCTCGTCGAGCTTGCCGTCGTACGTCTCCGCCTCGGTGCCGTCCTCGTCGGAGTACCCGAAGACGCCGATCGCGTCCAGGCCGGCGCGGGACAGGAAATCGCAGAGGATGTCGACGTCCGCTTCGGTTTCTCCCGGGAAGCCGACGATGACGTTGCTGCGGATACCGGCCGTCGGGGCGGCGGCGCGGACCTGCGCGATCAGTTCCAGGAAGCGCTCGGAGTCGCCGAAACGGCGCATCCGGCGCAGGAGTGGTCCGGATGCGTGCTGGAAGGACAGGTCGAAGTACGGGACGACACCTGGGGTGGCGGTCATCGCGCTGATCAGGGTCGGGCGCATCTCGGCGGGCTGCAGGTACGAGACGCGGACGCGGGTGATGCCGGATACCTGGGCGATCTCGCCGACGAGGGTTTCGAGGAGCCGGAGGTCGCCGAGGTCCTTGCCGTACGAGGTCGAGTTCTCGGAGACCAGGAAGAGTTCGCGTACGCCGTTCTCGGCCAGCCACTCGGCCTCGCGCAGGACCTCGGCCGGGCGGCGCGACATGAATGCGCCGCGGAACATCGGGATGGCGCAGAACGCGCAGCGGCGGTCGCAGCCGGACGCCAGCTTGAGCGGGGCCATCGGGCCGCCGTCCAGGCGGCGGCGCATGACGCGCGGACCGCTCGCGGGGGCGGTCGCGAGGTCCGGGGCGTCGATCTTCAGCTCTTCCGGGGCGCCTGTGACGAAGCGTCCCTTGAGCTCGGCCGGCGCGGGTGAGCTGCCCGAAGCCGGGCGGAGCGCGTCGGGGATGTGGTCACCGACACCCACAGCCGACGTGCCGCCGGCGGCGAGAGCGGTGGCGCCCGCACCTGCCACCTCGGCCGAGGCGGTGGCAGTCGCGGCGGTGGCAGCCGCGGCGGAGGTCGAGGCGGAGGTCGAGGCGGAGGACGTGCTGGAGGTCGAGGCGGTGGCAGCCGAGGCGGAGGACGTGGTGGAGGACGTGGAGGGGGTCCCGGTCTCGGTGATTCCGGAGCCGGGGGTGGTGGTTTCCGCTGTCGGGTCGCCGTGGCCGGGGATGGCTATGGCGGGGCCTTCGTGGCGGTCGGCGGGAGCCAGAGGGAGGAGTTTGCGGCGGTCGCGAGGGACGTGGGGCTGGTGTTTGGCGCCGGAGAGGATGCTGCGCAGGCGGTCCGAGATGTCGGCGTAGTCGTCGAAGCTCAGGACGGCGTCGGTTTCCGGTAGGGCCTCGGCCAACTGCTCGCCGTACCGCTCGGCCAGGCAGCCCACCGCGACCACGGCCTGGGTACGTCCGGACTCCTTGTAGTCGGAGGCCGCGAGCAACGTGTCGACCGAGTCCTTCTTCGCGGCCTCGACGAAACCGCAGGTGTTCACCACCACCGTGTCCGCCTCGGCGGCGTCGTCGACCAATCGGAATCCGCCGGCTTCGAGCCGGCCGGCCAGTTCCTCGGAGTCGACATCGTTGCGGGCACAGCCCAGCGTGACCAGGGCGACGGTGGTGGGTGGCGTAGTCATCCCCACGAGTATGACGCCACGCCCACGTCCCGGCCTAACTCAGAACCTCGACGAAGCCTGACTCAGGACTTCGGGGTGGTCTTGCTCAGGGTGCCGTTCGGGTGGGCGGTGAACTTGTAGAGCTTGGTCGAGAGCTGCTTGCCGTTCAGCAGGACGACCAGGTTGCCGGGGTTGCCGACGGTCACATGGATGTCGCCGGCGCTGGTGACGGACTGCGCGATCCCGCGGCTGAGGCGGCCCTGGAACAGCGTGCGGTTCGTCCGGTCGCGGACCGTCAGGTAGGTGCCGTCGCCTCTCGCCATCAGCGTCAGCTCGGTCTTCAGGGCCGGCGGCTTGTGGCTCGACGGTTTCTTGGTCGGCTTGGGGCTCGGCTTCGGCGTCGCCTTCGGGGTCGGTGTCGTCACGGTCGCGGTGGTGGTCGCGGTCTTGGACGCGTTCGCCTCGATGTCGCTGGGCAGCGTGAACAACCGCACCATCCCCCAGCCCATCAGGCTGACCAGGATCGCGCCGACCACGACGGCCCAGCGCGGGCGGGCCGGGTTCAGTCTCGGCTTCTTGACCGCGGCACGTTCCTCGCGGCGGGACTTCTCCTCCTCGACGGCGTGTTCGGCGTCGAAGGTGGCCAGCAGCGGAGCAGGGTCGGCCTTCACCACGCGGGCGATCGACCGGATGTGACCGCGCGCGTAGAAGTTCCCGCCGCAGCGGGAGAAATCGTCGGCCTCCATGGCGATCAGCAGCCCGGATCTGATCCGGGTCGCGGCGCTCAGCTGCTCGATCGTCATGTCGGCCCGTTCGCGGGCCGCCGTGAGCTCGCTGCCGATGCTCACGTCCCCACCGTCCTCTCCTCGTCCGAGCTGCAGGTCATCGGCAGTCAGGCCGTCGACACCATGTCAACGGCCTTGGCACCACGGGGTCACGGACGCGTCAGAGTTGTTCTCTGACCGGACACCTGGCATCAGCCAGCATGTGCAGCGCCTGCACCACATCCCCGTTCGACGGCCGGGCCGTCAACCCGAACGGTACCGCGAGTGAAGACCCCGTCAGCCGACGGTTCGCATCGGTTGTCTTGCGGGTCGAACTCGGCATCGCGCCGAGCACCGGCCCAGGATCCTGCAGATGTACGGCGATCCGCCCGTCGTCGAGCGGATGCCGGCGCTGCAGCACCGTCACCTCTTCGATGTCCTCCCACCGGGTACCCACCCACTCGTTCCCGATGCGCAACCGGATGCCGACGTCGTCGGCGACCAGCATCTCCCCCACGGTCAGGGCGCGGGCGCACACCACGGCGAGAACGGCGAACGCAGCCGCCACGATCCAGCGCAGCACCCCGGTCGGACTGGTCGAGCCGGACGCCGCGAAACCGATCGCCACCAGCGCGGCGCCGACGGCGAGACCGCCGTGCACGCGCTGCGAGGCGCGCACGGTGAACGGTGTGCGCTCGGGGTCGGCGTCGAAGCGTTCCTGCCTGGGCAATGCGCTCGCGGCGGTCACGGTCTCACTCTCCTCGGAGGGTGCTGATGAAGTCCTCTAGATCGTCGGGTTTGACCAGGACGTCCCTGGCCTTCGAACCTTCACTGGGACCGACGACGCCGCGGCTCTCCAGGATGTCCATCAGCCGGCCGGCCTTGGCGAAACCGACGCGGAGCTTACGCTGCAACATCGACGTGGAGCCGAACTGGGTGGAAACGATCAGCTCCGCTGCCTGCACGACCAGGTCGAGATCGTCGCCGATCTCGTCGTCCAGGTCCTTGCTCGGGCCCGGCGCCGCGGTGACGTCCTCACGGTACGTCGGCTGCAGCTGCGCCTTGCAGTGCTCGACGACGCCGCGGATCTCGGCCTCGTCGACCCACGATCCCTGGATCCGCATCGGCTTGCTCGCGCCCATCGGCAGGAACAGGCCGTCACCCTGACCGACCAGCTTCTCCGCGCCCGGCTGGTCGAGGATGACCCGGCTGTCGGCCAGCGACGACGTCGCGAACGCGAGCCGCGACGGCACGTTGGCCTTGATCAGCCCGGTGACGACGTCCACCGAGGGTCGCTGCGTGGCGAGCACCAGGTGGATGCCGGCGGCCCGTGCCAGCTGGGTGATCCGGACGATCGAGTCCTCGACGTCACGCGGCGCGACCATCATCAGATCGGCGAGCTCGTCGACGATCACCAGCAGGTACGGGTACGGCGTGAGCACGCGTTCCGAACCGGGCGGGGGCTTCACCTTGCCGCCGCGGACGGCCTTGTTGAAGTCGTCGACGTGCCGGAACCCGAAGGCGGCCAGGTCGTCGTACCGCATGTCCATCTCGCGGACGACCCACTGCAGCGCCTCGGCCGCCTTCTTGGCATTGGTGATGATCGGCGTGATCAGGTGCGGGATGCCCTCGTAGTTGTTCAGCTCGACCCGCTTCGGGTCGACCAGGATCATCCGCACCTCGTCGGGCGTGGCGCGCATCAGGATCGAGGTGATCAGCGAGTTGACGAACGACGACTTGCCCGAGCCGGTCGCGCCGGCGACCAGCAGGTGCGGCATCTTCGCCATGTTCGCGACCACGAACCCGCCCTCGACGTCCTTGCCCAGGCCGGCCACCATCGGGTGATGGTCGTTCCGGGCCGTTGCGGACCGGACCACGTCACCCAGGCTGACGGTCTCCTTGTCGGTGTTCGGGATCTCGATACCGATCGCGGACTTGCCCGGGATCGGCGACAGGATCCGGACGTCGGCCGACGCGACGGCGTACGCGATGTTCTTGGACAGCGCGGTGACCTTCTCGACCTTCACCGCGGAGCCGAGCTCGACCTCGTACCTGGTGACGGTCGGGCCGCGCGTGTAGCCGGTGACCTGCGCGTCGATGCCGAACTGCTCGAACACCTCGGTCAGCCGGTCGACGACCTGGTCGGAGGCCTTCGTGCGGGCCTTGTGCACCGAGCCGGGCTTGAGCATCTGGCCGTCGGGCAGCGTGTACGTGATGTCGCCGGACAGGCTGAGCTGCTCGACACGCTGCGGCAGCGGAGTGTGTGGCGGCGGCTCAGGGGCAGGCGACGGCTTGTCAGGCGCAGGCGCAACCACGGGAGTCTCGAAGGACGGCTCCGCGGCGGCAGCAACCTCGTCGCCGCCGTCGACGTCGTAGGCCTCTTCGTCAGCCGGCTTGGCCTTCGGCTTGCGGCCGCGCTTCGGCGTCTCCCCGAGCACCGGTGAGTCGTACGGCCTGACCGTCGGCTCGCCGTCCTCGTCGAGCTCGGCCTTCGCACGCCGCTGCTTGCGGGTCAGCCGGACCGTGTCGTCGGTCGGGGCGCCCTGCACGGACGGCGCGTCCTCAGGAAGCTCGGTCCGGCCCATCAGTACGTCGAACGCGGCGCGGAACCGCAGCGGGATCGCGTACACCGGCGTCCCGGTGATCACGAGCGCACCGAAGATCGACAGCAGCACCAGCAGCGGCGCGGCGACGTACTGCGTGAGCAGGTCCGAGAGGAACGACGAGACGAAGTACCCGATGGCACCGCCGGCGTCGCGCAACGGGCCGTCGGCCGGGTTGTTCGGCCGGGGCAGGCCGTTGGCGATGTGGATCAGGCCGAGAACACCGAGGCAGACCGCCGTCCAGCCGATCACCTGGCGGCCGGCCGGACCGTTGCGGTCCGGGTGCCGCAGCGTGCGGACCGCGATCACGACCAGCATCAGCGGCAGGGCCCAGCCGAGCATGCCGATGCTGCCACCGACGACCGTCCGTACGCCGTTGCCGACCGATCCCGGCAGGTCCCACCAGATCGCAGCGGCCACGACGACCGCCAGGCCGATCAGGAAGAGGCCTGCACCGTCCCGGCGATGCTCCGGCTCGAGGTCGCGGGCGCTGTGACCGATCCCCCGCACCATGCTGCCGAGCAGATGCGCGATGCCGATCCAGACCTTCACCACCCCGCGGCCGAGCGCGAGCATGGCAGCCGCGAACGGGCCCGGTCCGCTGTTTTTGGGCGTGCTGGTCCGTGCGGCAGTGGATCCACTGCCGCGCTTCGCGCTCTGCCCACGCTTCTGGGCGCCGGACGGACGGGAGCGTCCACCAGCGGCCGAACGGGCCGTACTCGGCCGTTTGGCTGCCGACTTCTGCGCCCGCGCCGGGGAAGACGTGCGGGTCGCCATATTGATCAGGCTACCCCGAGGACCCCACGAGTCCCACGTGTCACACGCCGATCACAGGGATCACATGACCCCATCCGTAGCATTACGGAGGCGGCGCAGCCGTACCAGGTGCCACAGGACGACGTACCACCCGAGAGCGGCCAGACCACCGGACGCCAGACCGGACAGCACCAGTCGTACGGCGGTCTCACCCGCGAGGCCGCCGTTCGCCCGACCGAGCTCGACCACCGCGCCGACGACCGCGAAGAGCACCAGCGCGCCGAGAACGAGGTACCGCACCCAGCCCGGAACCTTCTCGTCATGCGTGACCCGTGCAGGCGTACGCCGGTACCAGCGGTACAACCAGACGGCCAGGATCAGGCAGCCACCGACCGTGCTGACGTACTGGAGGATGCGGTTCACGTCCCACCCCGCGGCGACCTCTGCCCTGAAGAACCCCGGGAACTGGCGCACGAAGTAGCCGTCGCCATGCGTGAACGAGTCCCAGACCACGTGGGTCACCGCGCCCAGGATGGCTGAGACGATCACCCAGAGCGGCCGGAGCCTGTCCGGGGCGGGCAGACGGGCTGCGAGGGCAGCTGGCGCGAGAGCGATCAGGGGTCGTCTCAGGATCAGCTGGAAGGCAGCGAGCAGTAGCAACGCCAGCAGCGGGTCCAGCCACAGGGCCGACGTGAACTCGTGCGTCAGCGTCAGTGTGAAGTTCCCGTTGAGCTGCGTCGCGATCCGATAGATCACGCCGACGTACAACAGGTCAGGTGCCACTGCTCCGGCGACCAGCGCCGATGCCACGAGAGGCCGGCGAATCAGCGGGAGGACAGCCGCGGGGTGGGCCGGCGTGAAAGGCACACCCCGCAGCCTATTAGAAGGT
>DASXXB010000508.1:0-14894 GCA_036503355.1 Kribbella sp. | reverse complement strand
ATTTCTCGGCCGCTCCACCCGTTCAAGGGCTCAGCAGGCAACACCACGGGTACGAAGAGGGCAGGGAAACACCATGGCGACTGATTACGACGCCCCGCGCAAGACGGACGAGGACGCTTCCGAAGAGTCGATCGAGGAGCTCAAGACTCGGCGTCACGACAAGAACTCCGGCAAGGTCGACGAGGACGAGGCCGAGGCCGCGGAGAGCTTCGAGCTGCCCGGCGCGGACCTCAGCCACGAGGAGCTGGCGGTCCGGGTCCTCCCGCGCCAGGCCGACGAGTTCACCTGTTCGAGCTGCTTCCTGGTTCACCACCGCAGCCAGCTCGCCGAAACGAAGAACGGGCAGCTGATCTGCCGCGATTGCGCAGCCTGACACCAGCGCCCTACTTCGCCACAACACACAGCGGGACCCTCCCACCAAGTGGGAAGGTCCCGCTGTCGTGCTTAAACACCCCGCCGACCGCACCTGCCGCGCCACACCGCCACCCGCCGAGCAGGCGTGCCCCACACCCACCCCGCCGAACGGGCGTGGCCCCACACCCACGCCGCCGGCAGGCGTGCTCCACACCCAGCCCGCTGAGCGTGCGTGCTCCACACCCAGCCCGCCGAGCGGAGCGAGGCGGGTTTGTCTGTCTAGTCCTGCTTCTTCGCCAGACCTGTGTCGGTGCCTTTGATCAGGCGGGCCGTGGCGTCCTTGACGTAGCCGGGCGGCGCGTGGCCTGTGGACTTCAGGTAGTACGCGGCGGCGCGGCGCTCCGCGAACAACTTGGCGGCTGCAGCGGCCGCGGCACTCGCGGCGGCCCAGCTCATGACCTCCAGGTACTCGCCCTGGCCGTCCTTCGGCGGCTTCCCGCCGGATCCGAGTTTCCAGGCCGTGCTGACCGCCTTGCTCGCGGCCAGGCCCACCACGATGGTGAAGGCAGCCTGCACCAGCTTCCAGCCGATCTTCGCTCCGACCACTGCATCCTCCTCCTACGACCGCTGACAGTCAGGATCTTCCCACGCTGTGCCCGTTCAGCGCCGCAGCCAACCGATCGGGGTGCCGCGTGGCGATCAGCCAGTACGGCGCCGGGTCGTCCGGGTCGGTGATCCGCACCCTGACCGCACCCGGCAGATAGCTCCGCAGAACCAGGTATGCCTTCGGATCGCAGTCCCGCCCGAACGCGTGCCGCGCCGCGTCGCCGCTGAGTGCCTCGACGGTGCCGAGGTGCGCCCGGTCGATCTGCGCGCGGCCGGCCCGCAGGCGCTGCTCGTCGACCTCGACGCGCGCACCGCCGTACCGGACGAACAGTGACACCAGCAGCACCGCCGCGAGGCCGCCGACGATCGCGCCGGCGATCACTCCGGCCGGCACGGCGACGATGACGAACAGCGTGACGACGGAGGCGGCGGCGATGAGCCACCACGACACCGGCACCCGCAGACTCTCGCGATACGTACCCACAGGACCAGCCTGGCACGTGGGCCGTCCGGAACGCTCGATAGGGTCCACTCTCGTGACCGAGGTACTGATCCAGCGACTCGACCCCGACCTTCCGATCCCGTCGTACGCGCACCCGGGCGACGCCGGCGCGGACCTGGTGGCGGCCACCGACCTGACCCTGAAACCGGGGGAGCGCGGCCTGGTCGGCACCGGGATCGCGATCGCCCTCCAGGACGGGTACGCCGCGTTCGTGCATCCACGCTCCGGGCTGGCCGCCAAGCACGGCGTCTCGATCGTGAACGCGCCCGGCACCGTCGACGCCGGCTACCGCGGCGAGATCAAGGTCTGCCTGATCAATCTCGACCCGCACGCCGAGGTGACCCTCCGGCGCGGTGACCGGATCGCGCAACTGGTGATCCAGCAGGTCGAGAAGGCACGCTTCGTGGAGGTCGGCGCACTGCCCGGTTCCGCGCGCGGTGACGGCGGGCACGGGTCGACCGGTGGTTTCGGGGATGTGACACGCTGAGCAGGTGCACCCGTTGACCTGTCGGATGCGCGAGACTACGGCGCTGTAGCAGCGCGGGTACCAAGACCAAGGAAGTAGGCAACAGCTGTGATCTTCCGCCGCAAGGGCAAGAACGACGAGCCCGAGACGAGCGAGTCCGTCGAAGAGGCCGCGCCGGACGCCCGGGCCGAGGGTCCGTTCGACGCGAGCGAGGTCGACGACGGCGACCTGGAGGCGGATGACCGCATCGACCTGGGCGCGCTGCGGGTGGCCGGTATGCCCGGCATGGAGCTGGGGCTGCAGGTCGACGAGGGCAGCGGCGTGGTCCAGGCGGTGCTGCTGATGCTCGACGACTCCGCGCTCGAGCTGCGGGCGTTCGCGGCGCCGAAGACCACGGGCATCTGGGACGAGGTCCGCCAGGAGATCATGGACGAGGCCGCCAAGATGGGCGGTACGGCGACCGAGACCGACGGCCCGTTCGGCACCGAGCTGGTGCTGGTCGTGCCGGTCGAGGACCCGGAAGGACAGGTCTTCAGCCAGACGTCCCGGGTGATCGGTGTGGACGGTCCGCGCTGGCTGCTCCGCGCGACCGTTCTGGGGCGCGCAGCCGTCGAGGCGGACGCCGCCGCGCCGATGGAGGAGACGCTGCGCAACGTCGTCGTCGTCCGCGGGAACGAGCCGATGGCGGTCCGCGAGGGCCTGCCGCTGCGGCTGCCGCCGGGCGCTCAGCCGAACGAAACCGAACAGGCCTGAGCGGACTACACTCGACATCATGGGTAGCAGCAAACCCGCGGGGCTGTGGAAGCGTGCCTTCCGCGGTCTGGCCGGGGACCGCGATCAGCAGGACGCGGAGGTCCTCCAGGACTTCGCGCAGGACTGTGGTGCGCGCTCCATCACCGGCTGCCACGACCGGGAGCTCGTCACGCTGTACGGCACGTTGCGCACGATCACGTTCAGCCCGCGCGGCGGCGTACCGGCACTGGAGGGTGAGTTGTACGACGGAACCGGCACGGTCAAGCTGATCTGGCTCGGCCGCCGCAAGATCGGCGGCATCCACGCCGGCTCCGAGCTGATCGCCTCCGGGCGGATCGGCGTCGTCGACGGCGACCGGGTGATGTTCAACCCGCGCTACGAGCTGCGTCCCCAGGCAGCTCATGGCTGAGCCGGCGCCGGACAAGGTGGACAACCCACACGCGGCGGACAGCGCCGGCAAGGCGCCGAAGGGCACCCCGCAGGGCATCGGCAGCTGGGTCGGCATGATGGTCGACGTCGGTCTGCCGTGGATCGCGTTCACGCTGGTGTACGGGTTCAGTGACCACAACCTCAAGCTCGCGCTGATCGTCGCGATCTCCGCGGCGGCCGTGGTCGCGCTGTTCCGGCTGGTCCGGCGCAAGCCGATCGCGAGCGTGATCGCCGGCTTCATCGGCGTACTGATCTCCGCCTGGACCGCGCACCACACCGGCCAGGCCCAGGACGCGTTCCTGCCCGGCATCCTGCTGAACGCCGGGTACGGCGTGGTGTACCTGGTGACGATCGTGAGCCGCTACCCGCTGTTCGGCCTGCTGTACGGCGTGATCACGCAGACCTGGCTGGCCTGGCGGGACGACCCGGCACTGTTCCGCGGCCTGAACCGGGTGACGATCGTGTTCGCGAGCCAGGTCGCGATCCGCCTGCTGGTGATGGTGCCGCTGTACCTGGCCGACAACGTGAACGCCCTCGGCATCGCCAAGATCGGCCTCGGCCTCCCGTTCTACGCCGTGACGCTCTGGGCCGCGTACGCCGTACTGCGCAACTCGATGCCGCCGGAGAAATGGGACGAGGTCAAGCACAACTTCGCCCACATGCTCCGCGGCACCAAACCAGAAACCAAACCCGACAACCGCCCCTGAGCCCCTAGTCGGCGCGGAGGTGGTGGGGGGAGAGCATTGCTTCCAGTTGTTCTTCGGTTTCGTCGGCGGCTACGAAGAGGAGCTCGTCGTTGAGTTCGAGCGTGCCTTCGGGGTCAGGGCGCAGTACGCGGCCCTCGCGGAGGATGACGACCAGGGCGGTGTCCAGCGGCCAGTCGACGTCGCCGACGCGCTGACCGATCATCGGGGAGTCCTCGGGCAGCGTCAGCTCGACCAGGTTCGCGTCGCCCTGACGGAAGGTGAACAGCCGGACCAGGTCGCCGACCGACACCGCCTCCTCGACCAGCGCCGACATGATCCGCGGTGTGGACACCGACACGTCCACGCCCCAGGCCTCGTTGAACATCCACTCGTTGCGCGGATGGTTGACCCGGGCAACGGTCCGGGGTACGCCGAACTCGGTCTTGGCGAGCAGCGAGACGACCAGGTTCACCTTGTCGTCGCCGGTGCTGGCGATCGCCACCTGGCAGCGCTGCAGCGCCGCCTCCTCGAGTGACGACAGCTCGCACGCGTCGGCCAGCAGCCACTCGGCGCGCGGCACCGACTCGGCCTTGATCGCCCGCGGATCCTTGTCGATCAGCAGCACCTCGTGGCCGTTCTCCAGCAGTTCGCCGGCGATCGAACGACCGACGTTCCCGGCTCCGGCGATGGCAACCCGCATCACAGCTCCTCAGGCGTCTTCAGGTTTGGTGCCGAGCTGGGACTCGATCGCGGTCGCGTCCTGCTCCGGCATCACGACGTGGACCAGGTCACCTTCTTGGATGACGGTGTCGGCCTTGGGGAGCATGCCCTCACCGAGCCGGGTCAGGAACGCCACCCGGGCGCCGGTGGCCTTCTCGATGTCGAACGCGAGCCGGCCGATCCAGTCCGCGTGTACGTGCACCTCGGCCAGCCGGATGGTCCCGGACGGGTCCCGCCACTCGGGCTCCGAGCCTTCGGGGAGCAGGCGGCGCATCATCTGGTCGACGGTCCAGCGGACCGTGCCGACCGTGGGGATGCCGAGCCGCTGGTACACCTCGGCGCGGCCCGGGTCGTAGATCCGGGCGACCACGTTGGAGATACCGAAGTTCTCCCGGGCCACCCGGGCGGCCAGGATGTTCGAGTTGTCCCCGTTCGAGACCGCGGCGAACGCCTCGGCGTCCTCGATCCCGGCCTCGATCAGGATCTCGCGGTCGAAGCCCATGCCGACGATCGTCCGGCCGGTGAAGGCGGGGCTCAGCCGGCGGAACGCGTCGGCCGACTGGTCGATGATCGCGACCGTGTGGCCGCGTTTCTCCAGACCGCGCGCGAGCATCGACCCGACGCGGCCGCAGCCCATGATGACGACGTGCACTCCGTGATCACTCCCTGCCCGGTGGGGCCGCTGAGTCGGCTTCGGCAGAGGTAGACGCTACACGGTCCGGGCGGCCCTCTAACATCACCGGTGTGACTCCCGCTCTAGGCGATATCGGCAAACGGCTGCTGCTCGGGCGCAAACTGCGCAGCACCCAGCTGGGTGAGACCCTGCTGCCGAAGCGCATCGCCCTCCCGGTGTTCGCGAGCGACGCGCTGTCGTCGGTCGCGTACGCCCCGGACGAGGTCTTCCTGACGCTGTCGATCGCCGGACTGGCGGCGTACGGCTTCTCGTGGAAGATCGGCCTGCTGGTCGCGTTCGTGATGCTCGTCGTGGTCGCGTCGTACCGGCAGAACGTGCACGCCTACCCGTCGGGCGGCGGTGACTACGAGGTCGCGACGGTGAACGTCGGCCCGACCGCGGGGCTGACCGTGGCCAGCGCGCTGATGGTCGACTACGTGCTGACGGTCGCGGTGTCGATCTCGTCCGGCGTACAGAACGCGAAGTCCGCGCTGCCGTTCCTGGAGGGGCACGAGGTACCACTCGCGGTCGGCCTGGTGCTGGTGCTCACGGCGATGAACCTGCGCGGCGTGCGGGAGTCCGGTGCGGTGTTCGCGGTTCCGACGTACATCTTCATGTTCTCGATCATCGGCATGGCGGTCTGGGGGCTGATCCGGCTCGCCGCCGGCAACCTGCCGATGGCGGAGAGCTCGGGTTTCGAGGTCCGCGCCGAGCCGGGGCACGACGTGTTCACCGGGCTGGCGGCAGTGTTCCTGCTGGCCCGCGCGTTCTCGTCCGGGTGCGCGGCGCTGACCGGTGTCGAGGCGATCAGCAACGGCGTACCGGCGTTCCGCAAGCCGAAGAGCCGGAACGCGGCGACCACGCTGCTGCTGCTCGGCACGATCGCGGTCACGATGCTGATGAGCATCCTTTTCCTGGCCAGCAAGATCAGACTCCGGTACGCCGAGAATCCCGCGACCCAGCTGTATCGCGACGGGCAGCCGGTCGGGGACAGCTACACCCAGAAGACCGTGATCGGCCAGATCGGCGACTCGGTGTTCTCGAACTTCCAGCCGGCCTTCTACGTGGTGATCGGCGCGACCATGCTGATCCTGGTGCTGGCCGCGAACACCGCCTTCAACGGGTTCCCGGTGCTGGCCTCGATCCTCGCCCGGGACGGCTACCTGCCGCGCCAGTTGCACACCCGCGGCGACCGGCTCGCGTACAGCAACGGCATCGTGCTGCTGGCGCTCTGCGCGGCGGCGCTGATCATCGCGTTCGACGCCCAGGTCACCAAGCTGATCCAGTTGTACATCGTCGGCGTGTTCGTCAGCTTCACGCTCAGCCAGTTCGGGATGATCCGGCACTGGACGCGGCACCTGAAGACGGAGACGGACGCGGCCAAGCGGCGGCACATGCTCCGCTCGCGCGTCATCAACACTGTCGGCCTGACGATGACCGGCGTGGTGCTGGTGATCGTGCTGCTGACCAAGTTCACCCACGGGGCCTACATCGCGATCATCGCGATGGCTGCGCTGTTCCTGCTGATGAAGGGCATCAACCGGCACTACGAGACGGTCCGGCGGCAGATGTCCGCCGATGACGACGAGCCGCTGATGCTGCCGTCCCGGGTGCACTCGATCATCCTGGTCTCGAAGCTGCACAAGCCGACCCTGCGGGCGCTCGCGTTCGCCAAGGCGGCCCGTCCGTACACGCTCGAGGCGGTCACCGTCGACGTCGACCGGGACGAGTCCGACGCGTTGCAGGCCGAGTGGGACGCCCGCGGCATCCCGATCCCGCTCAAGCGGCTCGCCTCGCCGTACCGGGAGATCACCCGGCCGATCCTGCAGTACGTGCGCGACATCCGGCGGCAGTCGCCGCGGGACGTGGTGATGGTCTACATCCCGGAGTATGTCGTCGGGCACTGGTGGGAGCACCTCCTGCACAACCAGAGTGCACTGCGGCTCAAGGGGCGGCTCTTGTTCACACCTGGTGTGATGGTTACGTCCGTTCCTTACCAGCTGCTCTCGTCGCAGGGGGCCGAGGAGCGGCAGGACCGGGTGGAACGGGTGGCCGGCCAAGTACGGCGCGGTGCCCGCAAGGCGTCAGGAGATAGGTGACAGAGGCAGACAGTCTGGTCGGGCACGTAGTCGAGCTGGAGGTAGGTCCGGTCGCGCACGGGGGACACTGCGTCGCCCGGCACGAGGGGCAGGTGGTGTTCGTCCGGCACGCGCTGCCGGGGGAGCTGGTGCACGCCAGGATCACCGAACAGACGGCGAAGTACCTGCGGGCGGATGCGGTTTCTGTGCTCACGCCGTCGCCGCAGCGGATCGAGCCGCCGTGCCCGTACGCCGGGCCGGGCCTGTGTGGGGGCTGTGACTTCCAGCACGCGAACATCGTCGAGCAGCGGCGGCTGAAGGCGACCGTCGTGTCGGACACGCTGCGCCGGATCGGCGGCATCGAGCGGACCATCGTGATGGAGTCGCCGGGCGACGACGGACTCGGCTGGCGGACACGGATGCGGTACGCCGTCGTGGACGGGCGGCCCGGGATGTACAAGCACCGGTCGCACGACCTGGTGCCGATCGACCGGTGCCTGATCGCGCATCCTGACACCCCGGATGTGCTCGACGGGCGGTGGCCGGACGCGTCGTCCGTCCTGGCGGTGGTGTCCTCGGAGGGCAAGACCGCCGTACAGACCGACCACGGGCCGGGGGAGCGGCTGGTCGAGGTCGTCCGGGACCGGCGGTTCCTGGTGGAGGCCGGTGGCTTCTGGCAGGTGCACCCGGCGGCGCCGGAGATGCTCGTGGACGCCGTACTGAGTGGTCTCGAGCCTGCTGCCGGTGAGACCGCGCTCGACCTGTACTCGGGTGTCGGGCTGTTCGCCGCGTTCCTGGCCGAGGCCGGCTGTGCGGTGCTCGCGATCGAGGGCGACAAGGACGCGGTCCGGAACGCGCGGCGCAACCTGCACGACCTGGACGGCGTGACGCTGGAGAATGGCGACGTCGACCGGGTCCTGAACACGGCGGCCGGGCAGGGGCTGGAGCACGTGGACCTCGTGGTCCTGGACCCGCCGCGCACCGGCGCCGGCAAGGACGTCGTACGGCGGATCGCGGCGCTCGGGCCGCGGCGGATCGCGTACGTCGCCTGTGACCCGGCGGCGCTGGCCCGGGACCTGAAGACGTTCGGGCGGCTCGGGTACGGCATCGCGTCCCTGCGCGCGTTCGACCTCTTCGGCATGACCCACCACATCGAATGCGTCGCCGTACTAGAGCCTGTGGACAGCTGAGTGGTCAGTCAGAGAGGGCTCAGGTAGCGTCTGGGCTGGATTCCAAATGCGCTTGGAGACCTGATGCCGCTCGTTGACCTGGACGACCCGGAGGAGTTGCGCGCCCGCTGGAGCGCACTCGCCGCGGTCGCCCATGCCACGGGCTTCGACCGCCGGTGGTACGCCGGCGCCGACGGGTACCACCACCAGGACGAGAGCGCGTCCGTGCTGCGGATGGCCCGGCTCGCGGACGGGCGGGCGGTGCTGTGGGGGTTCCACACCCAGCACAGCCAGACCGCCGGGGAGGACCTGCTCGCCGGATCGCCGGACTGGATCGGGCAGCCGGAGGTGCGGCAGCGGCAGTCCGCGGGCGAGCTCGGATTCGTGTACGGCGCGTTCAACGGGACCTGGGCCCGCGCGTCGTACCCCGGCGACCCGTGGCAGCCTGTCGATGACGGCTTCGCCCCGATCGGGCAGTGGATCACCTCGGACGAGGCTGCCGCCGACGAAATGATCGAGTGGGTCGCGGAGTGGTCCGACTACCTCGGTGGGCTGGACGAGCTCCGCCCGTACGGCGTCGAGCTGATCCGGACCGCGTTCGGTCCGGGGATCACCGCCGACGCGCTCGGGGCGTTCTTCGCACACTTCAGGATCGACCCGCGGTCGCCGCTTCAGCCTGACCTCCCGGCCGGCGTCGCCGCGGCCGACGACTTCACCAGGAACTTTGCAGAACCGGCAAGTTTTGCCCCAGACCCTGACACGGCCGAGGTCTCGGTCGTTGAGCCTGTCGTGATCGGAGACAACCCCCCGGCCGACGACGAGGAGTCGTACGTCGTCCCACCCGGCATCAGCCCCTTCACCGGCCAACCGATCGCCCACCCCACCCCACCCACCGCCCACCCCACCCCAACCGCCCACACCACCCGGACCACCGACGCCCCCGCGCCAACCGCCCACGCCACCTGGACCACCGACGACGCCCCGCCGCCCGCCGACGCCGCACCAGCCGCAAGTGACGGCGCGCCGATCGCGCACACCACGCCGGGCGCCGGCTTCGCTGGGCCGGAGGTGGGCGCGGGCGGGGGTGCGGAAGAGATCATCGGGCTTCCGTTCGAGCGCTACACCGACGACCACCGGGCCGCTCCGAAGAAGCAGGGCTGGCTCCGCCGCCGCAAACACGACCCCGCTCCCGAGCCCCAACCGTCGCCCCCGCCCCGAGACCTGGCAGCGCCCGGCACCTACCTGCCCGACGACACCCCCACCTCAGGCCTCCCAACCCACTCCGAACCCCACCCACCCACCGCACACCCCCAGAACGCGCACCCCGCCACCGACCCGCACCAGGCATCTCCCAGCGCGTACGCACCGAACGCGCACCCCGCCACCGACCCGCACCAGGCATCTCCCGGCGCCTACGCACCCAACGCGCATCCCGGCACCGATTCACACCAGGCAACTCCCAGCGCCTACCCACCGAACGCGCACCCCGGCGCCGACCCGCACCAGGCATCTCCCGGCGGCTACGCACCCAACGCCTACCCCGGCGCCGACCCATACGCCCAGGACGCGGTTCCCGGCGCCCGGCGCCCGGCGTTCGAACCGATCCTCCCGTCCTCCGAGCCTCCGCGCGTAGGCGGCGGGCGCTACGAAGGCGACGACTTCTACAACAGCCTCTTCGCCGACGCCCCCGCCCCGGCCGCGCCGACCCCCGACCAGGACTGGGAAACCGCCGAACAACCGTCCTGGTCCGACCAGGACGCCACCAGCGAGTACAACCCCTTCGCCAACGACACCACCGGCACCCCCGCCGTCCACCCCGCCCCCAAGGACGACTGGAACGGCCCAGCCTGGATCAACGGCCAATGGGTAGAACACCCCACCCCATCCAACCCCTCAGAAACACCCCCCACAAACTCCCCATTCGCGCCCACCGCGCACGAAGAACCCTCGCCCACAAACCCGCCGTACGGCCCCCTCAAGCCCGCCCCCGAAGACGACCTCACGGCTCCGACCGATTCCCCTTTCGCCCCAACCGTCGACCGTGATTCGGCACGCGGAAGCTCACCATTCGCACCGACCGCCCCCGGAGAACCGGCGCCCGCAAACCCGCCGTACGGCGCTCACAAGCCCGCGCCTGAGGACGAGGTCACGGCTCCGACCGATTCCCCGTTCGCCCCAGCAGCCGACCGTGATTCGGCACCCGGACACTCGCCGTTCGCGCCGACCGGTTCCGGAGAACAGGCGCCCGCAAACTCGCCGTACGGCGCACACAAGCCCGCCCCTGAGGACGAGGTCACGGCTCCGACTGATTCCCCGTTCGCCCCAAGCGTCGACCGCAGGTCGGCCCCTGCAGACTCGCCGTTCGCGCCAACTGCCGGTGATGACGCGGCTTCCGGGGGCACGCCGTTCGCGCCAACTGTTCGCGAAGACGCGCCCTCCGAGGGCTCGCCGTTCGCGCCGACGGCCCACGGAGCACCGTCGCCCGCGAACTCGCAGTACGGCTCGAACCCGCCCGCAGCCGCGTCCGTCGACGAGGTCACGGCTCCGACTGATTCCCCGTTCGCCCCCGTGGCCCACCGCGATTCGGCGTCCGCGGGCTCGCCGTTCGCGCCGAGTGCGCGCGGTGATGAGGACTCGACCTTCGATCCGGCAGATTCTCCGTTCGCGGTGTCGGCACAGGCTCCTGCGTCCGACACGGTGTCCGGTTCTGATCGGGACGCTGGGATGGGGACGGAAGCGCAGTACGGCGCGGATGCGGACGTCGAGGACGACGCACCGACAGCCGAGATTGCTGCGGTACTCGACACCGAGCCGACCGACGATGAGGAAGAGCCGGCGTCCTTCACCGGCCCATCCCCGTTCGCCCCCGTCGCGCCCAACCAACCCGAACCACCCCAGTCCCACCCATCCCAGCCTCACCCAACCGAGCCTCACCCGACGCGGACCGATCCGACGCGGACCGATCCAACGCGGACCGATGCATCGCGGACCGATCCAACGCTGCCTGGGCCGGTAGACGAAGAGCTCGGTCAGTACGCGGAGTCGCGCGACTTCGCGGAGGTTGACGCGGAGGACCAGACCGCCGAGATCCCGGTGGTCGCCGACGAGCCCCAGGACGGCCCACCGGCGCAGCAACTGCTCGACGGTCCGCATGCCCCGCAGGGCGAATCTGACCTGTCCGCCGCACCCACGGCGTCCGACGCACCTCCGGCGTCCCACCCACGCGCGGCTTCCGAGGTACGTACGGCGTCTGACATGCCTGCGGTGTCCGATGTGCGGGCGAGGTCCGACGCATCCGCGGCGTCCGATCCGCGCGCGGGGTCCGATGTGCGTACGGCGTTCGACATGCCTGCGGCGTCCGACGTGCGGGCGAGGTCCGACGCACCCACGGCGTCCGACGCACCCGCGGGGTCCGGTCCGCGCGCGGAGTCCGATGTGCGTACGGCGTTCGACATGCCTGCGGCGTCCGACGTGGGGGCCAGGTCCGACGTACCTGGGACTTCTGAGGTGCGTGCGGCGTCCGATGCACCTGCGATGTCCGACGTGGATGGGTCGCCTGATGTACGTGCTGGGTCGGACGTGCGTGCGGTGTCTGGGGGTGCTGGTGCCGATGCGTTGTCCGATGCCGGTGGGGAGTATGAGCGCTCCAGGTTCGGGGGCGATGCGCTGGACGGTGACGGGAACGATGTGTTCGGTGCGCCCGTCGTACGTCGAGGTCACGAGGCTAAAGCTCAAGTAGAGCCTCACCCGCAGCCCACGCCCTGGCCACAACCCCAGCCGGAACCGTGGCCGCAGCCGGAGCCTCGACCGGCCCCGTGGCCCCAGCCCACACCGCCGTCTCCCGAACCAGGCCCCAGCCCGTTCCCCGGCCGCCCCGAACCAACCCCCGGGCCGACTCCGGAACCGACTCCGGCGCCGGGCCCCATCCCGACGCCGGAACCGATCCCAGGGCCCAGCCCTGTCCCGGGTCCCGAGCCGTACCCGGAGCCGACTCCGCGCCCGATCCCGGACCCCGAGCCGGAGCCCGCTCCAGAACCGCTGCCCGAACCCGAACCACAGCCGACTCCCGAGCCGGAACCGGAACCGAATCCCGAGCCGGAACCGGAGCCCGAACCGGACCCCATGCCGGCCCCCGAGCCCCAACCCACCCCCGACCCCAACCAGACCACCCCGTCCGACCGCGCCCTCACCACCGCAACCGCCGAACCACAGCCTGGCGACCCCGCTGGAGTCCGGCCGGGGTACGCGGCCGCGGTCGAGTCCGGGTACGCCGCCGAAACCCAACCTGACCGCGGCGCTGAGGCCCAACCTGGTCACAACGCTGCGGCTCAGCCGGGGTATGTCGCTGACGCCGCGGCTTGGTCTGGCGACGCGCAGCCCGGTCACGCCGCTGGTGTCCAGCCTGGGTACGGCGCCGCGGCGCAGTCCGGATACGCCCGCGAAGCCCAACATGGCCATCAGCCCGGCGACCCCGCTGGGGATCCGCTCGGATATGCCGCTGAAGGTCCACAGGCTCAGGCTGGTGACGGCGTTGGCGGTGTTGGGTTTGGGGGCGATCCGGAGGATGAGGTGCCTACCGGATTTGTGCCTGTGGTGGGGGAGGACGAGCCAAACGGCGTGAACGGTGACGGCGGTGCAATCGCTGCTGTTGCCGGGATGGTGGGGCTTGGGTTGGTCGGCGCCGGCGGGCCGAGGGTTGTGCCTGAGGCGGGGTCGCTCGAGGAGGCGATGCGGTCCGAGGTGGAGCGTCCGCGGCCGCGTCCTGAGGAGAGTGACGCGGTGCAGGCGTTGCGCGACTGGTGCCGGGCGCGGACGAAGATCGTGCCGTCGGGGTTCACGATCCAGGTGCAGGTGCTGGACCCGAACGCCCCGTCGTACCGCTTCGATCTCGAGCCGCCGGAGGTGGACGATCCGGAGTTCGCGGCGGACAAGCTGAGCGCGCTGCTCGGGGAGCTGTGGCTGACCGAGGCGCAGGGTGAGCAGGGCGGGTGGCTGTTCGCGCGGATCGACGCCGCGGGCCGGACCCTGCGGATCGACCGGTGGTACGACCAGGTGCCGGACTGGTGGGACAACCCGGTCGAGGAGCGGCTCGACGTGGACGGTCTGGTACGCCGGTTGTACAACCGCGGCCCGCAGTGGCAACCGTCGTACCTGGAGAAGCTGTACACCAGCGCGAGATAGCGTTGGCGCATGCTTCTCAGGATCTTCACCGAACCTCAGCAGGGCGCGTCGTACGACGATCTGCTCGCCGTCGCGCGCAAGACCGAGGAGAACGGGTTCGACGCGTTCTTCCGATCCGACCACTACCTCGCGATGGGCGACGGCGACGGCCTTCCCGGCCCGTCCGACTCGTGGATCACGCTCGCCGGGCTGGCCCGTGAGACGAAGCGGATCAAGCTCGGCACGCTGGTCAGCTCCGCGACGTTCCGCAACCCCGGCGTCCTCGCGATCTCGGTCGCGCAGGTCGACCAGATGAGCGGCGGCCGCGCCGAGCTCGGACTCGGCGCCGGGTGGTACGAGGCCGAGCACAAGGCGTACGGGCTCGACTTTCCCGACACCCCCGGCCGCTTCGACATCCTGACCGAGCAGCTCGAGCTGATCACCGGGCTGTGGGACACGCCGCTGGGGGAGAAGTACGACTTCCAGGGCAAGCATTACCAGATCTCGGACTCGCCGGCGCTGCCGAAGCCGGTCCAGCAGCCGCATCCGCCGATCATTGTCGGTGGCGCGGGCAAGAAGCGTACGCCGGCCCTCGCCGCGAAGTACGCCGCCGAGTTCAACGCCGGCTTCCGTGGTGTCGAGGAGACCACGACCCTGTTCGAGCGCGTCCGGGCAGCCTGCACCGAGGCCGGCCGCGACCCGAAGACCCTCACCCTGTCCACGGCACACACCGTGATCGTCGGCAAGGACGACGCCGAGGTGAAACAACGCGCCCAGGCGATCGGCCGCGAACCGCACCCCGAGAAGGACATCGCCGGTACGCCGGCCCAGGTCGTCGACCGCCTCGGCCAGTACGCCGCCGCGGGCTCGGACCGCCAGTACGTCCAGATCCTCGACCTGCACGACCTGGCCCACCTGGACCTGATCGCCTCCGAGGTCCTCCCACAGGTCTCGTAAGTCCGGCGTATCCGGTGGCTGTGGGCTGAAAAGTTGGCTCGATGTCGTGTATCTTGATGTCGAGAGAGTTTGCTGCTCCGAGGTTAGGGGGACCTGACCTCGTGGGCGGGCAGCGCGCTCGGCAGGATGGGCCGTAGCGGACACGGACTGGACAGAGGAGCAGGTTGATGGCGAGCGTCGACAGCTTCGGTGCCAAAGGTGCACTCGAGGTCAACGGGCAGTCGTACGAGATCTTCAGGTTGGCGGGCATCGAGGGTGCGGACACGCTGCCGTACTCGCTGAAGGTCCTGCTGGAGAACCTGCTGCGCACCGAGGACGGCGCGAACATCACCGCCGAGCAC
>DASXXB010000507.1:0-17502 GCA_036503355.1 Kribbella sp. | reverse complement strand
GCCGCGGTGCTCCCGCAGTACCAGCGTGTCCTCCTGCTGGGCGTTGTCGCCGTCCGCCCGGGGCAGGACCAGGTAGGTGTATCCAGCCGGCTCCCCGGCGGTCGTGTGCGCCATCGTCACCAGGGCCAGGTAGTTCCGGGCGAGACGCGCCTCGCTCGTCTCGAGCTTCTCGACCGTCCACGGCAGCACCTCGCGGGTCATCCCGCCGGTCGGCACGTCCCGGTCCATCGCGGTCCGCAGATCGGCGTACTCCTGGCGATGCTCCGGCGGGCACACCCCCGCCCACGACGTCAGCCGGTACCCGTCGAGCCGGCCCGCCTCGGAGCGCAGATCCTCCAGCAGCAGTTCGTCGTACGGCAGCGGTACGACGAGATGCTCCTCGATGTGCTCGACCGCGAACCCGAGCCGCGACGCGAACGACGCACCCGGCCAAGGATCAGCAGGTACGCCGAGCTCGGTCTGCACGATGGTCCGCCCGAGCTGCGATGCCCGGGTGACGGCCCACTGCCACAGCGCGGTGCCGATCCCCCGCCGCCGGTGCTGCGGCGGTACGTCGATCTCGACCTCGACCGCGTCCAGGTTGTCGGCCAGCCGGTACTGGAACAGCATCGCGCCCAGGACCCGGTCGTCCTCGAACGCGCCGACCGCGCGCCGGGTCTTCAACGGGCCGGGGTTGCGCAGCGAGTACCCAAGCGCCTCGCGGCCCTCCACCAGCGGCGCCTCCCGCCCGGCGACCGCGCCGGCCCGGAAGGCGTCGTACCACTCGTCGAACAGGGCCAGGTCGGCCGGGTCGATCTCGCGAAGGCAGATCACCCGGCCGACCCAACCAAACAATCGGGTCAGAACGCCAGCTCTTTAGACCGGCGCGACCTTGCCCTGGTACATGTACATGATCACGAAGTTGTCCGCGTACGGCGCGTTCTTCAGGATCGGGTCGTCGTCGGCCGGGAACTTCGCCACCCGCTTGCCCTCGAGCGCCGGGTTGTTACCGTAGCGCTCCCAGAGCGGGATGATCGGCAGCAGTTCGTTGAACGCCATCGCCGCGGCGGTGACGTTCTTCTTCTGCTCGTCGACGTCCAGGCCCTGCGCGGACTTGTCCACCACGGACTTCAGGTCGATCGGACCGGCCGAGGTGGTCTGCTTGAGCGGGAAGTTCATGCCCTTGCCGCCCTGGTTCGCGGCCACCACGTAGTTGAACGTGTACAGGTCCTGGACGAACGCGAAGTACGGGTGCGGGTGGTTCGACGCGCCCCAGGTCTGGATCGCGAAGTCGAACTTGCCGGTCAGTACGTCGGGGTTCAGCTGGGTGAAGGTGATACCCCGCTTGGTGATGTTGAACCCGAACTTGTTCAGCTGGTCGGCCGCGTTGGTGGCGGCCGGGTTCCAGTCGGCGAACTCGGTCGGGAACTTGATGTCGTACGCGGCGGGCTTGCCGCTCGGCAGCATCCACTTGCCGCCGGTCTTCTTCCAGCCGGCCGCCTGCAGCAGGCTGGTGGCCTTGGCCTCGTCCTTCTCGTAGGCCTGGAGCTTCTTCTGGTCGGCGTCCGAGACCCAGTCCGGCACCAGGATGTCGGAGAAGCCGGCCATGAACTTGCACGGCTTGCCCGAGTCGCCGAGCGCGACGGTGCCGTTCTCGTTGCGGTCCAGGACGTAGGCGATCGCCTGCCGGACCCGCGGGTCGGACAGCTCGGGGTGCGCGGTGTAGTTGAACACCAGCGCCGGACCCGAGTACACCGGCGGCCGGAGGATCCGGAAACCGCTGGACTGCAGGGTCTTCTCGGTGGCCACCGCGAAACCGTGGGTGGCGTAGTCGACGTCCTTGTTCAGTACGACGGGCGTGACGTCGGAGGTCTCGCCGTTGTACAGGACGACCTTGTTGAAGCCGATCTTGTCCGCGAACAGGCCCTTGTCGTTCTTGACCAGCGTCATCTGCGAGTTGGTCATGCTCTTGACGTCGTACTTGAACGGACCGGACACGACCGGGTCCTGCGGCCGGAACTTCTGGAAGTCGCCGTTCAGCTGCTTGCCCTCGCCGCTGTCCAGGCTGCCCTTCGCCTTGCGGATCGTCTCGGCCTTGCTCGCCCACTCACCGTAGACCGAGTCCGGCAGGATCGGCGCGCGCAGGATGAAGCGCTCGAGCACCGTGGACGGCGTACCGATGGTGAACACCGCGGTGGTGTCGTCCTGCGCCTTGACGTCGGACAGGAAGGTCCACGGTGGCTGCCGCATCAGCCACTGCAGGTTGAACGTCGACACGACGTCCTTGGCCGTCACCGGCTTGCCGTCGCTCCAGGTCAGCCCGGAACGCAGCTTCAGGGTGTAGGTCTTGGTCGCCTCGTCCAGCGTGCCGGACTCGGCCATCATCCACTCCCACTTCTTGTCGGCCCAGTAGTACAGGCCGGCGCTGGGGTAGATCAGGTCGTTGTACGGACTGGTCGCCATCTGGATGCCGTCGAGCACACCGGGACCCAGGTTGAAGTGACCCTTCGGCGGCAGCTGGTACGGGTACGCGCCGTGGAACTCCTTGCTGGCGTTGCTGCCGCCGCCCCCGCTGGCGTTCGGCTTGCTCGGCGAGCACGCCTCCAGTGACCCGATGCCGGCCACGCCGACACCGGCGATGCCGAAGATCTGGAGCACGTGCCGGCGGGAAATCGCGTTGGTGCGGGCGCTCGCGCCCGGAGCGTTGGAGCCGGAATCGTTGGTGCCGGTGGGACTCATCCTTCGTCCTTTCTGGACTGACCACACGCCCATGTCTGGCCAGGTACTGCTGGTGGGATTAACTACCGCCCTCGCGTTTTTCCCGCCGCCGGGTGATGACCACTCCGACGACGACCACCAGGCCCAGTAGCAGGCCCAAACACAAGGTGAACAAGGTGACGACGAACTCCGCCGTACCGGGGGTCAGCGTGAGCAACAGGACTCCGCTGGCCAGCACCAGGAAGGCTGCCCAGCCGAGCGCCGCCCGGCCGATCTGGGGTGTCATCAGCTCCCCGGTTCATCCGGCACAGTTTCCGGTACGCCGTCGCGCGCGACCACGTGACATGCCGCGGACTGACCGGACCTGATCTCGACGAGCTGTGGCACCTTCCCGTCGCACAGCCCGTCCTCGAACAGTGGGCAGCGCGGGTGGAACGTGCACCCGGACGGGAGGTCGGCCAGGCTCGGGATCTCCAGGCTGCGCAGGGATTCCCGGCCCTTGGTCTTGGTCAGGTCCGGATCCGGCTCCGGGATCGCGTCGATCAGCGCCCGGGTGTACGGATGCGTCGGCGCGTTGATGATCTTGGGCGTCGGACCGAACTCGACGATCCGGCCGAGGTACATCACCGCGGTCTTGCCGTTCCAGCCGAAGTACTTCGCGATCGCCAGGTCGTGGGTGATGAACAGGAAACCCACGCCGAGGTCGTCGCGCAGCCGGCCGAGCATCGCCAGCACGCTGATCCGGATCGACACGTCCAGCATCGACGTGGACTCGTCGGCGATGATCAGCTTCGGGTCCAGCGTCAGCGCCCGCGCGACGGCGACCCGCTGCCGCTGACCTCCGGACAGTTGGTGCGGGTACTTCGGCAGGTAGTTCTCGGCCGGGGACAGGTCGACCTTGGTGAGCAGCTCGGCCGCCCGCTCGGCGGCCTCCTTCTTGGTCTTCACGACACCGTGCTTGAGCAGCGGCGCGGTGATCGTCTGCTGGATCGTCCGGGTCGGGTTCAGCGAGGCGTACGGGTCCTGGTGGACGTACTGCACGCTGCGGCGGAACGTGCCGAAGTCGTTGCGGTTCATCGACCAGATGTCGGTCCCGTCGTACGCGACCTGCCCGCTGCTGGGCCGGGCCAGGCCGGCCGCCATCCGGGCCGCGGTCGTCTTCCCGGAGCCGCTCTCGCCGACCAGGCAGAGCACCTCGCCGGGGTTGACCGACAGGTTGATGTTGTCCACGGCCCGGATCGGGCCGGACTTGGTGTCGAACACCTGGCTGACCCCGCCGAGCGTCATCAGCGGCGTCCGGGCAGTCGCCTCAGGGGTGTCGGGGGACTTCTCCAGCGCGCTCATGATGCGGTCCCCAGGTTCTCGTTCGGCACCTCGCGCTCGAGGTGCACGTCCTTCCAATGGATGCAGGCGGCCTCGTGGGCCTCACCCGGCACGTCGCTGACGGGCAGCAGCGGCGGGTCCTCCTGCTTGCACTCCTCGGTCGCGAACTTGCAACGCGGGTTGAACGTGCAGCCCTCCGGCAGCGCCGCGAGGCTCGGCGGACCGCCCGGGATCGACTCCATGTCGGGCAGGTCGCCCACGATCGGCGGCACCGCCTTGATCAGGCCGAGCGTGTACGGGTGGCGCGGCCGGTAGAACATGTCCCGCACACCGCCGGTCTCGATGATGCGGCCGGCGTACATCGTCGCGACGCGGTCGGCGAGCTCGGCGGCCAGCGACAGGTCGTGGGAGATGAAGATCATCGAGAACCCGAGCCGGTCACGCACCTCGTGCAGGACGTCGACGACCGACCGCTGGGTGAGGATGTCGAGCGCGGTGGTCGGCTCGTCGAGGATCAGCACCTCGGGTTCGAGCAGCAGGCTCATCGCGATCAGCACGCGCTGCCGCATCCCGCCGGACAGTTCGTGCGGGTAGCTGTCCATCACCCGCGACGGCTCGAGCCGGACCAGCCGGAGCAGTTCGCCGGCCCGCTCCTCGATCTCCTGCTTGCTCGCCTTGGTGTGTGCGCGCATCGTGTCGTGCATGTGCGCGCGGATCTTCAGTACCGGGTTGAACGCGTTCATCGCGCCCTGGAACACCATCGCCGCGTCCCGCCAGCGGAACTGCCGCAGGTCCCGGCCGTCGAGGCCGAGGACGTCGATCTCGGTCCCGTCACCGCGGTTGAACGTCACCTTGCCGCTGGCGTGGCCGAGCCGCGGAAGCAACCGCAGCAGGCCGAGCCCGAACGTCGTCTTGCCGCAGCCGCTCTCCCCCACCAGCGCGAGGCTCTCGCCCGGGAACAGGTCGAGGTCGACGCCGCGGACCGCCTGCACCGTCGTACCGGACCCGGTCCGGTACTCGACCTTGAAGTCGCGGATCGAGAGCAGCGGCTTGCCCTGGCCGCCGCGGACGGCGCGGGCGCTCGAAGCTGTCGAAGTGTTGCCTTTCATCGCGCTCACCGGTCCCTGAGGCGCGGGTTGAGGATCTCTTCGAGGGATCTCGTCATCATCACCAGTCCGAGCAGCAGCAGGATGATCGCGACCACCGGGCTGAGGATCCAGGCCAGGCTCGCGTCGTTGAAGATGGCGCCGGCGATCCAGGCGCGGTTCAGCATGATGCCCCAGTTCGACCCGGTCAGCGGCGCCAGGCCGAGCAGGTACAGGCCGACCAGCTGGTAGATCGCGTTGGTCACACCGATCATGAAGTTCATCAGGATGAAGCTGGCCATGTTCGGCAGGATCTCGACGAACACCACGCGGATCGTGCCGAGGTCGAGCAGCCGCGCGGCCTCGACGAACTCGCGTTCCTTCAGCGAGAACACCTGCGCCCGCACGGCGCGGGTCAGCACCGGCCAGGCCAGGCCGCCGACCAGCAACGCCAGCAGGAACGGCGAGTCCAGCTTGAAGAATGCGCCGAGGACTGCGAGCAGCACGATTTGCGGGACCGTCAGGAAGACGTCGGCCAGCGTCACCACGACCGAGTCGACCCAGCCGCCGAGGTACGCCGCCAGCGAGCCGAGCACGATCGCCAGCGCGGTCGAGATCGCCGCGGCGAAGAAGCCGACGAAGATCACCGTCCGGCCGCCGCCGATCATCTGGATCAGGACGTCCTTGCCCTCGTTGTCGGTGCCGAGCAGGTGCCCGGGCGAACCCGCCGGGAGCAGGATCTCCTTGACGTTCGGCGCGACGTCCGGGAGGAAGAACGGCACGATCGCGGTGATCAGCACCAGCAGCGCGACGATCAGGAAGCCGATGAACCCGGCGGGGCTGCGACGCAGCGACCGCAGAATGCCGGCGAAGCGGGAGACACCGGTCGTACCGACCGACGTGACGGGGATAGTTGCCTCGGTCATCGTGTCACCCCTTGCCCTTGCCCTGGACCCGGATCCGCGGATCCAGCTGGCTGTAGAGCAGGTCGGCGAGCAGGTTGGCGACCACGACCGAGATCGTGACCACCAGGAAGATGCCCTGCAGCACCGCGTAGTCACGCCCGTTGACCGCGTTGTAGAGGCTGAACCCGATGCCCTGGTAGCCGAAGATCCGCTCGACGAAGATCGAGCCGCCGACCACGAAACCGAGCGACACCGCGAGCTGGCTGAACAGCGGCAGTACGGCGTTGCGCCCGACGTACCCGCTCCGGATCCGGCTGTCGGACAGGCCGCGCGCCCGAGCCACCGTCACGTAGTCCTCGCCGAGTGTCTCCACCGTCGACGACTTCATCACCAGCGCCCAGGAGCCGACCGTGGTCAGCGCGTAGGCCAGGATCGGCAGCATCGCGTGGTAGAAGATGTCGTTCAGGAAGCTGAAGCTGAACGACGGTGTCACGCCCGGCGTGTACGAGCCGCGCGCCTGGGTGAGGTCGAACAGCTGCAGCTTCACGCCGAGGAAGACCACGATCAGGATCGCCAGGATGTAGTTCGGGATCGCGTGCAGCAGCGAGCCGATCGACGTCAGCAGGTGATCGATCCAGGTCTCGCGGCGGTAGGCCATGATCATCCCGGCCGCGATCCCGATGATGAAGCTGAACACCGTCGCGACACCGACCGAGAACAGCGTCCACGGCAGGTAGGTCTTGATCACCGAGGCCACCGTGGTGCCCGGCGAGAGCAGCGAGTTGCCGAAGTCGCCGTGCAGCATGTTCAGCATGTAGTGGAAGTACTGCGTGATGAGCGGCTCGTTCGGGTCCAGCGAGAACAGGTTCTTCGCCTGCGCCGCGGCCGCCTCGTAGGAGACACCGGTCTGCGCGATCTGCGTCTGGATGTAGGTCTCGACCGGGTTGCCGGGCAGCAGCCGGACCATGAAGAACGTACCGGTCGTCATGATGAAGACCGTCAGGACCGCTTTGAACAGTCTTCGCACCAGCCAGGCGCTGAAGAACCGCCGTACGGCCGAAGGTCTCGGTTCGACGGCGGGACCTTCGATCAGTTCCGCCGCGGACGTATCGACCGCACCGCTCACTGCTCACCTCCACGCGACTGCCAGGGAAAGTCGGTGGCGCAGACCCTCTCAGCTAAGACTTAGTAACACTGTCTTGCAAGGATCTGCGCATAGTGACGCTAGTCTGCGCAGCACTGGTCCCCGAGTCAACGACTTGAGGCAACGTTGAGACAACGTTGCGGACCGTGACGAAACGATACCGGGGCGTACAGGAAGTGCCCGCCTCCGACACGGAGGCGGGCACTCGGGTAGACAGGTCAGCGCGTGGCGCGGTTGACGGCCGAGACGACCGCCTTCAGTGAGGCAGTGAGAATGTTCGCGTCGCGGCCGACACCCCAGAACACCTCGTCGCCGACCTCGCACTCGACGTACGCCGCGGCCAGCGCGTCGCCGCCGGCCGAGAGCGCGTGCTCGTGGTAGTCGAGGACCCGGACGTCGTACTTCAGCGGCTGCAGCGCGTCCACGAACGCCGACACCGGACCGTTGCCCTCGCCAACCAGTTCGTGGGGAACGCCATCGGCATAGACCTGAACCCGCAGCTGGTCGCCATGGCCTTCACCGGACGTCGAGTTCACGGTCAGCAGCGACAGCTTGCCGGGCGCGAGGTACTCGGCGGCGAAGATGTCCCACATCACCTGCGGGCCGACCTCGCCGCCCTCGGTGTCGGTGTGCTGCTGGATCACCCGGCTGAACTCGATCTGCAGCCGGCGCGGCAGGTCGAGCCGGTGCTCGGACTTCATGATGTACGCGACGCCGCCCTTGCAGGACTGCGAGTTGACCCGGATCACGGCCTCGTAGGACCGGCCGACGTCCTTCGGGTCGATCGGCAGGTACGGCGCCTCCCAGGCGATCTCGCTCACCGGCCGGCCCTCGGCGGCGGCCTGCTTGTCGAGCGCCTCCAGGCCCTTCTTGATCGCGTCCTGGTGCGACCCGGAGAAAGCGGTGTAGACCAGGTCACCGGCGTACGGCTGCCGCTCCGGGACCCGCATCTGCGTGCAGTACTCGACCGTACGGCGGATCTCGTCGATGTCGGAGAAGTCGATCTGCGGGTCGATGCCCTGGCTGAACAGGTTCATCCCCAGCGTCACCAGGTCGACGTTGCCGGTCCGCTCGCCGTGGCCGAACAGGCAGCCCTCGACACGGTCCGCACCGGCCATCAGCGCCAGCTCGGTCGCCGCCACCGCCGTACCGCGGTCGTTGTGCGGGTGCAGGCTGATCGTGCTGTGCTCACGACGGGTCAGGTTGCGGCCGAACCACTCGATCTGGTCGGCGTACACGTTCGGGGTGCACATCTCGACGGTGGCGGGCAGGTTCAGGATGATCTCGCGGCCCTCGGCGGGCTGCCAGACGTCGCTGACCGCCTCGCAGACCTCGAGCGCGAACTCCATTTCGGTACCGGTGAAGATCTCCGGGCTGTACTGGTACCCGAACTCGCAGTCGCCGAGGATCTCGTCGGCGTACTTCATGACCGTCTCGGTGCCGCGGACGGCGATCGTGCGGCACTCGGCCTTGTCGACGTTGAACACCACCCGGCGGAACAGCGGGGCGGTCGCGTTGTACAGGTGGATCGTCGCCTTCGGCGAGCCCTGCAGCGACTGCACGGTGCGCTCGATGAGCTCCTCGCGCGCCTGGGTCAGCACCGAGATCGTCACGTCGTCCGGGATCACGTCGTCCTCGATCAGGCTCCGGACGAAGTCGAAGTCGTACTGGCTGGCGCTCGGGAAACCGACCTCGATCTCCTTGTAGCCCATCTTTACCAACAGGTCGAACATCCGCCGCTTGCGGGCCGGCGACATCGGCTCGACCAGCGCCTGGTTGCCGTCGCGAAGGTCGGTGGACAGCCAGCGCGGCGTCTTGTCGACGGACTTGGCCGGCCAGGTGCGGTCCGGCAGGTCAATCGGCGGGAACGCGCGGTAGCGGTGGATCGGCATACCGGACGGCTGTTGCACGGGCTTGGGCTGGTTCTTCGGTGCCACGGGGGTTCTCCTCGGAAGTACGGGTGTCGTGAGGGACGACCGGCGTACGTCAGGACTCCGCGGCGAGGGAACCGGCCTTGTCAGGCCTCGCCGCGGCAGCGAAGGAGGAGAAGCTGGTGCCGCATGATGCCAGGGAGTCTATGCGCAACTCCCCCGGCCCGTCGAACCGGGGGTCTCGATCAGCGAGACACGGAGAGTGACGGGTCCCTTGCTGAGGATGTCCTGAAGGTTCCGGGACGCGGGCGCGGTGCGATGCAAGGATGACGGCATGACGCCGCGCGTACTGGTCGTGGAGGACGCGGAGCCGATCCGGACCGCCGTCGGGATCGCGCTGACCGAGGCCGGGTACGACGTCCGCACCCGGCCGGACGGCGACGCCCTCGAGCGGGAGCTGTCGCAGTACCGGCCGGACCTCGTGCTGCTCGACGTGATGCTGCCGGGGCGCGACGGGTTCGAACTGCTGACGATCGCCCGCGAGACGTCGAACGCCGGCGTCATCCTGCTGACCGCCCGCGACGCCGTCGGCGACCGCCTGCACGGCCTGCGGACCGGCGCGGACGACTACGTGGTCAAGCCGTTCGTCCTCGCCGAGCTGATCGCCCGGGTCGAGGCCGTGCTGCGGCGGATGGGCCGTCTGCGGACCGTCATCGCGGTCGGGGATCTCGAGGTGGACGTCGAGGCCCAGGCGGTACGCCGTGGCGGGACGGCGATCGAGCTGACGGCAACGGAGTTCAAGCTGCTCGCGTTCCTCGCCGGCCGCGCGGAGAAGGTGGTCGGCAAGACCCAGTTGCTGACCGCGGTCTGGGGGTACGACGACTTCGCCGACAACCTGGTCGAGGTGTACGTCAGCGGTCTGCGTCGCAAGCTCGAGGCCCACGGACCGCGGCTGCTGCACACGGTTCGCGGCTCCGGGTACGTGTTGCGATCGTGAACCTGTCGCTTCGGGTCCGGGTGACGTTGACCGCCATCGCCGTACTGCTGGTGGTGCTGCCGATCACCGGGTTGACCGTGAAGGCGGTGTTCGACGCGCAGGCCGAGCGCAGCCTCGACTCGCTGCTCACCGGGCGCGCGCAGCTGGCCCAACAGCTCGCCCGCCAGAACGTTGCGCCAGGCAACTTGGTACGGCGGGTGGACGCGGACGGCGTACGCGTGACGCTGGTACTGCGGGGTGGACGGCAGCTGGGCGCTCCGCCGATCGATCCGGGCGGGACCGTACGGCAGGTGAAGGCGACGTTGCAGGCCGGCCAGCAGACGAAGGGCGCGACGCTGCTGCTGTCCGCGGACACCGGGTTGCTGGCCGATGCGAGCGCTCGGCTGCGGACGGTGTTGTTGCTGTCCGGCGCCGCGGCGATCCTGATCACGGCGCTCGGGCTCGTGATCGGGATGCGGTTCGCGCTGGCGCCGCTGGACGCGATGACCGGGCTGGCACGATCGATCGCGGCCGGCCGCCGCGGCGGGCGGTTGCAGCCGGAACGCGCCGACACCGAGCTCGGCCGCACCGCGGCCGCCTTCGACGAAATGCTCGACGCCCTGGAAGGCGCCGAAGACACCGCCCGCAAGTCCGAAGAGGTGGCGCGGCGGTCCGAGGATCGGATGCGGGAGTTCGTCGCGGATGCGGCGCATGAGTTGCGGACGCCGGTCGCGGGCCTGCAGACGGCCGCCGAGACGTTGATCCAACTCGGCCCGCAGGCACCGGCCGCACACCGTGAAGAACTCGAACTGCTCCTCGTCCGCGAGTCCCGCCGCGCCGGCACCCTGGTCGCCGACCTGCTCGAACTCAGCCGCATCGACGCCGGCCTCCAGCTCCACCTCGCACCGGTCGACCTCCGCCAACTCGCCGAAGCCCAGGCCGCCCGCCTTCGCCTGGTGGCGCCCGAAGCCACCGTCGACATCCGCGGTACGGCGACCGTCACCGCCGACTCCGACCGCCTCACCCAGATCCTCACCAACCTGGTCGACAACGCCCACCAGGCCGGCGCCCACGCACTGCGCATCACGGTCACGACAACCGGCGTACTGGTCGAGGACGACGGCCCCGGCGTACCTCCGCCCGCCCGCGACCGCATCTTCGCCCGCCTCGTCCACGGCCCGCACAGCAAAGGCGCCGGCCTCGGCCTCGCCATCGCCCAAGGCATCGCCCAGGCGCATGGCGGCAACCTGACCGTCACCGACCGCCCCGACGGCCACCCCGGCGCCGCCTTCCACCTCCACCTCCCGCCCCACACCTGACACGAACGGTCCTCGACCCGCCGCCTCTGGTGGGTGGGGGCGGTTGGTCAGGTCCGTAGCAGGGTGTCGATGGTGGTCTGGTGGCCGGCAAGGATTTGGCCGGGGTCGGCTCCCAGGACGTCTTGGAGGACTGTGGCGTACACGTCGCGGAAGTCGGTGGTGGACCTGAGGTCGCCGTTGGACAGGTCGGTCAGGCTCGGTTGCTCGCCGTAGAACCCGCCGGCGACCTTCTCCCCCAGTACGAACACCGGCCCCGCCGTGCCATGATCCGTGCCGTCGCTCCCGTTCGCCTGGACCCGGCGCCCGAACTCGGAGTACACGAGCACCACCGCGTTCTTCCCGCGGTCCGTCTTCTGCAACCGCTGCACGAACGGCGTCAGCGCACCGTCGAGTTCGGTCAGCAGCCGTTGCTGCGTCCCGCGTTCGTCCGCATGCGTGTCGAATCCGCCCAGCGAAGCCGAGTACGCCCGGGTCGGTACGCCGGCTTCGATCAGTCCCGCGATCAGTTCGAGCTGGGCACCGAGCTGCGACGTACCGCCCGCGGATGCGCCCTTCGTCCGTTCCTCGTCGTCGGACTCCTCCGGCTCGTGACCGGTGCGTACCGCCTTGCCCAGCACCTGTGCCGCGTTCTGCAGATCCAGCACGGACTTCGCCGCGCGCGCCTGCCACGGCCCCTCGCCCGGACTCGGTTTCCCCAACGCCGCGTACGCCGTACCGAGAGCACCGCCGGGCAACGCCAACCCACGCAACGGCAGCGACGCGGCGGCCGTGGTCTCGCCGGCCAGCAACGGCGGCAGCGTCGGTTCGACGGAGACCGCCCGCAGCGGATCTGCTCCGGTCGCGTCCAGCCAGCGGCCGAGCCATCCGCTCGGCACCGGCGACTTCGGCGACGCGGTCTGCCAGATCGCCATCGACCGGAAGTGGCTGCGGTCGGGGTCCGGGTACCCGACGCCGCGGACGATCGCCAGCCGCTTGTCGTCCCAGAATCCCTTCAGGCCCTTCATCCCGGGATTCAGCCCGAGCCCGTCGCCGAGGTCCAGTACGTCGTTCTCGCCGTACGCGAGGTCCGGCCGCGCCTTCTGGTACGCCGGATCCGTCGCCGGGACGACCGTGTTGAGCCCGTCGTTCCCGCCGTACAGCGTGATCACCACCAGCACCGACTGATCGCTCGGCAGCGGATCCTCCACCGCCGCCGCCATCAGGCCGGACCAGTCGACCTGCGTCGCGCCCGCGGCCAGCGCCCCGGCCGCCGTCACGCCACTGAGCGCCAGGAACCGTCGCCTCGTCAGATTGTCCACAATCTCCTCCTAGCCGCTCACGACGTACTCGGGGGCGCACGCCGCGACCGCGACCAGCTGCGACGGCTCCTTCACCCCGGCGAGTGCCGCACGGGTCCGCTCGGACCAGTTGTCGACACCGAGCAGTGCGCCGACGGCGCCGACTCGATCTGTTGCCTTGTCGACAGTCGACAGGTCGGCCTTCTTCGCCAGCTGCTGCGCGAGTTGCAGGCGCGTCATCCCGGCCGAGGTGGTCAGCCAACTCGCGCCGGACGGCCATCCACCGACGCTGGGCGGGCGGTACGGCAGCTGCCCCATCCCGCGCAGCCCGGCGAGCAGCTTGGTCTGCTCCTTCTCGTCCAGCTTCCCCGGCCGCAGTCCCAGCGCCCGCAACAGGCCGACCGTCCACTCCACCGGCTGCTTCACCAGACTCGACGCCGGATCCCTGAACCCCGGCTCGGCGACCATTGCCGTCAGCAACGACCTCACGTCGCGACCACTGCCGTACGCCGCCGTCAGCCGGGCGACTGTCGCGGCCGGGGGCGGGGTCGCCGACACCAGCCGGAACCACAGCCGCCCGATCACGAACCCGGCCGACGCCGGTTGTGCGAGCGCGAGCGCCGCGAACCCCTTCGCGTCGAAGTCGCCGGTCCTGCCGAGCACCGTCTTCGTCCCGGAGTCGAACCGCCGCCGCTGGAAGGTCGCGCCCTTCTCGTCCAGCACCCAGCCGGTGAGGCAGCGCGCGCCCTGCTGTACGTCGGCCTCCTGGTAGTGCCCGATGCCGAGGGTGAACAGTTCCATGAACTCGCGCGCGAGGTTCTCGTTCGGCGAGCCCTTGCGATTTCGTTGACCATCCAGCCATCGGATCATCGCATTGTCGACAATCATCGCCTGCGCGAGGTCGCCGAACCGGCCGAGGGCGAGCCTGCGCTGGGTCTGGTTCTGGGCCAGCATCCAGGCGGCGTTGCGGACCTTCTGGTTGCTGGTCGCGAAATGCCCGTGCCAGAACCAGGTGAGCCGCTCCCCCGCGGTCCTGCTCACCACCATCCGGTCGAGCCACCAGACCGTCAGCTTCCGCTCCTGCCCAGCCCGCTCCCGATTGGCGGCCTTCTTCTCGTCCTTCTTCTCGTCCTTCGCTGCATCCTTGTTCTTCTTCACCTTGGCCGGTGGTTCGAGGCCGGTGGGTGGGGTGATCGCGGCGGCGGCCGGGTCCGTGGCAGGACCGAGTAGACGACGTACGGTCGCGTCGAAGCCGGCGTCCAGGTCGCCCGGCGCCGGACCGAAGCCCAGCCGGTCGTTCAGCCGCCGGACCAGGGCGGGTTCGTCAAAGACTCTCGAGCTGATCCCGGTCATGCGTCCGATCGTGTCCGGCGCGAGCCCCCTCGGGCCAGGCTGCGGCACCCTTCTTCAGCCGATCCACAGGTTCCAGTAGACAGGGCCCATGACCGTCCCGTAGACACTGTCTACACGATCGCTGTCGGAGTGTTTGAAGGGAGCAACGAGTGAAAGATCTGGTGTGTCTGCACGCGGGTACGAGCGGCCCGTCGACCTGGGACCGCTTCGTCGGTGAGTTCGAGGCGCTCGGCTACCGGGTGCACCGCCCCACGCTGCTCGGCCACGGGAACGCACCACGGCGTCGCCCGTACCGGCTCACAGACTTCCGGGATCAGGTACTGCGTGAGCTCGACAACCTTGACCGCCTGACGCTGATCGGGAACTCGCTGGGAGCGTTCGTCGCCACCGCCGTCGCGATCGCCGATCCCGGACGGGTCGAGCGCCTCGTACTCGAGGAGATCCCGGTCCCGCCCCGACACGACCGGGACAGCAGCCCGACCATCCGCTCGATGCCCGTGCCGGCGCTCCGAGCGGCCGCCTGGCTGACCCGCCGCCGCTGCGATCCCCGTCTGCTCGCGGACGTGATCACCGACCTCCGCCGGCCACAACCGTCCTGGTGGGCGGGCCTGCCGCTGGTGACCGCGCCGGCACTGATCCTGGCCGGCGGCCCGAAGAGCCATCTCGACCAGACCCGTTTCCGTCTCCTCGCCGAGTCGATGCCATCGGCAACAGTCACCACGATCGCGGCCGGCCACCGCATCCACACCCGCGAACCGGAGCGCTGGCTGTCCACCGTGAAGCCCTTCCTTGCCTTCAAGGGCGCTTGAATATCTAAGGTTGTGGCATGACGGAAACCCTCCTCGACCGGCTCGGCATGCACGGGCTCGGCGTACTGGTGACGCTCAAGCGCGACGGCCGGCCGCAGCTGTCCAACATCACCTATGTGTTCGACGGCAGCCGGGTGCGGATCTCGCTCACCGACGGCCGCGCCAAGACCAAGAACCTGCGACGCGACCCGCGCGCCAGCCTGTACGTCAACGGTCCGCGTGGACGTTCGTACCTGGTGCTCGAAGGCAAGGCGGAGCTCAGCCCGGTGGCGGCCGACCCGCACGACGACGTGGTCGAGGATCTGGTCGACTATTACCGGACCGCGACCGGCGAGCACCCGGACTGGGACGAGTACCGCGCCGTGATGGTGCAGGACAAACGGCTGATGTTCTCGATGACCGTCGACCACGCGTACGGCATGCCAACGCCTGACCGCGGATAAACCAGATGCGGTAACCGGCCGTCCCGGTGGACGCTGTGGACGTGAAGATCACCGAACTCGCACCCGACGACGAGGCCGGGTGCGCCGACGCGGTCGGCGTACAACAGGCCGCCGCGCAGCGCGACTGCCCGGAGGCGCTGCTGCCGACCCCACGCAGCTTCGCGAACATGCTCCGCTACGGCTGGGATCTGGACCCGGAGAAGGCCTACCTGGCGCGGGACGACGACGGTACGCCGATCGGCCTGCTCGTCGTCTCGCAGCCGACGTACGACAACACCGATCATCTGTGGTTCAACCTCGCGCTGCATCCGGACCATCGTGACGGCACGCTCGGCACGGCACTGATCGAGTACGCCGAGCAGCTCGGGCGCGACAGCGGCCGCCGGAACCTCGGGTACAGCGGCTACGACCGCCCGGACACGATCGCATTGGCCGGCCGGAACGGGTACGTGCAGAAGTCGGTCGAGATCAATCGCCGCCAGGACCTGACCGGACTCGACTGGTCGATCGTGCAGTCGCTGTACGACGGCGCGGTCGCGGCCTCGTCGGCGTACGAGCTGATCACCCTGACCGGTGCGCTCCCCGACGACATGATCGACGGGATGGTCGCGGTCACGTCGTCCATCAACGACGCGCCGAAGGACGACCTGGACATCGAGGACGACGTGTTCAGCCGGGAACGCCTGCGCGCGTACGAGGAGGCGCAGGAGAAGGGCGAGCGGAGGGTCCACCGGATCGTCGCCCGTGAGAAGGCCACCGGCGAGCTGGCCGGCCACACCGTAGTTGCCGTCGAGCGCGAGCGCCCGCACATCGGCGAGCAGCACGACACGGCCGTGTCCCGTGACCACCGTGGCCACCGCCTGGGCGCGCTGCTGAAGTCGGCCATGCTCCTGCACCTGCGCGAGACCGAGCCCGCGCTGGCCCAGATCGACACCTGGAACGCCGAGTCCAACAGCCACATGATCGGCATCAACGAACAGCTCAACTACCGGATCGTCGCCCGCATCCTCGACTACCAGAAGAACCTCTGAAAACAGAACCGGGGGGCGCCGCCACACGCGGCGCCCCCGGCTCTGCACTACTGCAGGATCACTCCCCCGCCAACTGGTTCCAGTGGCCGGTGACCGAGAAGATGCCGGTGCCCCGGACGGTGCCGCCGGGGACCCGGCCGTACGACGTGACCGCGGTCTTCGAGCCGTTGAACTTGCTCATCGCGTACTGGTAGACGGAGTCGGTGTCGTTGTCGAAACCGGTCACCAGCGTGCCGCCCCTGGTACCGCACTCCCTGGCAGCCAGCGACTCGTACGCCGCGAAGCCCGAGCTCCGGACCAGCTTCAGGATCGGCTTGGTCGAGGCGGCGGCCGGGATCCGGACCGTCCAGAGCGCGCCTGCCTTGGTGGTCATCAGCAGCGTGTCGTAGGTCGGGGTCTCGGAGATCACGGTCATCGCCTTGAAGCCCCTGAAGCCCGGGAAGTGGCCGAGTGCCCGGAAGGTGGCACGCGAGGCCGCGTAGCGGTACAGGCTGCCGTTGGTGCTCAGCCCGTACAGGTACGAACGGTTCGGTGCAGTGATCGCGTAGTTCGACGTCACGAGCTGGGTGAAGCTGGTCCAGCCGGAGCCGATCCGCGCGTACGTCGGCCGCGCGTTGTCGGTGTCGAAGTAGGTGACACCGCGGTACAGCGTGCCGTTCTGCACGAACAGGCTGTGGTAGTAGAAGTGCGTGTCGGTCTGCACGCCGTACCACGTCGTGTTGAGACGGGTGCCGACGAACGGGAACTCCGCGTACCACTCTCCGCGCGGCGGCCTGGCCGGCGTGATCACGACGTCGTTGATCCCCGGCGTCGGGGTGTTGAATCCCACGTCCTGCTGGCATCCCGCGGACGCGAGCTTGGTGTCCGGCGTGGTCTTCAGGTTGCCCCGGGCCGAGTCGGCGATCGCGGGCGTCGGGTTGGACCGGACGACGGCGGTGGCCGGGCCGGTGGCGGCCGTGGCGGCGAGCATGCCGACCCCGGCCAGAGCAAGCGCGAAGCGCTGCAGTTTCATTCTGGAAGTCCCCCTCAGGACAAGAGCGACCTCGAGGAGCCTCGAGATCGTGCGCGAGCATAACGCGCGCGGGGGACAGAACGCGCCGAAGTTGCACCTTGTTGCAACGGTCGGGCTAGGTCCTGTCTGGTGATCCAGCGCCGTAGCGAGGAGGTGCTCGGTGCGGTAGCTCGGCGCGCGGGGGCGAAGGTCTCGATGCGGAGCATCGTGGCCTTCGGTCCCGTGCGGCGAGGTGCCGTGCCGAGTGCCCCGCAGTA
>DASXXB010000506.1:0-1723 GCA_036503355.1 Kribbella sp. | reverse complement strand
ACCGCCTGGTTCCAGTTGCCGATCCTGCCCGAACGCCGGCTGCTCGCCCAGGACGGCATCCACATCGAACGCCTGCTCCGCGCCTGGGCCGCACCGGGCGGGACCTTCCCGGACGCCGAGGCGTCCCGGCGCTACCGCGCGGCGCTCCAGGTCTGGCCGGCACCGCACTGCGCCCTCGAGTACCACCGCTGGTTCGCGCGGTCGCGCCTGCGGCCGGACGGGCGGAAGTACTCGGCGCGCATGCGGACGCCGATCGCCGTACCCGTCCTGCAACTCCAAGGCGCGCAGGACGCGGCGGTGTCTCCGACCGCGATCACTCCCCCCGACCTGGTCACGGCCCCACTGCGGCACGAACTCATCGCCACCGCCGGACATTTCCCCCACGAGGAAACGCCGACCGTGTTCAACAACCTGCTGGTGGACTGGCTGGCAGTCACCGGGTCCACGGGCCCAGGTTCTGCGTGATGACCCAGTGCGCACCCCTGGGCTCAACCCGGTATCGCGCCGAGGTCGTCCCGCTGCACCCGGCCGGCATCGACAGCGCCACGCCGACTTCCAAATGATCGCCCTTGTCGAGCACATCGCTGAGCCGAATGATCGCGGTCTTGGGGTACGCCGAGCAGCTCACGCCGTCCGGCAGCGACCGATCGAGAATCGTCACCGGCATGATCCGGATCGTGTGCGAGAACATGATCACGCGCTGGTTCGCAGAGAACTGCGGCCCGCGGCGCACCCGGCCGGATGCGGCGCTCGGGCTGTCCACCACGATCGCCCTCGTGAAAGGGCTGAAGCCTGCCGGCTTCTTGCCCGGCATCTGGAACGACCGGAGCATCTCTCCGATCGCCAGCCCCCACACGTCGGCGTCCCTCGTCGTGTAGGCGGCAGGTGATGCCGTGGGCGTGACCGTGGCGGCCGGCTCGGGGGTGGCTGCCGGGTGGAGACGTTGGACGCCGTACAGGACGCCGGCGAGCACGACGAGGACCGTGGCGGCGGCCAGCACGACCGGTGTCAGGCTCCGGCGCTTCGTGGCCACAGGCACCGACTCGGCGAGCATCGAGCCGAGGGCCTGTCGACGGGCGAGGGGCCGGCGGTCGGCCAGGGCCTCGCGGTCGGCGAAGGTTTCCCGGAGCAAGGTGCCGAGCTCTTCGTCGGTCAGATCGGGCATGTCAGCTCGCCTCCTCGGCAGTCAGGTGTTCGCGCAGGGTCGCCAGCGCGCGGGCGGCGTTCGATCGGACGGTGGCGGCGGCGACGCCGAGCAATTCGGCGATCTCCGCGTCCGCGAGATCCTCGTAGTACCGCAGTACCAGGACAGCCCGCTGCTTGCGCGGCAACCGGGCGAGCAACCGCCAGGTCGCGTCCCGCTGGGCCTGACGGGCGCCGAGATCGTCGTACGCCGGACGCTCGATCGGCTCGGACAGCAGTACTTCGTTGTTCTTCAGCAACCGGCGCCAGCTGAGGAACTCGTTGACCACCATCGTTCGCAGATAGGCCTCCGGACGATCGACAGCACTGATCCGCTCCCACTTGCGATGCGCCCGGGCCAGGACCGTCTGGACCAGGTCCTGTCTGGTGATCCAGCGCCGTAGCGAGGAGGTGCTCGGTGCGGTAGCTCGGCGCGCGGGGGCGAAGGTCTCGATGCGGAGCATCGTGGCCTTCGGTCCCGTGCGGCGAGGTGCCGTGCCGAGTGCCCCGCAGTAGGCGCTGGATCACCAGACAGGACCTA
>DASXXB010000505.1:0-8515 GCA_036503355.1 Kribbella sp. | reverse complement strand
CTGCGGCTGGACTTCGCACCCGACAACCTGGCCGCGCTGGCCGACTCCGTCTTCGTGTTCGTCAACCAGCTGTCGTTCTCGGCGGCCAATGGTTACCTGCAAGAGCAGATCGACGACGCGATGGCCCGCGAACGCCGCCGCGAGGAGCTTGCGAACCTGCTGTTGTCCGGCCGCGCGAGCACCGACGCGATCCAGACAGCCGCCGTGCAAGCCGCGTGGCGGATGCCGGACACGGCCGCGGTCGTCATCTACAGCGACACCGACCATGAGTCGGCCTCCACGCTGGTCGCCCGCCTCGAGCCAGGCGCGCTGCCGATCCGCCGCAACGGTGTCGTCGTCGGCGCGATCGTTCCCGCGCCGTCCGGCCCGGGTCGCCGGCTGCAACTGAGCCGCGAGCTGGCCGGTCTCGGCGCGGTCATCGGCAACTCGGTCGCTCCGGCTCAACTCCCCCGCAGCCTGGAGATCGCGCGGATCGCGGCCCGGCTGCGGAAGACCGGCGTACTGACCGACGACCCGGTGTTCGCGGACGAACATCTCGACGCGCTCATCGTCTGGCGGGACGAGTCCCTGGTCGCCGCCTTGCGGGACGAGATGCTCGCACCGCTCGAGGGCGAGACCGCCGCGGCCCGGGAACGGCTCGCGGAGACGCTGGCGAGTTGGCTGCGGCACTTCGGCGACCGCCAGGCGATCGCGCACGAACTGAGCATCCACCCGCAAACGGTGCGCTACCGGATGGCGCGTCTCAGGGCGCTGTACGGCGAGCGGCTGGACGACCCGGAGTCACGCGCTCGCCTCTTCCTCGCCCTGGAGTGGCCCGGTCCCTGATCTCCGCAGCGCCTGGTGCAGATGATCGGCGAGCGCGGCGCCGTTCACCAGTTGCGGGTCGGTTGCCAGGCCGATCCCCAGAACACCTCCCCAGCTCAGCGCACCGACGGCGAGCGGAGTGCCGGGGACCAACGGCAAGATCGGGTACGCGCAACGATGCGGCACGCCGGCGAACGTCATCGGTATCACCGGCCCGGGCATGTTCGACACGACCGCGTGCAGGAATCGCGGCCCGTAGACAGTCCGTGCGAACCAGCGCACGAACGGCTCCGGCACCGCCCGCAGACCGGTCGCCATCACGAACCGGGACGCCATCGCCCGTGTCGGCCGGCGCAACCGTGCGGTCCGTGCGGAGACCGCGGTCAGCAGCTCGTCGAACGGACGTCCGTCGACCGGCACCTCCACCATGGTCGCAGCCGTCGCGTTCCCCTCCGCGGCGCTGTCCGGCGTCCGCACCATCGTCGTCACCGAGAACCGGAGCTGCTTGTGTACCGACCACGCAAGCGCTGGAGCGGCGGCGTACAGGCCGTCGGCGAGCAGCGCGATCAGTACGTCGGTGACGCGTACACCGCGCGCCGCGGCGGCTCGTCGTACGACGTCCAACTCGATCTCGGCGACGTGGAAATCGCGGCGCTGCGAGCCCGGTGGCAGCGGCCTGCTGGTGCCGTCGGTCGCGAGCTGGGCAAGGCCCACTGTGACCGCGGCGGCCCGCGCGAGTCGGCCGGGTGCCGGACCGGTCGGCATCGGCAGCTCCGGGCGTGGCTCGAACAGGCTGAAGGTCTGCAGGACCGTTCCGATGCCGTCGGCAATCGAATGGTGGACGAGAACCACCAGCGCGTCGGCACCACCCGGGCCGACGTCGCGCACGAGCGCGATCCGCCACAGCGGGCGGTCGCGTGGCATCGGCTGCTCCGCGAGATCCCCGACGTACCGCAGGAGCCCGGCGCGACCGTCCGTCGAGCGATGCTCGATCACGTGCCAGTCCAGATCCGCCGCGCCGGCCTCGATCCATCGCGGACGGCGCCAGCGCGACGGCGGCGCCAGGCGCTGGTGCATCCGCGGCAACCGGGCGAATCCGTCGCCGACCAGCTTCCGCACCTCCTCGATCGACGGCCGCCGATCGGTCGGCTCGAGCATCACGACGCCGCCGACGTGCTGAGCAGCACCCGTAGGCTCGATGTGCAGGAAGAACGCGTCGGCCGACGGTACGACGATCCCGTTCACCGGCCCTCCTCGGTCCGCGGAAGCACCTGCTCACCGAACCTTGCCGCCAGCCGCCGGTACAGTCCCGGAGCAACTGCCCGTACGGCGGGCGCAACCCGTAGCCAACCAGGAATCCAGGTCTCGGCACGATCGTTGGCAATGCCATCGACCACGGCCTGTGCGACCGTTGCCGCAGGCAGCGGACGGGGTCGCTTGCGGTCGTACGCACGGCCGCGCGCGGCGAAGAATCCGGTGTCCACGACACCAGGGACGATCAGGCTCACGGTGATACCAGTACCACGAAGTTCGAGCCTCAGACTCTCGGCGAAGACGTCGATCGCGGCCTTGGTCGCGGCGTACACGGCTTCACCGGCCACCGCCGTACGCCCGGCGATCGAGCCGACCAGCGCGATGTGCCCACTGCGGCGCTCGATCATCGCGGGCAGCAGGCAACGAGCCAACTGCAGTGGCGCGATCAGGTCGATCGCAACCAGCTGGTCGATCTCTTCGCGCCGCATCTCGACGAACGGCCCCGACCACCCCACGCCGGCATTGGCCACCAGTACGTCGATCCGCCCATGGACACCGAGCGCGGCCTCCGCAACCGCCTCTGGCGCCGCAAGATCGCCGGTGACCGGTACTCCCCCGACCTGTTCGGCGATCGCGTCAGCCCGCGCCTCGGACCGCCCGTGCACAATCACCCGCGCCCCGACCGCCGCCAGCCGCTCGACCACAGCCGCCCCGATCCCGGCCGACCCGCCCGTGACCAACACGACCTTCCCGTCAAGCCGCATAACACCTCCCACCAACCAGCCCGCCGTCCCAGCATGCACCGAACCATGCCCTCAGCCCATACACGTTCACGCAGTACGCGGGTACGCCCTCGCGCCGGTTGTGAAGAAGGCGAAGTCTGAAGGATCACGAGCGCCCCGTGGGGTGGCAGGCTAGCTCGACGCAAGGTCGTCCCTCGGCGGGGCGTGAGGAGGATTGAGATGGGCAAGGTTTTCACCCAGGCGTCGGTATCGCTGGACGGATTTATCGCCGGCCCCGGGCACAGCGGGTTCGACAAGTTGTTCGCCTGGTGCCGGGCCGGTGACGTCGAGACACCGTCGGAGGATCCGGAGCGGCTGACCTATCGCACGAACGCGGCGACGGCGGCGTACCTGCGCGAAATGATGGCGGGCACCGGCGCGCTGGTCGTCGGCCGCACGCTCTACGACATGACCAACGGCTGGGACGGCAGGCATCCGGGCGGGCTGCCGGTGTTCGTGGTGACCCACCGCGCTCCGGACGAGCCGATCGAGACCGAAACCCCGTTCACGTTCGTCACCGACGGGATCGAGAGCGCGATCGAGCAAGCGAGAAAAGCTGCCGGCGACAAGGCGGTCGGGGTCGGCCCGGGCTCGACCGTCGGCCAGGCGATCACGGCCGGGCTGCTCGACGAGATCCGCCTCGACCTGGTGCCGCTGATCCTCGGCGCCGGCACACCGATGCTCACCGGGATCAGCGACCAGCTCGCCCTGTCCAACCCCGAGATCATCGCCGGCCAGGGCGTCACCCACCTCATCTACAGCTGCTAGGTCATTGCAGACAACCGGCTCATTCTCACGCCGGCCGGCTGACAGCGTTGTCGTTCGGCCGGTTTGGTTGCGATCCACAACGAATGTTTGTTTGGCAAGCCTGGCACGGAATGCGGCCAGGCCCGGCCTAGGCCAATAGCTGTCGGTACCTCCCACAATCGTTGTGGACCGGCTAGTCTCGTTGAAGTGGTGGGAGGGACCAGCTAAGCCGGATCCGCGACGGTGCTCAGAGGAGGGGGCGGACGGCCATGAGCCCGAAAACCGGGGACGCACTACATCGGTCGGCACACCGGCCGATGGGACGTGCCTCCGGACGGGCGCCCCGGCCACCTCGAGCGCTGGTGACCCGCGAGCGCCTGCTGACCGCGCTCGACCGCGGATCCAGACTGCCGCTGTCGATGCTCGTGGCGCCGGCCGGGACCGGAAAGACCGTGCTACTGGCGGACTGGGCGGCGCGGCGCGAGGAACCAGTCCTGTGGATCTCGGCCAGCCATGACGCGGACGCCCTCGACAAGCTGCTTCCGCCGGCCGGATCGTCGCGCGATGAGGCCACCCCGGAGATCGTTGTCATCGACGACGCTCACCTGCTGCCGGCCGGGACGTTCGAGCAGCTGTCCGAGCTGCTCGCGAAGGACACGAACGACGTACGCCTGTTGATGGCCAGCCGCTACGATCTTCCGCTGCCGGTCTTCGAGCTCGAGTTGCGAGGCCAGGCGTCGACGCTCCGCTCCCGCGACCTGCAGTTCAGTGATGCCGAGGCCGCTGCCCTCGTGCACGCGCACGCCGGTGGGGTGAGCGACTCGGACGTCCGGCGGCTTCAGGAGAGGGCCGGCGGCTGGGCCGGTGCGCTGGTCCTGGGCGCCCGCGCGATCGATGTAGCCGGTGGCCGGCAGACGCCGGTGCTGACCGAACGTCCGGTACTCGACCTACTGCTCGGCGAGACCTTCGACACCATGGACGAGCAGACCCGGAAGGTGCTGATCTGCACCTTCGGAGAAACAGATGTCACGGCCCGGATGGCAACCGTCCTGAGCGGCGACAAGGCGGCCGGGGCGATCCTGGCCGATCTGGCCGCAAGTGGTCTCCTGGTCACGGCGTACGGCGACGGCTCCCGTACGACGTACCGCTATCACCCGCTGCTCGTCGAGCTGCTGAGACGGTTCGTCGCCGCCAGCTCGGACAACACCAACCGCGTCCTCGCCGCACATCGTCGAGCAGCCGTGTACTTCGAGCATCACGGCGACGGCCGTGCCACTCTCCGGCACGCGCTCGCCGCCTCGGAGCCGGACTTGCTCGCCCGGATGCTGCTGCTCTACGGTCCGGCTGTTCTCGCGGCCGGCGACGTCGAGCTGGTGGCGGCCGGATTCGACGGCTTGCCCGACGATTACGTAGAGGCGAACCTGCACCTCTGCGGCGTCCGCGGCATCCTCCGTCGCCTCAGCGGCGACCTGACCGGGGCGCTGATGGACGCCGGCAAGGCCGCGGCGCTGCTCGCCGCGGGTACAGCTGGGGGTACAGCTGCAGGTACTGCGGTCCCGGATCAGGGTGCTCTCGAGACCGATGTCGCGCTCCTGCGGCTGTGGGAGGCACGCCTCGGCTGGTACGACATCGACGATGCGATCCGGGCAGGGCGAGCGCTGCTCGATCGCGCCTCACACGCCGGCGACCGGCACGCAGTCCTCGGGGTCGAGCGGCTGGCCTGGCTTCTCCTCGAACTCGCCGAGGCCGAAACGCTGGCAGATCAACTGGACGCCGCGCTCGGTCATCTCGACGACGAACTGGTCACCGCGCGGATGGCCCGCCAACCCCGACTGGTCGGCGCCGGCCTGGCAGATCGGGCGGTCATCGAGCTGGTCCGCAGCCAGGTGCAGAGCGCGGCCCGGTCGGCTCAATCGGCCCTGGATGCAGCCAAGAGCCACGGACTGCCTGACGAATACATCGTCCGGGCGCAGCTCGTGCTCGCACTGGCGGCTCTCAACCGCCTCGACATCGACGAGGCGCGGCGTTGGCAACGCGCTGCGACGAGGACCGACGCAGCCGGCTCGGACGTCGTCGTCGAAGCGCTCCGCGCCACCATGTCGACCGCCGGCGTGATCGAGGAAGGGCTGCTCGACGAGGCCCGTCTCGAACTGGCCTCGGATCCGCGAAGGTCCGGGCCGATGCCCACGTTCCTGGTTCGGGATCTCGCACTCCTCCGGCTGTGGGTAGCGATCCTGGTCGGCGACCAGGCGTCGGTCGCGGCCCAGATCATCGTCCTCGAGGAGTCCGGCAACACCGCCGAGGCCGCCCTGGTGAGAGCCGTCGGATCGATCGGCGAAGGCACTGTGCGAACCACTCTCGACGCGGTCGACGCGGCGCTGTCGTTGCCTGACGTCCATCCGGCACTCGCCGCGTCGGTCAAGGCCTTCCGTACCATCCTCTTGCTGCGCATGGGCGACGGCGCGGTCGCAGAGGAGGCGCTCGCCGACCTCCTCAACGAGGTTGCGCCGCAGCACCTGCTGCACCCGCTCGCCATGGCCAGCCTCGAGCCGGCCTTCATGGACCTGCTGCGGACGTACGCCGGACGTCCGGCGGCGCATCCGTTCGCCGAGATCGCGCTCGACAAGCTGACCCGCTACGACGCACCCGAGCGCGTTGCCAGGGCGTTCGTCCCAACCATCCCGGCGGCGGACGAATCCGTCGTACCGTCCCCGCGGCATCTCGACGCGGTGATCAACGGAGCAACGATCCGTTTCACCGCGCGGGAGGCGGAGGTTCTCGACCAGCTGTCACTCGGCAGTTCGTACGCCGAGATCGCGCAGACGCTGTACATCACCGAGAACACCGTCAAGACGCACCTCATGTCGCTGTACCGGAAGCTCGGCGTCGAGAAGCGGTCGGCGGCCTTGCGTACGGCGCGTTCCGTCGGCCTGATCTGACGGCCGGGCGCCTCAGAAAGCCTGATGCGTGGTGGTCGGCGGGCGGGTGATTGCCGAGCGGCCCGCTCCGGACAGCAGGATACCGGTCGCGACGCCGACAGCGAGATTGATGAGGCCCGTGGCCGCCTTCGACTCCAGGGATCCGCCGGTCGCGAACGGCGCGACCGCGGCGACGACCGTCGCCAGGGAGATGATCCAGCCGAAGAACGACAAGGGTCGTGGTGCAGAAACGAGAAGCAGGTGCAGGATCGCGGTCGCGAGGCCCGCTGCCGCAGCACAGCACAGTGTGTAGACGGTGGTGTCCGCGTCGCCCCACACGCCACGTCCCTTGGGCGCGAGGATCGGTACCTCGAAGACACCACGCGCGATCAGGATTCCGGCCAGACCGACCAGGGCGGCCACGATTGCGGTCGCAAGGCCACCGGCCCACAGGCGTCCGGCATCAATCGTGAGCGCACCACCCTTGCTGGGTTGAACTGTCATCAGCTCGGTTCCTTTCCGTGCAGAGGTAGTCATCAGCCGGTCCGCCCCGAGGCGGCCGGCGGTCGCGCGAGGAATTGCAGGAGTGCCAGAGCGAGGGCGGTTGCGCCGGCGAGCACCAGTACGGCGCTGCCGGTCGGGCGGTCCCAGAAGGCGAAGACGACTGCCGCCGCAGCGACGACCACGACGCGCAGGGCTCGCAGATTGCGATGGATCCACGCCCCGACCGGACCGGTCCTCAGGCCGAGTGCTTCGCCGCGTTCGCGAAGCCAGGCCAAAGCGTCCGTACTTCCACGGCGGATTCCGGTCGCCGTTACCGACGGGCCGGAGGCGAAGGCGGCTGCGGCGACTACCAGCCCGACGACGAGAACCGCCCGCAGCTCAGTGCGCAGGAACCTCACGAGAGTGTCGAAAACGGTCGCCGCGGTCGTCGCCGGGACCGTGTCCGGAAGCCTGTCGAGATACATCGTGCGAAGGATCACCAGCACGGCGTCCAGGACGAGCATCGCAGCCGCGAGGCCCAGGCCCGCACCGATGATCGCCCTCCGATGTCGTCGTGCCGGATACACACCCGTCACGAGGAAAGCGAGCGCGACAACAGGCAGCACGTTGCCCAGGCGGTCGAGCAGCCGATAGGCGAATTGGGCGCGGGCCAAGTCGCGTGAGGCGAAGAGTTCGTACGTCGGGTGCACGGTGGGGACTGCTGCGGCCGGGGTGAATCCGGCCGAGACGAGAGCGTCCTTGGCTGTGGCGACAAACGCTCCGAGGTCGATGGTCACGCGCCCCGCGCTCACTGTCACCGCGCCCTGCCGACCGCTCAACGCTGCGACGAACTGTTCGTGCGCCACCCGGTTGGCGGTCACCCAGGCGCTCTCGAACCGCGGGCTCGCGATCACCTCGCGTACCTTGCCCTGCACGAACCCACGGACGGCGCCGGCCACAGGCCCTGACAATCCGCGAAGGCGGTCGGCGGTGGCAGGCGGCAGGCCTCTCGCCGCCAGCACGTCGACGGCCTGACCGACGATCGCGCGAACGTCGACATACCGAAAGATCTCGTCGGTGACCCGGTCGGCGAGCGCGATCTGGACGCCTGGGTCGGACGCCAGCGGGGTCACCGTCGCCAGGTACCGGTCGGTGTCGCTGACGTGGTCGCGAGCCCATACCCCGACGACCGACAGCGGCGCCAACAGACATCCCAGGCAGATCAGTACGACGGCCACGGCTGATCGCCGGCTCGCCCGGTCGCGCTGGGAGGGCAGTTGGTTGCCCTCGGCCCGGAGTCGCAGCGCCGCGACTTCCGACCGCAGACGGGACAACTCCCCTCGCTCGTCGTCGGCAAGGCTCTGCCCGGACGGTGCTTCCACCACCTCGTCGTCCGAGTCGCTCATGGAGCCTCCTGCCGAACGCGAGCGCGAGCGCGACTGTGAGCGCGACTGTGAGCGCGACTGGGTCGAGCCTCGCCCGATCAGGACGACGGTTCATCCCCCAGGCCGGGTGACTCACTCGCGA
>DASXXB010000504.1:0-1852 GCA_036503355.1 Kribbella sp. | reverse complement strand
CGCGGAGGACGAGCGGGTGGCGGCGGAGATCCGGCGGCAGTACCGGACGTTCGTCGTGGACGAGTACCAGGACGTCTCGCCGCTGCAGCAGTCGCTGCTCGACCTCTGGCTGGGCGGCCGCGAGGACGTCTGCGTGGTCGGCGACCCGGCGCAGACCATCTACTCGTGGGCCGGCGCCGAGCCGGAGAACCTGGTCCGTTTCGCGTCCCGGCACCCGTCGGCGACGCTGATCAAGCTGGTCCGCGACTACCGGTCGACCCCGCAGATCGTCGACGTCGCGAACAAGATCCTCGACGCGGCCGGACCGACCGGGCTGCCGGGCCGGGTCACGCTGCGCTCGCAGAAGGAGGCCGGCCCGGTGCCGGTCTACCGGGAGTACTCCGACGAGGTCGCGGAGGCGGACGCGGTCGCGCGCGCCGTGGTCCGGCTGCGGGACGAGGGCGTCGCGCTGCGCGACATCGCCGTACTGTTCCGGACCAACGCGCAGTCGGAGAACTTCGAGCAGGCGCTGGCCGAGCGGAAGATCCCGACCGTGCTGAAGGGTGCGGAGCGGTTCTTCGAGCGGGCCGAGATCCGGCAGGCCGCCGTACTGCTGCGGGGGCAGGTGAAGGCCGGCGGGGTCGGGGACGACCTGCTGACGACGGTCACCGGCGTGCTCGCGGGAGCCGGCTGGACAGCTGAGCCGCCGACCGGGACCGGCGCGGTGCGGGACCGCTGGGAGTCGCTGAGCGCGCTGGTCACGATGACGGCCGACTTCGCCGCGCAGCACCCCGAGGCGCGGTTGCCCGAGCTGATGGCCGAGCTCGACCGGAGGGCGACGATCCAGCACGCGCCGCTCGCGGAGGGCGTCACACTGGCCACGCTGCACGCGGCGAAGGGCCTCGAGTGGGAGTGCGTCTTCATCGTCGGGGCCCACGAGGGGACGCTGCCGATCGCGTACGCGCAGACTCCGTCCCAGGTGGAGGAAGAGCGGCGGCTCTTCTACGTCGGCGTGACGCGGGCGAAGCAGCAGTTGTTCGTCAGTTGGTCGACCTCCCGCTCGCCCGGCGGCCGCGGGACCCGCGGGCCGACGCGGTTCCTGGACCCGATCGGCGTCCGTACGGCGCGCACGGAGTGGACCCCGCCCACGTCGGCCGGCTGGGAACGTCCCGCGCGGTCGCAGCGGTCCGACCGCCCGATCCCGAAGTGCCGGGTGTGCGGCAAGGGCCTGCTCGATCCCGGTGCCCGCAAGCTCGGCCGCTGTGAGGACTGCCCGTCGACCATGGATCAGAAGCTGTACGACGCGCTGCTCGAGTGGCGCACCGAGCAGGCGGAGTCCGAGAAGATGCCGGCGTTCGTGATCCTCACCGACGCCACGCTCACCGCGATCGCCGAGACCCGGCCGGCCGACGCCCAGGCGCTCCGGCAGATCCCGGGGATCGGCCACACCAAGATCGCGAAGTACGGCGAGCAGATCGTCAACCTCTGCACCCGCTGACAAACCCTGTTGCGGGCACACGAAGCCCGGCGCATGCTGGAGGACAGGCCGCGTTCTGCTGCCGGCAGACGTGGCAGTTAGGTGACAGAGGCAACGATCCCGGAGCGTGCCGGGAACGTCGCGGTACGCGGTGCGAGCCCGTCGCAACAGCCAGATCTTGCCGCCGCGGCGGCAACTTCCGGCCAACTTCGCGAACTGGCGTTAAATAGTTTGCGGGCTCCGACGAGGACGGCGTACTGTTCTTTCTGCGGTCGAAGCCTGGCCGAAAACTTCAAACCACCATAGCGATCGAGCCAACCGCCCGCTTCGCCACAACGAGAGGAGGTGCCCTGGAAATGATTACCAACACGGTCAAGAAGCCGTTCAGCGACGCTG
>DASXXB010000503.1:0-42108 GCA_036503355.1 Kribbella sp. | reverse complement strand
AGGATTGGGCTCAGGATTGTCCCCGGCTGCCGCTACCTTGGTCGGATGCGAGTGGCGACGTGGAACGTGAATTCGGTCAAGCAGCGGATGCCGCGGCTGCTGGACTGGCTGGACGAGCGGCAGCCGGACGTCGTGTGCCTGCAGGAGACGAAGCTCGCGGACGACGCCTTCACCAAACTGCTCGGTGACGAGCTGACCAGCCGCGGCTACGAGACCGGTCTGTACGGCGAGCCGCAGTGGAACGGCGTCGCCCTGCTGTCGAAGGTCGGGCTCGAGGACGTGGTGACCGGTGTTGCCGGCGCGCCCGGATTCCCGCACCCGGAGGCCCGTGCCGTCGCCGCGACGTGTGGCGGCATCCGCGTCCACTCGCTCTACGTGCCGAACGGCCGCGTGCCGGACTCCGACCACTACCGCTACAAACTCGCCTGGCTGGCAGCCCTCGCAGAGGTCGTCGCGGCGGGCCCGGCCGACCAAATTGTGTGCGGCGACATGAACATCGCCCCGACCGACGCCGACGTCTTCGACCCGGTGGCGTACGTCGGCCAGACGCACGTGACCGCGCCCGAGCGGCAGGCGCTCGCGGAGTTGATGGCCGCGAAGGACCTGCACGACGTGGTCCGCGACCGCTGGCCGGACCACCGCATCTTCAGCTACTGGGACTACCGGGCCGGCATGTTCCACCAGGACCTCGGCATGCGGATCGACCTGATGCTCGCCACCACCGGTGTTGCCGAGCGGGTCAAGGCCGCCTGGATCGACCGCAAGGCCCGCAAAGGCACCGGTCCGAGTGACCATGCACCGGTGATCGTCGATCTCGACACCGCGCCGGACGGCGATCTCGGACCGGTCGTCCCACCGCCGTCCGCGCCCCGGACCGGCCGCAAGCGGACGACCAAACTGCCGCAGAGCCGCTGACATGCGCCGCCTCGCTGCCGTTGCGATCCTGCTCGCCGCGACGCTCGCCGCCTGCAGCGACAACGACAAACCCGCGGCGATCGCGTGGACGAAGGTCGACGTCGGCCCGGCCGACCCGGTGACCCTGACCGCGCACGGCAATCAGCTGCTTATCGGCCTGCGGCACCGCGGAGCCAAGGTCGTCCCCGAGCTCCAGCTCCTGGAGAACGGGAACCGCACGCCGGTCGCCGTCAAACCGAACCCGGCCAGCCCGTACGCGTTCGAGGCGATCTGGTACTCGATCGCGTACGACGGCAAGCAACTCCTCGCCCTCGGTGGAGCGTCCGGCGGCGCGCACTCCAACACCCGCTGGACGGTCTGGACGGGCACACCGCAGGGCGGCCTCGTCGAGCGACCGCAGAACTTCTGGACCTTCGGTGGTCAAACCGCCGGGGACCTCTTCAGTGCGGTACTCACTCCGAGCGGTGGAGCACTCCTAGGGTCCTGGGGAGGCGTGCAGACCGGCAACGACGGGATGGTCTGGCTGCCGCAACCGGACGGCCAGTGGACCCGGCAGGATCCGACGAAGACAGTCCTGCAGAGCACCCCGTCGCTCCTCGTCGGCCCTGGTTTCGGGACGACGCTCGGCGAGAGCATCCTCCTGGTCGGCTCGCAGGTACGACTCGCGCCCAACGTGGTCGCCCAGGAGGCTGCCGCGTGGCGCTCGACCAGGCTCAACCAGGGCTGGTCACGGATCGTGCTCCCGGACCCCGGTAACCGCAGCCAGGCGAGCACCGCGACCTGTGAACAGGACTGCGTGATCTCCGGGTACGTCGACGGTCAGCTCGCGATCTGGCAGCTCGACGCGTCCGGTACGGCAAAGCGTCTCCAGGGCGTCCCGTCGATCCCGGTGGGGGACAAGGACAAGCTGCCGCCGCCCGTACTGAACGACGGCAAGATCGTCCAGGTGGTTGCCCAGGACAACAAGGTGAAGGTGCTCACCGGTCAGGACGGTCACTGGACGGTCCAGGACTCGACCGGCCCCGAAGGGCGGCCGCTGAGCGCGGTGCTGATGCCCGGCCACAAGCTCTACCTGATCGCCGGGACCTCCCTGTGGCAGACCACCCTCAGCTGAGCAGGCCTTTGACGTACGCCGCCTGGCCCGAGTGCTGTGCGCAGTCGTCGATCACGCTGACCAGCCGCACCCCGAGGGTGACCGGCGGGTTCCACCGGCGGTCGACGATCCGGTCCAGGCCTTCGTCGGTCACGGTCTTCAGGAATTCGACGGTGCGCGCGTGCACAGCGTCGTAGTACCCCAGGAGCTGGTCCGCGGAGAGCTTGACCAGGGCGACCTGATCGGAGGTGTGCGCATAACCGGTGTCGGCCGCGTCGAGCGGCAGCCCGAGGCGCTCGTGCCAGCCGTCGGCGGTATAGACCTGCTCGTACCCGCCCGCGTCCGCCAGGTGGTCGTCCTGCACCCGTGACAGGTGCCAGACGAGCCAGGCGATCGAGTTCGCCGAGTCGCCCGGCCGGGTCGTGAGTGTCTTGTCGTCGAGCCCGGTCACCACGTCGTGCAGGACCTCCTGGACCCGGCTGTGGGCGTCGAGGAGCAGTTCACTTGTCTTCATACCGACCACCGTAGTCTTCACCTCGGACAGTTCTCAGAGAGGGAGCAACCCGTGGAATATCGCACTCTCGGCGCGAGCGGCGCCGTCGTCTCGACGTACGCGCTCGGCACCATGACGTTCGGCAACGAGACCGACGAGGCCGGCGCGCACGCGCAGCTGGACCGGTACGTCGAGGCGGGCGGCAATTTCGTCGACACCGCGGACGTGTACACGGCCGGCGTGTCCGAGGAGATCGTCGGGCGCTGGCTGGCGAAGAAGCGCGGCGATGTCGTCCTCGCCACGAAGGGCCGGTTCCCGACCGGCGACGGGCCGAACGACGTCGGCACCTCGCGACGGCACCTCCGCAAGGCCCTGGACGCGTCGTTGCACAGGCTCGGCGTCGAGCACATCGACCTGTACCAGCTGCACGCGTGGGACCCGGTCACGCCGCTCGAGGAGACGCTCAGCTTCCTCGAGGACGCCGTACGGGCCGGCAAGATCTCGTACGGCGGCCTGTCGAACTTCACCGGATGGCAGCTGCAGAAGGCGTGTGACCTGATCGAGTACCGCGGGTGGTCGCGGCTCGTCACGCTGCAACCGCAGTACAACCTGCTGGTCCGCGAGATCGAGTGGGAGATCGTGCCGGCCGCGCAGGAGAACGGGCTGGGGCTGCTGCCGTGGTCGCCGCTCGGCGGCGGCTGGCTGACCGGGAAGTACTCGTTCGACGAGGAGCCGAGCGGCAGCACCCGGCTCGGCGAGAACCCGGACCGTGGCGTCGAGTCCTGGTACCGCCGCAGCCGCAACCAGCGGGTCCGGGACGTGGTCGGTGCGGTCCGTGAGATCGCCGACGACCGCGGGATCTCGATGGCGCAGGTCGCGCTCGCGTGGCTCGTCGACCGGCCGGCGATCACGTCGGTGATCCTCGGCGCCCGGACGCTCGAACAGCTCGACGACAACCTCGCCGCGGCGGATCTGCACCTCACCGCGGACGAGACCGCGAAGCTCGACGAAGCCAGCGATCCAGGCGCGGCCGACTACCCGTACGGCGGACCAGGCGTCGCGCAGCGCGGCCGGCCGATCACCGGCGGACGCGCCAACTGACAGTCGCTACGGCTCCACCGCAATGCGCAGGGCGGCGTACGACGCGACGAGAGCGCGCCGCTCCGCCGCCAGCAGCGGGTCGTCGCGATCGCAGCCTGCCCGGACCCACCGGTCCGACAGGTCCATCGCCTCGACCCGCCGCTGGGCTGCCGGGCGTACCGCGTCCCGCTCGACGCGGTACACGTACGAGTACAGGTCGACGAGCGCCGTGACGAGCTGCTCTTCGCTGACGCCTCGTCGTGCTGATGGTCGCGGTGGACGCGCCACCATTCCACCTCGAGCATGGCCGCCTTGGCCGGGTCGAGCGGTAGGTCGACGAGCTCGTAGAACCGGCGCATGTACGCGCGGGCCGCGTCGGGCTGGTTGTCCGGGTACGGCGCCCACGCCTGGTTGGCACGGAGTACGTACCAGGCTCCGGTGAGTGTGCGGTGCGGTGCCATGCCGAAGCCGGCGGCCACCATACCGACGGCGGCGACCAGGAACGTGCGCCACTCGTGGCGGTAGTACCCGGCCCAGGCATCCGTCTCACGGTTGCCGACGAGTACCGGGTCGAAGGACAGTGGTCCTGTTCGCATGGTCCCTCCTCGGGGGAGGTTCGATGAACGATGGTAGTCCGATCGCGGACGTCGTGGCGCGGATGCAGCAGCGCCTCGACGTACTGCCGGACGCGCTTGCCCAGCGGCGGTTCTTCCTCGGCACGTACCTGCGGACGACGCAGGCAGTGGGTACGGCGATCGACCACGCCAGGTTCGAGGACCCGGAGTGGGTCGAGGGCTGGGACGTGGCGTTCGCCGAGCTCTATCTGCAGGCGCACGACGGCGATCTCGTGGCGCGTCCGTGGCGGCTCGCGTTCGACGCACCGCCTGAGCTGCCTGCGCTTGCGCACGTGTTGCTGGGAATCAACGCGCATGTGAACTACGACCTGCCGCAGGCTCTGCTCGCGGTGATCAGCGACGCGGACTTCCTGGATCAGCACCTGATGGACCGGCGCCGGCGGGACCACGAGCGGATCGACGGGGTGCTGTCCGAGCGGGTCGGGGCCGAGGACGACGAACTGGCGGCGACCGGTGCGCGCGGTCTGCTCGATCGTGTCCTCACGCCGCTCAATCGGCTGGCGTCGCAGCGCTTTCTCCGGGAGTCGCGGCAGAAGGTCTGGCACAACACCGCGGAGCTCCAGAAGGCACGGCTGGACGGCACCTACGAGAAGCGACTGGCAGAGCTCGAAGTGCTGAGCGCAGCGAAGGTGGCTGAGCTGCTCCGCCCTGGCCAGGTCCTGATCCGGCTGGCGGTAACGGGATTCGGAGTCATGCTGCCACCGGTTTAACCGCCGGCTGTTCAGTTAGGCAGTACGCCGGACCAGACAACGCCGACCGCGAGACAGCCAAGCGTCACCAGCCCGAACACGCCGACCCACAGCAACGCCGGTACGCCGGTCAGCCGCCGCAGCTGGTCGGCGTCGGAGCTGCGGCCCTGCCCACGCCGCCGTGAGTGCTGCAGCTCCAGTACGGCGCGTGGCGCGGCCAGCAGCAGGAACCAGGTGAGCAGATGAGCGAACGCAGTCTGCACCGACGTGGAACCCCACCACGTCACACCGAAGACAACCGCGCCGAACACCAGCACCGACCACAGCCCGAACAGGTTGCGGATCTGCAGCAGCAGAATCACCAGTGCGAGCAGCAGCCCCCACAGCAGCGCAACGGCGTACCCACGGCTGAGGACGAACGCTGCAGCCAGCCCGAACAGGGCAGGCCCTGGGTAACCTGCCAGCAGTACGGCGATCATGCCGCCGCCGGTCGGCTTGCCCCGGGACACCGTCACGCCTGACGTGTCCGAGTGCAGCCGGATGCCGGACAGCTTGCGCCCGGCCAGTGCCGCGATCAGCCCGTGCGCTCCTTCGTGCGCGATCGTGACGACCTGCCGCGTGTACTTCCAGATCGGTCGCCACGCGATCAGCAGCAGCGCGGCCACGCCGGTACCGATCACGAGCCGGAGTGACGGCTCAGGTTGCACGGACGTGATGTTGTCCCAGAACTCCTTCACCCGCCCATCCTGACAGGCAGACGGTTGACATCGGGTCGTGGGCGGACGACGGTGATCAGAGGGGCGGCTCACTTGGGGGGACGATGTCTCAACCACGCACGATCAAACGGCCTGCGACACAACGCGCCGGCACGACCGCGAGCACTAAGGCGAGCAGAGGCAGGCGTACGGGAGCGGCGCCGGCCGCCGTACCGCTGGCGGACTTTCTCGGCACCGCCGGCAGCCTGACGCTCGAACAGCGCAAACTCCTGGTGGATCAAGGGCTTCTGCTGCTCAGCGAGAACTACGTCCACCTGCCACTGAAGATGGCGATGCACGCGGTGAACCCGGTGCAGCGACTGCGCGTGCTGCGGGCACGGATGGAACGCCAGACACCGTCCACGATGGAAGCCGAGTGGATGTTCCACCGCGAGATGTCGGCGATCTTCAACTCGGTCCGCGACCTGCACACCAACTATCTGCTGCCCGCGCCGTTCGCCGGCAAGCTGGCGTACCTGCCGTTCATGATCGAGAAGTGCTACGACGCGGACGGCGCCGAGCACTACCTCGTCACGCAGACGGTCACCGGGTACCAGGCTCCGCAGTTCGGTCCCGGGGCCGAGGTGACGCATTGGAACGGTACGCCGATCGCGCGCGCGGTCGCCCTGAACGGCGAGCGCTTCGCCGGCAGCAACGAGGCCGCGAACCTCGCGCGCGGACTGGAATCGCTGACGCTGCGGCCGCTCGTCATCCAGGCTCCGCCCGACGAGGACTGGGTGACGCTCACGTACGTCGGCCTCGACGGCTCCGGCCACGAGTTGCGCGAGCAGTGGAAGGTCACCACGAACCTGCCGCCGATGACCGACCTGGACGCGGTCGGTGAGGCCGCGGCGGCGATGGGCCTGGATCTCGACTCCGACGAGAAGTCCCGCGCGAAGAAGGTGTTGTACGTCCGCGACGTCGTCGAACTCGAACGCGGCCGGAGCTCCGCCGAACTCCGCACGCCCGCGGCGGTCGGCGGTGCGGACCTGCCGACCACGATGCCCGGAGTGTTCCGCGCTCGCGTGGTCAGTACACCGTCCGGGACGTTCGGGCATCTGCGGATCTTCACGTTCAGCGTGACGGACCCGGTCGCGTTCCGGGACGAGTTCGCCCGGCTGGCGGCCGCGCTGCCGCAGAACGGCCTGATCGTGGACGTCCGCGACAACGGCGGCGGTCACATCTACGCGGGCGAGTTCACCCTGCAGACGATGACGCCGCGCCGGATCGCGCCGGAGCCGGTGCAGTTCATCAGTACCCCGCTCAACCTGAAGCTCTGCCGGCGGCACCAGCACAATCCGTCCGGGATCGATCTGGGTCCGTGGTTCGACTCCCTCGACCTCGCGATCGAGACCGGAGCGCAGTACTCGGCGGCCAAGCCGATCACGCCCGAGGACGGTGCGAACGACATCGGGCAGACCTATCTCGGTCCCGTCGTACTGATCACCGATGCGCGGGTCTACTCGGCCACCGACATCTTCACCGCCGGGTTCGCCGACCACGAGATCGGCATCATCCTGGGCGTCGACGACAACACCGGCGCGGGCGGTGCGAACGTCTGGACGCACGGCCTGCTCGCGCAACTCCTCAACGAGCCGCCGCCACCGGACGAGACGTCGCCGTACGTCGCGCTGCCGAACGGCGCGAACCTGCGGGTCGCGATCCGCCGGACGCTGCGGGTCGGCAAGCTGGCCGGCACGCCGGTCGAGGATCTCGGCGTGAAGCCGCACGAGACGCATCGGATGACCAAGGCCGATCTGCTCGAGGGCAACGTCGACCTGCTGAACCGGGCGGGCGCGCTGCTCGCGGCGCAGCCGGTCCGCCGGCTCGGCCTGACGACCTCGTTCAGCGGTACGACGCTCACTGTCGCGATCGATGCCCAAGGCATCGACCGGGTGGATCTGTACCTGGACGGCCGCCCGATCAGCTCCGAGGACGTGACCGGCCCGCTGAGCATCGACATCCTGGAGGTGACCCCCGGCCAACTCCTCCGCGCCGATGGCTACGACGCCGGCCACCTGGTGTCGTCCCGCCGGGTTACCGTCTGAGGTATGCCGACTCTCCAGCTGACCGCCGAGGAAGAAGGGATGCTCGGCGGTCGGCACGGAGACGGTGTGGCGCTCGCGATGCGGGTGGTCGTCGGCCAGGCGCGGATCTCCGGCGCGTCGCGGTTGGTCGAGATCAGCTCAGCCCACGTCGACTCCTGCCTGTTCCACGGACAGGTCAGCCTCGACTTCGCCCACCGTCTGGCCGGTCTGCAGGCAAAGGTCCGTGTGCCGACGACATTGAACGTCGGCTCGACGGACCTCATCCATCCCACGCTGGTTCGCGATCAGGAACTCGCTGCCGCGGGGCGGGAGCTGATGGCCGCGTACGTCGACCTCGGCTGTACGCCGACGTTCACCTGCGCGCCGTACCAGCTGCCGGATCGCCCGGGGCTCGGCGAGCACATCGCCTGGGCCGAGTCGAATGCGATCGTCTTCGCGAACTCCGTCCTCGGTGCCCGGACGGACCGGTACGGCGACTTCCTGGACATCTGCGCGGCGATCACCGGCCGCGCGCCGTACGCCGGGCTGCAGACGCCGGAGGCGCGGCGCGGGACCGTGGCGTTCGACTGTCGCTCGATCGGCGAATTCACCGAGCTCACGTATCCGTTGCTCGGTCACCACATCGGGTCGCTGGCCGGCGCCGAGATCCCTGTGCTGGTAGGGATTCCGGACGAGGTGACCGAGGACGACCTGAAGGCGTTCGGGGCGGCGGCCGCGTCCGCCGGGGGCGTCGCGCTCTTCCATGTGGTCGGCGTGACGCCTGAAGCGCCGTCGTCGATCAACGGTCTGCCGATCCGCGTGATTGACGACGAGACCCTGCAGCGGGTGCGACGCGAGCTGTCGAGCAGCGCTCAAACCCTGGACGCGGTGAGTGTCGGTACGCCGCACGCGTCGTACGACGAATGTGTCCGCCTGGCCGAGCTGGTCGTAGGACCGCCCCTGAAACTCCCGTTCTACCTCTCGACCTCTCGCGCGACCCGGGACCTTCTACGAGCCGAACAACAGGTACTCGAGCAGGCCGGCGTCACAGTCGTCGTCGACACCTGCACCTACGTAACGGCGATCCTGCAGCCCACCTGGAAACGCGTGATGACGAACTCGGCCAAGTGGGCGCACTACGCTCCGGGCAACCTCAACGTCACCGCGGTCCTCGGCTCGCTCGCCGAATGCGTGGCCTCCGCCCGTGCCGGCCACGTGGTCCTCGACGCATGATCCTCCACGGCCGAACGCTGCATCCCGGTACGGCGAGCGGCGTACCGATCCGTCTCACCGCACCGCTGTCGTTCTGGGGCGGCACCGACAACGAGGGACGCATCGTCGACGCGCATCACCCGCAATGCGGCGCCGTACTGACCGGCCGCATCGTCCTGATGGAGTCCGGCCGCGGCTCCAGCTCGGCGTCCAGCGTCCTCGCCGAACAGATCCGCGCCCGCACCGCCCCCGCGGCCATCGTCCTGTCCCGCCCCGACCCGATCATCCCGCTCGGCGCACTCGTCGCGGCCGAGCTGTACAACATCGACCTCCCCGTCGTCGTCGCTCCGTACGACGACATACCCGAGGACACCGTCGTACGCGTTGCCGCCGACGCGGAACGGGCGACGATCAGCTGGACCGCCTCATGAGTACGGCGGTTGCGGCGAAGAGGACTGCGCAGGCGGTGAGGGCCAGGGGGAGTGTGGTGAGGCCGGCGATGGTGGAGATGGTCAAGCCGCAGACGATCTCGCCGAGATACTCGAGCTGCGCGAGGAACGAGTGCGTGGTCGCGCGGATGCCGGCGCTCGTGCGGGTGTTGATCCAGATCGTGCTGATCACGCGGGTGAGCGGGGTGACGATGCCGTTCAGCAGGACGACGGCCAGCGTGCCGGCGACCGGGTCGCGGGCGAAGGCGAGCAACAGCATGCTGAGGACGCCGACCAGGGCGGCCAGCGCGTAGTCGGTCGCGGCGTGGCTGCCGTTGATCCGTCGAACGGCCAGACGAAGGACGACCGCGCCGAGAACCAGACCGATCACACCGAGCGCGGTGAACCAGATGATCGGATCGGGTGCGGCCGGAAGGCCGAGCTCGAGGAGGCGCTTCTGGGTCAGGCGTCCGGCTGCGTCCGATGCGCCGTTGACCAGGAAGGTCGCGGCGAAGATCAGCAGGATCGCGCGGCTGCGTCGGACCAAGGTGACACCCTCGCGGAACGTGGTCCAGGACGCGGACCAGCGGGCGGTCCGGGTGCGGACGAAGTTGTGCTCGGTGAAGCGCAATGCGACGTAGAGCGCGAGTGCGGCCATCGCGGCGCCGGCGATCACGATCGTGAGGTCGCGGCGGGTGGCCCAGGCGAGCAGGCCGAGGACGACGAGGCCGGTCGCGGCGCCGCTCAGCTGGGCGCGTGCGGCGCGGGTGAGGACGAGGTTGATCCGGCCGGGGTCGTTCAGCTCGTCGGTGATCAGCGCGACATCCGACCCGCTGGCGAACGTCCACGAGATCCCCCACAGCACCTGGGTCGCGAGGAGCGCGGGGAACGACGAGAACAGGCCGGTCGCGAGCATCGCCGTACCCATCAGGAGTTGGGAGATCACCAGTGACCACTTGCGGCTGATGGTGTCCGCGACCACTCCGGCCGGTACTTCGAAGACCAGCGCGAACGCGCTCTGCACCGAGCCGATCAGGACCAACTGGGCGGGGGACAGCCCGGCGTCGACGACCAGGTAGACGCTCGTGACCAGCCACCAGCCGTTGTGCAGCACAGCCCGCATCCACGTCCACCGGATGAAGACCTTCACCATGCAGGCACCCTCCCGAGGGGGACGGCGCTCGTCCACCGATTTAGCGATGAGCTTCAACCAGCTCCGAGTGTGAGTTGGTTCATATTCTTCGCAACTATCAGCACATTGCGATAATTTGTAGTTCAGAGAACGAGCGTTCGGTTTGGGGTGGGTCGGCGTGGGTCAGGCGATTCTGGAGCGGGTGGGGGAGCCGGCGCTTCCCGAGCTGGACGGGCAGCGCGGAGGGATCCGGCGGATCGTCCGGGAGATCGCGCTGCTCGCGATTCTGTTCGGCGTCTACAACCTGGGCCGTTTCCTGTCGGCCGAGCATTCGGGCTCGGCGGTCAGGCACGCCCACGAGCTGATCCGCTGGGAGTCGTGGCTCAGGCTGCCGAGCGAGGCGTCGCTCCAGCACCACGCGCTGAAGGTCGACGGTCTCGCCCAGGCAGCGAACCTGTTCTACGCGAGCGTGCACTTCCCGCTCACCGCGGCCGTGCTGCTCTGGCTGATGATCCGCCGCCCGGCCGAGTACGGGAAAGCGCGCTGGGCGCTCGCCTGCCTGACCGGGCTGGCGTTGCTCGGCCACCTGTTCTTCCCGCTCGCCCCGCCGCGGATGATGCCGGGCTGGGTGGACACAGGCGTCCTGCTCGGTCAGTCGGTCTACGGGCCGAGCGCGCAGTCCGGCATCGCGAACCAGTTCGCTGCGATGCCGAGCCTGCACGTCGGCTGGGCGTTGATGGTCGCGGTGTTCCTGATCCGGGCGACCCGGTCACGGTGGCGCTGGTTGTGGATCGCACATCCGCTGCTCACGTTCACCGTTGTCGTCGTCACCGCGAACCACTACTGGCTGGACGGCTTGGTCGCGAGCGCGCTCGCCGTACCGTTGCTCCTGATCTTCGACAGCTCGTCGTCCGCACGCTCCAGGAACGGCGGGCGGTCCAGCACCGACCTCGCGGTCGCCGCTCCGATGTCGAACCAGAGACCGATCAGTTCCAGCCGTCCCTGATCCTCGGCCCTGCGGACACAGGGAAAGCTCCGCAGGTTCTCCAGTTGTACGGCGACGTTCGCGACCGCCAGTTTGTCGGCGGCCGGCAGCTTCACCCCGGTGGCCGGATCCAGGATGTCCGGCAGCGTCAGTGCCCGCCGGATCGACGGCTCCAGATGCCGCAACCAGTTCTTCAACCCGGATCCTTCGGGCACGTCGGCCTGCAGCGCGGCGGCCGCTGCGCCGCAGGACGAATGCCCGCACACGACGATCGACTTCACGCCGAGCACGTCGACGGCGTACTCGATCGCCGCGTCGACCGAGCTGCTGTTCGATCCCTTCGGCGGCACGAGATTCCCGATGTTCCGCACACAGAACTGGTCGCCCGGGCCGCTGGTGGTGATCATCGTCGGCACGATCCGCGAGTCCGCGCAGGTGATGAACAGGTGCGCGGGCTGCTGTCCCTCGGCCGCGAGCTTCGCGAGGAGTGCCCGGATTTCCTCGGTCGGCGCTGCCAGGTCCACCGATTGCTCGCCAGGGCGATGCACCTCGACCGAGCCGCCGCGCGCGACGTGGCCGCGCCGCCAGTCCTCGATCGCCTCGTACGCCGCGTGGTCGAGATGATCCACGGTCAGCTCGACCCGGACCGCCGCGCCGGCCGGGATCGAACGCAGCATCCTCACCAGCGACGCGACCCCGAGGAACACCAGCGCACCACGGATCCGTACCGTCCACAGGCCGTCCGCCTCGGTGGCGGTGACGGTCGCCCGCGTGAGGCGGTACAGCACGCGTGCGATCGCGAGCACCAGACCGAGCAGGACGCCTTCGGCGAGTCCCAGTACGCCGACGCCGACCGCGGTCACGACGTACACGAGAAGCTCGTCGTGGCGTCGCAGCGTGCGGATGTGTGCGAGCTGCACCAACCGCAGACCGGTGACGAGCAGTACGCCGGCCAGCGCGGCCATCGGGATGAGTTCGAGCATCGAGCCGGCGGCGAGGACGAACGCAGCGATCCACAGGCCGTGCATGATCGCGGACAGCCGGGTGCGCGCACCGGCCGCGACATTGGTGGAGGAACGCACGATCACGCCCGTCACCGGCATCCCGCCCAGTGCACCCGACACGGCGTTTGCGGCGCCTTGGCCGATCAGTTCGCGATCGAGATTGCTCCGGGGACCGCGGTGAAGCTTGTCGACGGCAACGGCCGACAGCAACGACTCGACACTCGCGACCAGGGCGATCGTCAGTACGGCGGTGGCGATCTCGAACGGCGTGCCGTCGGGCATCGCCGGCAGGATCAGGCTCTGCAGCGGATTGTCCGGCAGGTCGACCCGCTTCACGTCCGGCATCGCGACTGCGGCCAGTGCGGTGACCGCGACGACCGCGACGAGAGGTGCCGGAATCACCTTTACTTTGGGGATTCTCGGCCAGGCCAGCACGACGGCGACCGTCAGTACGCCGGCCACGACCGAGTGACCGTGATGGACGATGAGCTGGGCGGGCAGCGCGGCCACGTTGGTGATCAGCGAGCTCTGCGCCTGACCGCCGAGGACGACGTGCAGTTGCTGGACGGCGATCGTGACGCCGATGCCGGCGAGCATGCCGTGGACCACGGCGGGCGACAGAGACAGCGCCAGCCGTCCGATCCGGGTGACACCCAGCAGGATCTGCAGGATGCCGGCGGCGCAGGTGATGGCGGCGGTCGCGGCCCAGCCGAACTGATGGATGAGGTCGGCAACCACTACGGTCAGGCCCGCGGCCGGGCCGCTGACCTGGAGTGGTGAGCCGCCGAGTGCGCCGGCCACCACCCCGCCGATCACGGCGGCGACCAGGCCGGCGATGAGTGGGGCGCCGGACGCTGCCGCGATCCCCAGCGAGAGCGGTACTGCAATCAGGAAGACCACCAGCGAAGCCGGGAGGTCATGGTGGACAAAACCCTTCCAGGACAGGCATTCGCCCGCACTGGGAGGTGAATGGGAAGTGGTCGGCACGAGAATTCCTCCGGCGTCGGTGCTGTGGGCATCAGGCGTCGAAACTAAGAGTGTCGATCTGGTCACTTATCGTACTGACCCGATCAAGCCCACAACAGCGATCGAGAGAATTTGTTGCCCTCGGCGTCGAAGGTGACGATTGCTCAGGGCATCGGGTCGAACAGGACCCGGCGGGCGTGGTCGGTGTCGAGGAACTCGCGGACCGCGACGATCGCGCCGTCCCGGACCGTGAAGACGCCACCACAGTTGTTCCGGTAGGCGCCGCCGGACCGCGCCGTCGCTTCGGCGGTCCACTCCGCGAAGACCTGGTCCCCGTCGGCGATCACGTTCGTGAGCTTGATCGTCACCGGCGCATCCGGCGCGAACAGCCTCCCGGCGACCGCGCCCAGGAATTCGTCGACAACGGTGTCCCGGCCCTTCCAGTCGCCCGACAACGGCAGGTCGCCGGGGTAGGTCCACACGACGTCCGGCGCGAAGCTCGTCCGGATCGTCGGCAGGTCACCGGCCGCCACCGCCTCGACGTACCGGGTCACAACGGTCCTGGGATTCATGGCAGGGCGCTCCTCTTCGATCAGGGTCAGTACGGCGTTGCCACGGATGCGGCGATGGCGGAGGTCGTCCAGGACCTCGGGCGTCCGCGACCAGTCCTCGACCCGGCCGAGCTCCGGGTGGAGCCGGCCGGTGGCGACCAACCGGACGAGCGTCGCGAGGTCGGTCGCGTCGTCGCCGTCGGTGTAGTGGAAATGCTTGATGGTCGCGTTCTCGGGTCCGTCGAACAAGGTGAAGAAGTCGAGTTCGACAGGCTTCCGGCTCGCCTCGCCGAACCAGATCAGCTGTCCTCCCGCCACGACCTTCGACAGCGCGATCGGCAGGCTGTCGCCACCGACGGATTCGAGTACGACGTCGTACGGCCCGCTCGCGTCCGCGACGTCGTACACGATGGTCTCGGCGCCGAGTTCGCGCAGCCGCTCGCCGCGAGCGGGGGAGGAGACGACCGCGGTGAGCGAGGCGCCGGCGGCGGCTGCGAGTTCGGTGAAGTAGTGGCCGACCCCGCCGGACGCGCCGGTCAGCAGGATCCGCCGTCCGATCACGGCGCCGGCTGTGCGCAGCAGGCGCAGGGCGGTCAGGCCTGCCAGAGGGAGTGCGGCAGCCTGCTCGAAAGAGACCTCGTCGGGCAGTACGGCGACCTGTGTGGTCGATGCGGTGACTCGCTCGGCCCAGCCCGAGTGCGGTACGTGGGCGACGACGCGGCACCCGATCGCCGGGCCGCCGTCGACGGACGCCAGCACTCGGCCGGCGACGTCCTTGCCCGGTCGCCAGTCGGCCGGCGGGTTCTCGACCTGGAACGTCTCGCCGCGGTTCAGCGAGTACGCCGCGACCTCGATCAGGACCTCGTCCGGACCGGGCCGCACCTCCTCGACCTCGGCCAGGGCGATCGCGTTCGGTCCGGTGGGCAGAAATGCTCTCATCTGTTGTGCCTTCCGTGCGTAGACTCGCTGCTGACGCTACGAATCCGTCGTCGCGCCCGGAAGACAGCACTTTTTACTGCTATAGGCACCTAATGGATACCGACCAGGTCAGAGGTAAGTGGGACGCCACCAAAGGCGCCTGCCCGACACGTCAGGTGCTGGGCCGGATCGGCGACACCTGGACGATGCTGGTGATCAGCACGCTGGAGAAACACGGCACGCTGCGGTCCGGGCAGCTCAAGCTGATCGTCGAGGGCATCACCCAGAAGATGCTCACGCAGACCCTGCGGCACCTGGAGCGGGACGGCGTCGTCCGTCGTACGGTCCTGCCGACAGTGCCGGTCACCGTGAGCTATACGCTGACGCCGCTCGGGCTGAGCCTGGCGACGGCGGTCGGGACCCTGCGGACCTGGGCCTACGACCACATGGACGACATCGCGCAGGCCCGCGACGAGTACGACGCGAACATCTGAGGAGTCACGTGGAGCTGGAACTGGCCGGGAAGACCGCCGTGGTCACCGGGGCGAGCAAGGGCATCGGGCTGGCGTGCGTCGAGACGCTGGCGCGCGAGGGCGCGAAGGTGATCGGCATCTCCCGCGACACCGGCAACCTCGCGAAGGCACAGGACGCGCTCGCGGCCAAGGGCCTCAGCTTCCAGGCCGAGGCGGTCGACCTGACCGATCCGGAGGCGACGACCGCTGCGTTCGAGCGGATCGGCGTACCGGACATCCTGATCAACTGCGCGGGTGCGGCGCGCCGGACGCCGGTCGACGAGCTGGACAGTACGGCGCTGCACGCGGCGATGGACGCGAAGTACTTCACGTACATGCACGCGACCGAGGCCGTCATCCGCGGGATGGCCGAGCGCGGCAGCGGTGCGGTCGTGAACGTCGTCGGCCAGGGCGGCCGGGCGGCGAACCCGCTGCACATCGGCGGCGGCGCGGCGAACGCGGCGCTGATGCTCGCGTCGGTCGGCTACGCGAAGGCGTACGCGGGCAAGGGCGTGCGGGTGAACGTGATCAACCCGGGAATGACCCGCACCGGCCGCGTGGACGAAGGCCTCGAGGCGGCGGTCCGGGCCACCGGCAAGCCGAAGGACGAGCTGCTCGCCGCGATGACCAGCGAGATCCCGATGGGCCGCGCCGGCGAACCTTCGGAGGTCGCGGACGTCGCGGTCTTCCTCGCCTCACCGCGGGCCAGCTACGTCACCGCCTCGATCATCACCATGGACGGCGCCACGACCGCAGGTATCTGAGTCACACCAGGTGACCGGACCGCAGGTCGGCGTCCGAGAACGGGGTGATCGGGCGCTCCTGGAGGACGCCGTCGATCGTGAGATCGACCTTCTCGTTGAAGAAGGCGACGAGGCCGGCAACCGGCAGCAGCGGCGCGGTCGGGAAGTCGTAGGACCAGGCGAGGTCGAGCCGGTCGCCGACCGACCAGTATCCGGTGGTGCGGCCCTTGTACGGACACGCGGTCCGGGTGTCGGCGGGAGTGAGGTGCTCGAAGTTCACCTCGGTCCGCGGGAAGTAGTACCGCGGCGGCAGTCCGGTCTCGAAGACGATCACCGTCGATCGCGAGTCCGCGAGCACCTTGCCGTCGACCTCGACCCGGATGTGGCGGCCCGAGCGGATCGCGTCGCAACGCGCGTACGGGTTGCGTGGGTGGACGAACACCTCCTCGTCCTCCTCGAACCAGCTGTCCAGTGCGTCCCACTGGAACCGGACGCGGTCCTTCGCGACGCCCTCGTCGTACACCCAGGCCTTGCCGTCGCCTGCGCTGTGTACCCGGGCGACACCGTGCGCGAACTCCTTCGTCTCGCCGGTGTCGGTGAGGACCCCGTCGGCGACGTCCGCGAGCGGGACGTAGTACTGCGGGTACGGCGGGAACTCCCACAGGTAGATCGCGTCCGTCGTGTCGAGGACGACGCGGCCGTCGAGCATCGCACGGATCCGCCGCGGCACCGGCGCGGTACCGCCAGGCGGAATCAGAGGTTCGGGGTAGGCGCTCATACTTCCAGTAAACAGCGGGGCCGGCCCTGGTGGTGCCGGCCCCGCAGATCTAGGGGATCAGACGGTGATCCAGTCGATGTCGGCGATGTAGCCGGTTGGGTTGCTGACCTTGAGGGAGTTCGTGCCGGCGGTGAGCTTGACCGGGAGGTAGGTGACCTGCGGCGTACCCCAATCGTTGTCGCCGAGGCCGCTGTAGTTCACCCAGTAGTCGTCGCTGCCGTTCACCGTCAGCATGCTCTGCCGGCTGGTGTCACCATCGGTGTAGGCGATCTTCACCAGGTACGTGCCTGTCGCCGGTACCGTGATGCCGTTCAGCGTCACCGTGGACGAGTACCCGATGTTGCCGATCTTCGCGCCACCCGAGCACAGCGTGCAGCTCGAGACGCTCGCGTCACCGGTCCGCGTACTGGTCGCCGCCTCCGCCTCGTAACGCACGGGTCCGCCCGCCGCCGCGGTGAACATCGTCACCGGCGCACTCGCGGTCGACGTACGCCCGCCCTTCACACCCTTGACCGTGAAGGTGTACTGCGTCTGCGGCTGCAGGCCCGTCACCACAGTGCCCGGCGTGCTGCTCGTCGCCACCTGCTTGCCGTTGGCAAATACCTGGTACGACGTCGCGCCCGCGCTCGGCCGCCAGCTCAGGGACACCGTCGTACGGCTCACGTCCGTCGCAGTCACGTCCGCCGGAATCGTGACCGGCACGTCGGCAGGCCAGATCTTGTACAGCTTCGAGCCGTGCGCCGGGAGTGCCGCGGACACCCGACCCGTGACGTTGCGAGTGTTCTGGTCCGCCCAGATGTCGCGGACCGTCGCCTTGCCGTCGATGCCGAGCTGGTCGAAGTTGCCGGTGACCGTGGCCGGCGCGTCGGCGAGGTTGAACAGCGCGACCGTCGTACTGCCGTCGGCGTTGTGGGCGTACCAGACCTGCTGCAACTGGTCCTGGTTCAACGGACGGGCCGGGTTGCCGGACTGGTCTATCGCGATCACCTCGCGGTTCGTCAGCAGCTTCAGGCCGTACGCGTCCAGCTTGGTCAGGTCGTCGCCGGCGAACAGCGGCGCCGAGTTGATCGCCCAGAACGTCATGTAGGACTGGCGTTCCGCGTCGGTCAGGCCGTCCATCGCCCCGACGCCGACGTTCAGCGCGTCGAGGTTGTTCCAGTGCCCGGGGCCGGCGTCGTCGATCCACTGCGGCAGGTCCCACCAGCGGGCCTTCACCGAGCTGTCCCACTTGACGATCGTGTCGCAGTAGCACTCGACGTCGGTGTCGATCCGCCAGCCGTTCGAGTTCTGCTTCCACACGTCGGCGTACCGGTGGCTGAGCGACCAGGACAGCGTGTACATCATCGGCCGGCCGGCGTTCTGCACCGCACGCCACCAGGCCTCGACGTCCTCGGTGTTGTTGTGGTTCGGGTCGTCCGGCGCGCCCTTCCAGGAGCCCGGACCGACACCGTCCATCTTGATGAAGTCGACACCCCACGACGCGAACAGGTTTGCGATCGAGTCCGCATACTTCTGCGCACACGGACTCGCGTAGTTGATCTTGTACGCCGCGTCCCAGCCGTTGGTCTTGCGCAGGTCCGGGTAGACGATGTCGCGGGTGAAGCAACCGGGCGCGTCGTAGATCGGCGTGTTGCCGTCGCGGTACACGTCGGTGCCGAGCCCGACGACGGTGTAGATGCCGAACTTCAGGCCGAGCTTGTGGATGTCGTCGCCGACCGCCTTCATCCCGCGCGGGAAGCGCTTGAGGTTGGCGACCGGACGTCCGTACTCGTCGCCGCCGTCCTGCCAGCCGGCGTCGACGTTGATGTATTCGTATCCATAAGGCTTGAGCTTGGTGGCGAGCGCATGCGCCTGGGTGAGGATGTTCTTCTCGCTGATGAAGCTGCCCGGGCCGTCAGGGTTCACGCCCGGGTAGTTGGTCGACTGCAGGCTCCAGCTGCTCCAACCCATGTAGGGCTTGGCGGCGACCTGCGGATAGGTGGGCCGAGGGTTCTGGGCCGCAGCGGCCACAGCGGCTGCAGCGGCCGGGGCGGTCGCATGGGCCGGGGCGGTCGCGGCCGCCGTCGGCACCAGGGCGACGGCGGCGAGCATCATCGACGTACGACGTCTCAAGGACATGGGAGCGTCCTCCGGGGGAGGAGTGAGCGGACGTCGTCGAGCCTAGGTCGGCTTAATTTACGCAGTCAAGTATTGAGCGCCGGTGACTTCCTGTGACAGGACTGCCATGGAACCTTGATCAACTTCGCCCCGCGGCCCGGTCGTCGTACCAGCAGCAGGTCGGCTCGTGAGGATGCCGGCCGCGGGCAAGAGGGGGTTCCATCATCGTGAACGCACGCAGACTCGGCCGGGCGGCAATTGCCGCGGCCGGGGCGGCCGGACTGGTCGCACTGGCAGCAGCCGGCGCATCGGCGGCATCAACATCCGGTGCGGCGGCTCACCCGCCGCTGAGGTTGGTTGCCGGGAGCATCGACGTCACGCTGGACAACACACAGGACTACGGCGTCGACCTCGACCTCGGTACTCATCTGGTGGCCGGCAACGCGCCGGTCGAGGTGCGGGCAACGAGGGCGTCGTACTCGTCGCCGGTGGTCGCAACGCAGTACGTGAACGGCAAACCGGTGCGGCAGTTGCCGAAGGGGCTCGTCACGGACTTCTCCGGGCTGGGGAAGTTCCTGCATGTCACGGTCACCGATGCGCACGGCAAGAAGGTGCTGGACCAGAACCAGACAGCCTGCCTGAACGGCGACGGCTCCCGGACCCGTCCGGATGCGCCGGCAACCTCGCCGTACCCGGACGACTGCGCGGCGAACCCGTTCACGCAGGGCGCGGTCTGGGGCCTGCAGACCGGGTGGTCGGCGCGGACGTACGACGGTTCTGCCGGCCCGGTACAGCTTGCCGTCGGCAAGTACACGGCGATCGTCACGGTGAATCCGGCGTACCGGAGTTTCTTCAAGATCCCGGCCAAGGACTCGTCGGTACGGCTGAACCTGACGATCCAGAAGGGCGAGACGTGCGTCCGCGGCTGCGTCGCGGGCAAGCAGCTGGCGGCGCGATCGGTGACGCCGAAGCCGAACGCGGCCCGTCCGACGGGCACGGCGAGCGTGCCGAAGGGACCGAAGCCCGACCTGCGACCGGTGCCGGCCTGGGGGATCGAGGTCGCGCCGGGTGATGCGGGTACGCCGGACGCGGGCAAGGACTTCCTGCAGTTCTCGGCGACCGTGTGGAACGCGGGCCCGTCACCGCTGGTGCTGGACGGTTTCCGGCGGCAGGGCAAGGACCTGATGGACGCGTACCAGTACTTCTACGACGCGCACGGCAAGCAGGTCGGGTACCACAACACCGGGACGCTGGAGTGGGACGGCCGGGAGGGCCACAACCACTGGCACTTCACCGACTTCGCGCGCTACAGCCTGCTGAACGCGAAGCAGTCCGAGGTGGTGCGCAGCCAGAAGGAGGCGTTCTGCCTGGCCGCGACCGACGCGATCGACTACACGGTGAAGAACGCGAACTGGCACCCGGGCAACACCGACCTGCACACGGCATGTGGTGACCACGGCTCGCTGTCGGTCCGTGAGGTCCTGGACGTCGGCTCCGGTGACACCTACGTGCAGACGCTGCCGGGCCAGTCCTTCGACATCACCAACCTGCCGAACGGCACGTACTACGTCCAGGTGACTGCCAACCCGGAGCACCGCCTGTACGAGTCGAGCACGAAGAACAACGTGGCGCTCCGCCAGGTGGTCCTCGGCGGCACGAAGCACCACCGCACCGTCAAGGTGCTCCCGGTCGGCGTCATCAACACTCCCTGATGCCGCCACGCCGGTCCGCTCACCGGCACCTCGCGCCCCCTGGCAACGATCCAGCCGGGGGCGCGAGCCCTCTCAGCGACCTCCAAGGACCGTTGTGCCTACCATGCGCACGGAGGACCGATGCGCCGATGGATCATCTGGAGTACGAGCCTGCTGTTGGTGACGGCGGGCTGCCACCAGTCCGGCAAGCCCGTCCCTGCCTTACAGCACTCGACGCCTGTCCACCACACGGCTCGAGCTAGGGCGGCCGCGCTCGCCGAGAACGCGAAACCGGGCACGACGGCGTGGCAGCTCCCCGCCAGCCGGATCGCCGGTCCGATGGAACTCGCGGGGTACGCCGATCACGTCAGCGTCCGGAGCGGACAGTCCTTCCGGCTCTTCGTGACCTCGACCGCGGGCGACTTCACCGTGCGGGCGTTCCGCATCGGCTGGTACGGCGGGACGGGCGCGCGCCAGGTGTGGGCCTCGCAGCCCATACCAGGTCGGGCCCAGCGTGCGCCGACTGTGCGGCCGGCCGACCATCTGGTGAGCACCAAGTGGCAGCCTTCGTTGACTGTGCCGACCACGGGCTGGCCGGCCGGCGCGTACCTGATGCTGCTGACCGCGGCGAACGGCAAGCAGAAGTACGTCCCGATCACGGTCCGCTCGGAGTCGACGCGCAACGCGGTGGTCATCGTGGACGCGGTGAACACCTACCAGGCGTACAACGAGTGGGGCGGCTACTCGCTCTACAACGGGCCTGGCAAGTCGTTCGCCTCACGCGCGCACCGGGTCACCTTCGACAGGCCGTACGACGGTAACGGCGCGCGGACCCTCGTGCAGTCCGAGTTGCCGCTGATCCAGCTGGCGGAGCGGAGCGGCGTACGGCTTGCGTATCTGACGAGTGTCGACGTGGCCACCGACCCGAACGCGCTGGCGGGCGCGCGGGGGATGGTGTCACTCGGGCATGACGAGTACTGGACCGTCGCGATGCGCGACGCAGTCACCAAGGCGCGAGACGCCGGGACGAACCTCGCGTTCCTCGGTGCGAACGCCGTCTATTGGCGGGTTCGCTACGAGTCCGGTGCGCGGGTCGTGGTCGGCTACAAGGATGCGAACGCCGATCCGCTGAAGAACCGCCCGGACACCACCGCGAAGTGGCGGAGCGCACCGGACCCGCGCCCGGAGAACTCGCTGACCGGAATGCTCTACGAGTGCTTCCCCGCCGTGGGCTCGTTCACGGTGCGCGACCCCGGATTCTTCCTGTTCGCGGGCACCGGCGCGGCCAAGGGGACGAAGTACCCCGGGCTGACCGCGACCGAGGTCGACCGGGCGTACCCGATCGCGGGGACGCCTGCCACTCTGCAGGTTGTCGCGCACTCGCCGGTGTCCTGCGGACCATCGATCCACACGTTCTCGGACGCTGTCTACTACACCGTGCCGTCGGGGGCAGGGGTGTTCGACACCGGTTCGATGAACTGGGTCCCGGCGCTGCACGGCCCGAACTCGAAACACGCGCTGAACGCGGCCGGCGTCGCCTTCGCTCGCACGGTCACCACGAACCTCCTCCACGCGATGGCCGCCGGACCAATGGGACGCGCCCATCCCGCCCAGGCCGACCTACGCCCCCTCGCCGCATCCCCTTCCACATCCACCGGATCAGGCGGATCCATCGGCTGACCCGTCCTTGAGCACCCACCAACCAAGAAATCGTCGCCGAACATGGTTGGTGGGTGCTCAAGGTTGCCCGGGGCAGGGCCGGGAAGGCAGCGCAGCCCTGCCCCGGGAGTTTCAGTGGTGCTGTGGACGGCGGCGGGGACGGAGCGGACGGAGGTGGGAGTCCATCCGCGCGTGCTGCCTCCGGCCGAGGACGAACGGCCGGGACGTGCGCGGCAGCGGCGTGGGTTTGGGACTCGACAGCTGGATCTGGGTCTGCTGCAGGTTCAGCCGGATCGGGACCTGGTGCCAGGGAGAACGGGTCCGGACCAGGACCAGGCGGAACTGGCCGTCGCGGCGCAGCCGGAGGCCGATCGCGACCGTGGCGACCGCCGGGATCAGCCCTGCGAGCAGCAGCGCCGAGCGGGCGCCGAAGTGCTGCGCGAGGAACCCGACCGTCGGACCGCCGATCGCGCCGCCCCCGATGAAGACCAGGTTGTAGATCCCCGACACGCGACCGCGGAGGCCGTCCGGCGTGGTCAGCTGGACCATCGACTGGGCCGCGGTCAGGAACATCAGGGTCGCCATCCCCATCGAGGCGAGCACCGGGATGAACGTCCACAACGACGGCTGCAGCGCCGCCAGTACTTCGGTGATCGTCAGCAGGCACGCGATGCCGATCAGGTTCCGCAGGCGGGTCGGCCGGACGCGGCGGGCCGAGAGCAGCGCTCCCGCGAGTGCGCCGAACGCGACGACCGAGTTCAGTACGCCGTACCCCGAAGCGCCGGTGTGGAAGACCCGGTCGGCGAACGCGGTCAGCGTCACCGGCAGGCTGATCGTGAACATCCCGTAGATCCCGGCCAGCGCGATCGACCACCGGACGGCCGGCTCGTCGAGCGCGTACCGGACCCCGTCGCGCAGGCCGTCCCGGATCCGCATCCCGGCGCTCGCTCTGCGGGCCGCGTGGAACCCGGGCATCTCGCTCTCGCGCATCCGCAGCAGCGCGCTGATCGAGGCGAAGAACGTCAGCCCGTTCAGCGCGAACGCCCAGCCGGCGCCGATCGTGCCGAGCAGCAGGCCGCCCAGCGCCGGGCCGATCAGGCTGCCGAGCTGGAACGTCGACGACACCATGCTGATCGCGTTCCGGACGGTCTCGCGGGGGACGAGCTCGGTCACGAACGACTGCCGGGTCGGGTTGTCGACGGCAGTCGCGAGGCCGAGCACGAACGCCATCGTGTAGACGTGCCAGACCTGGACGCTGCCGGTGAAGGCGGTCAGCGCGAGGATGCCGGCGCAGGTGCCCATCGTGATCTGCGTGACCAGCAGGATCTTCCGCTTCGGAAAGCGGTCCGCGATCACGCCGCCGAACAGGCCGAGCGCGAGGGTGGGGAGGAACTGCAGCGCGGTCGTGATGCCGACCGCGGTGGCGCTGCCGGTGAGCGTGAGCACCAGCCAGTCCTGGGCGATCCGCTGGATCCAGCCGCCGGTCGAGCTGACCAGCAGGCCGCTGACCAGGAGGCGGAAGTTGCGGACCCGCAGCGCGCTGAAGGTGTCCTTGAAGCCCGGGCGGCGCGCCTGCGTTTCCCGGAGCTTGGTCGAGTCGGTGGGGCGGTGACGGTGGAAGTCGGTGGACGGGACAGTACCGGTGGCCCGGGTGGTCAAGAGCGATCCCTACGCGATTGGACTGGTCAGGGGAGGACCCTTCCATCCTCAGGGTTGGGGGCTGGATTCCCCCAACGAATTACTCCTATTAGTCTTATTGCGTGACGTAATGGGAGGTGCATCGATGTACGACCCGGACCAGCTCCGGACGTTCCTGGCGGTCGCGCAGTCGCTCAGCTTCACCCAGGCGGCCGAGCGGCTGGGGATCCGGCAGCCCACGGTGAGTCAGCATGTCCGCAAGCTCGAAGTGGCGGTCGGACGGCCGTTGTTCGTCCGGGACACCCGCACGGTCACGCTGACCGCGGACGGCGAGGCGATGGCCGGGTTCGCGCGGACGATCCTGGCCGCGCACGAGGAGGCGGCCGGGTACTTCACCGGCTCGGAGCTGCGCGGCCGGCTGCGGTTCGGCGTCACCGACGACCTGGCGCTGACGCCGCTGCCGAAGATCCTCCGCGACTTCCGCCAGCTGTACCCGCGGATCGACCTCGAGCTGACGGTTGCCCAGAGCCCGAACCTGCTGCGCCGGGTGGAGTCCGGGCACCTGGATCTGGCCTACGTGAAGCACGGCGCCGGCGGCGGCTACGAGCCGAACGGCCGGCTGGTACGCCGGGATCCGATGGTGTGGGCCGGCATCGCCGGGACCCGGATCGCGCCGGACGGCCCGGTCCCGCTGGTCACGTACCAGGCGCCGTCGCTGAGCCGGTCGCTCGGTGTCCAGTCGCTCGAGCAGGCCGGCCGCACCTGCCGGATCACGTGCATCGTCCGCGGCGTCAACGGCGTACTGGCCGCGGTCCGCGCCGGTCTCGGCATCGCGATCTTCGCCCGCTCGCTGATGCCCGCCGACCTGGTCGAGCCGCCCCCGAGCGCCGGCCTGCCCGAACTCCCCTCGATCGACCTCGTCCTGATCACCAACCCGCGCGCCGCGAAGGAGCCCGCCGAGGCCCTGACCGCCGCCATCCTCGGAAGTAACGCTCCGCTCAAGCCGGACGCCGGGTAGGGCGGATCCCCACGCCATCACAATCGCCCGCGGCGGGCGTGCTCGAGCGCGCCGCACGCCCTGGGGCGAGGATTGTGATGGCCTGGAGATCCGCCCCTACGTGAGCGAGTCGCCCCGCAGCACCAGCGCGACGATGCTGACCGCGGCGATCGCGATCGTGATCAGGAACGGCGCGTTGCGCCAGAGCAGGATCGTCGCGAGCAGTGCGGCGACGAGTGCGAGCGCGATCCAGCCGATCACGCCGACGGCTCCGGGCGGGGCGATCACCAGCAGACCGGTTGCCGTCGCCAACGGGAGCGGGGCGATCAGGCGGGCGAACCGGCCGAGGCGTTGCGGCCAGCCGCGGACGCCGGTGGCCAGGTCGTCGGCCAGGTCCGGTACGACGTTTGCCAGGTGGGCACCGATGCCTAGGAGGGCACCGGCTGCGGTGGCCCACCACGGTGCCCAGACGTGCGCGGTGCCGAGCGTCACGAACGAGGGCAGTCCGCCGAACGCGACGGCGTACGGGAGCCAGGAGATCACCGTCGACTTGAGGCCCAGGTTGTACGCCCAGGCGCAGGCGACGAAGAGCAGATGAACCAGTCCGGCCGCGAGTCCGTTCGCCAAAGAGACGGGGATGGTGAGCACCAGCATGACGCCGGCACCGATCGCGAGCGTCCGGCGACTCACCAGTCCACGCACCACCGGCTTGTCCCGGCGGTTCACAATGGTGTCGCGGGCGGCATCTATCGCGTCATTGCTCCAGCCGATCGAGAGGTGGCCGGTGAGGATCGTTGCTGCGACCAGGAGACACCCGGCCGGACTTCGCCCGGCCGACCACGCGACGGCCGTGACCAGGGCCGTGACCGCGACGGTCGGGCCCGGATGGCACGCAAGAGCCAGACCCGTGGCGGTCCGCATGCCTCTCACCGATCCAACGATGCCACGATGACGCGGATCGCAGCGGTGCGGCCCGCGCTCCCGCCGTACCGCTATCAGCAGTCCGAGCTGACCGACGCCTTCGCCTCCATCTGCCTGCCGGACGGCCGCGGTACGGCGTTGTTGCGCCGGCTGCACGCCAACGCGGGCGTGTCCTCGCGGCATCTCGCGCTGCCGCTGGAGCGGTACGCCGCGCTCAAGGATTTCGGCGAGGCGAACGACGCCTGGATCGCGACGGCCGTCGACCTCGGCGCCGAGGCGGTCGCGGGCGCGGTCAAGGACGCGGGGCTGACGCTGGACGATGTCGACGTACTGATGTTCACGACCGTGACCGGCGTCGCGGCGCCCTCGATCGACGCCAGGGTGGCGATGCGGCTCGGGCTGCGGGAGGACGTGAAGCGGCTGCCGCTGTTCGGTCTGGGATGCGTCGGGGGAGCGGCCGGGATCGCGCGACTGCACGACTACCTGACGGCGTGGCCGTCGCACGTCGCCGTACTGCTGTCTGTCGAGCTGTGCTCGTTGACGTTGCAGCGCGACGATGCGTCGCTGCCGAACCTGGTGGGTGGGGCGTTGTTCGGGGACGGAGCCGCGGCGGTCGTGCTGACGGGTTCTTCGCATCCCGCTGCGGCGGGGCCGTCGGTGGTGGCGACGCGGAGCCGGCTGTATCCGGACTCGGAGCGGGTGATGGGGTGGGACGTCGGGTCGGGCGGGTTCCGGATCGTGCTCGGTGCCGACGTACCGGAGGTGGTCCGGACCTACCTGGGCGACGACGTGCGCGGGTTCCTCGGCGACCATGGGCTGACCGTGGCGGACGTGGGCACCTGGGTGAGTCATCCTGGCGGACCCAAGGTGCTGGAGGCGGTGTCGGAGACGTTGTCGTTGCGGCCGGGTGCCCTCGGGTTGACCTGGAGGTCGCTCGATGCGGTGGGCAACTTGTCGTCGTCCTCGGTGCTGCACGTGCTCGGTGACACTCTTCGGATGGATCCTGCTCCGGAAGGCCCTGGCGTGTTGCTGGCGATGGGTCCCGGCTTCTGTTCCGAGCTCGTCCTGATGGAGTGGTGATGACGCAATCGCTGTGGTGGTACGTCGCTCTCGTCGTACTGGTCGGGCTGGAACGGGTCGCCGAGCTCGCGGTGTCGCTGAGGAACGCGAAGTGGAGTTTCGCCCATCACGGCGTGGAATTCGGGAAAGGGCACTACCCGTTCATGGTGGTGCTGCACACGGGGCTGCTGGCCGGCTGCCTGGTCGAGGCGATCACCTCCGGCCGGCCGTTCGATCCGAGGCTCGGGTGGGTCGCCCTCGCGGTGGTGGTCCTGATGCAAGGACTGCGATGGTGGTGCATCGCGGTGCTCGGGCACCAGTGGAACACCCGCGTCATCGTCGTGCCCGGTCTCGGCCGGGTGACGCGCGGGCCGTACCGCTTCCTGCGGCACCCTAACTATCTCGCCGTGATCGGCGAGGGGATCGCGCTGCCGCTGGTGCATTCGGCCTGGATCACCGCCGCTCTGTTCACCCTGCTCAACGCCCCGTTGCTGGCGGTCCGGATCCGAACCGAGGAGACCGCATTGCAGACCGTGCTCACTCGATGATCGACCTACTGGTCGCGGGCGCCGGTCCGGCGGGTGCGGCCACTGCCATCCGGGCGGCTCTCGCGGGGCTGTCCGTGGTCGTCGTCGAGCCGCGTGCTGCTCCGATCGACAAGGCCTGCGGCGAAGGCATCGCCCACAGCGCCGTGGAGTATCTGAGCCGCTTGGGCGTGGAACTCACCGGTCGTGAGTTCCACGGGATCCGCTACCTCGACGCGGCACACTCCGTCGACGCGCGGTTCGTGGCCGGGCCAGGTCTCGGAGTACGCCGTACCACTCTGCACGCCGGTCTGATGAACCGCCTGACCGCGCTCCGCGTCCCTGTCGTCCAAACCCGAGTCGGCGCATTCAGCCAGAACTCCACGTCCGTCACCGCAGCCGGCATCACTGCTCGCTACCTCGTCGCCGCCGACGGTCTCCACTCACCGATCCGCCGGCAACTGAACCTGTGCGCCGAAGGCTCCGGTGAGGTACGGCGTGGGCTCCGTCGGCACTTCTCGGTGTCGCCGTGGACCGATCTCGTCGAGGTGTACTGGTCACCGCTCGGCGAGGCCTATGTGACGCCCGTGGCCGACGACCTCGTCGGTGTCGCGATCCTGACGTCGGCCCGCGGTACGTTCGACTCGCACCTCGATGCCTTTCCTTTGCTGAGGCGCCGGCTCCGTGGGGCCGCACCGGCGAATGCCGTGATGGGTGCGGGCCCGCTGCGTCAGCGGGTGCGTGCTCGTACCGCCGGACGCGTCCTGCTCGTCGGCGACGCCGCCGGGTACGTCGACGCGCTCACCGGCGAGGGCATCGCCGTCGCGCTGCGGACCTCCGCCGAACTGGTCGACTGCCTGCGCGCCGGCCGTCCGCAGGACTACGAGACGGCGTACCGGCGGGTCTCCTGGGAGTGCCGCCTGCTCACCGCATCGTTGCTCTGGGCCCGCAATCGGTCGCTCGTCGCGCCGCGGATCGTGCCCGCCGCCGCGCGTCTCCCGGCCGTCTACGCGGCGATCGTGAACCGGTTGTCCTAGGCAAGACCATCGTGAACCGCATCATGAACCGGTTGTCCTGGGCAAGAAAAGATGTGGGGCCCGGCGATCGCTCAGACAACCGCCGGGCCCACGGTGGCCCGAGCTTCCTGGTGAAAAGCTCGGACCTGCAGCCTTTCCGGCCCCCTGGTGAAGGGTCGGACCTGCTGACAGACAAGACTCTGTCAGTCGGATGTTGCCCAGCAGTTGCCGGAATATGAAGCCTTGTTACACGGGGCTGTGGTGAAGATCTCAGTGCTCGGTGCGTACTGCGGCGATCTGCAACTGCAGCGCCAGCCGTTCCCGGGGCTCGGACAGATCGAGGGCGGCGATCTCGCCGATCCGCTTCATCCGGTGCCGCAAGGTGTTGGTGTGCAGATGCAGCGCGCGCGCCGCCCGCTGCGGCTGCCCCGGAAAGTCCAGCCAGGCCTGCAATGTTTCCACGTACCCGGTGTCGTGCTCGATGTCGTGCCGCAGCAACGTCGCGAGCGGACCATCCATCTTGGTGGTATCGAGCGACGTCACCGCCCGGTGCACCGTGAGTACGTGCCACGCCTCTTCCACGCGCAGGGCGGGGCCCGGTGCGACGCCCCGCCGTACAAGCCCCAGCAGCTCGACCGCTTCCGCGCGTGAGCTCGGCAGATCCGCCGGACCGCGCGCCGGACCTCCCGCGGCGGCGTACGTACCGGGTGACTCGAGCACGAGCTTCTGCAGCCAGTTCCACGATCCGGGCCCGTCCGCGTCCGTAACAACGGCCAGCACGGTTCCGTCGAGGTCGGCCAGCTGCGGCTCGCTCCACCCGTGGCGGCGGCCGGTGGACTCCCACAGGTCCAGCTGCTGCGGTACGTCGTACCCGTCGGGCGACCCGAGCGCGACAACCCGCCAGGGCTGCCGGGGCAGTCGTACGTCGACCGGGTTGTCCGGTGAGAACTGCCGCAGGACCGTCCGCAGCCGGTCGATGGCGCTCCTGCGCGCTACGTCGGCCTGTGCGCGCAGCCGCAGCAGGTGCAACGCCAGCACGGACGCGGCGTTGCTGAGCTCAGTCGTGACCGCATCACTCACCGGTCCGTCGACAACAGCCCAGATGGACCCCAGCCACTCACCACCAGCCCGGACCGGTACGACGAGACGCGGGCGGATGCCGTTCGGTCCGTCAGGCACCAGGAACGGCTCGCTGGACCGGGCCAGCCGCCGGAAGATGCCCCGTGCCCGGAAATGGGCGATGACCTCGGGTGGTACCCGGCGTCCGACGATGGTGGACACCCGGGTCGGGTCGGTGAAGTCCTGGCCGGACGAGTACGCCAGGACCCGCGACTGGTTGTCCTCGATCGTCACGGGTGCGTCGACGATCGCTGCCGCGGCGTCAGCCAACGCGAACAGCTCCTGGTGTACGCCGGCGTCGCCGGCCGCGGGGGAGTCCGGGGCGGCAGCACGGTCGAGTACGCCGCGGAGCAGCCAGACCACGTGGGCCCACGTGACGCTCGGTTGGAGCGCTACCAGTGTGATGGCCTCCCGCTCGGCTGCAGCGACGACCTGTGGCTCGTGCGCCAACGCCGTACGGAGAACGACTCCTGACGCGTTGCCGGCCGCGCAGCGCTCTACGAGCTCCACAGCGTCTTCTGCGTCGCGTAGACCGAGGCCGAGGACCAGATCGCCCGGCTGGCCGGTCGCAGGTTCCTGCGGGTCGGCCAGGAAGACGTCCCGGACCTCGCTGTCGCCCTTGCCGGGCACCACGACCTCGAACAGCGCGGGACCGACAGCGACGATCAGGTCGGACGAAGAGATCATGAGGTTATTGTGCGGGTTATTGTGCGATGAGCACAGTCATTCGTCCCGGCAATGGTGTGATCGCACCATGACAGTCGCTCGTTGCGGCCGCACCATCGATACATGACCACAGTTGGTTCTGCGCATGTCGTCCCGGATCGCGTCGCCGTCGTCGGCGCGGGCATGGTCGGACTGGCCACCGCCTGGTTCCTCCAGGAGGCCGGTGTCGAGGTGACCGTGCTCGACCGCGAGGGTGTCGCCGCGGGTGCGTCCTGGGGCAACGCCGGCTGGCTGACCCCCGGCCTGGCCACCCCGCTGCCGGAACCGGCGGTCCTCAAGTACGGCGTCCGTGCGGTGCTGAGCCCTGCCTCACCGGTGTACGTCCCACCGACCGCGAGCCCGCGGCTCCTCAAATTCCTCACCCGCTTCGCTCGCAACAGCACCGCCGGACGCTGGAAGACCGCGATGGACGCGCTGGTCCCGATCAACCGGCAGGCATTGCCCGCGTTCGACTTCCTGGCCAAGGCCGGGGTCGAGGCGCAGACCTACGAGGCCAAGTCGTTCCTGGCCGCCTACCGCACCGTCGAGGAGCGCAAGGTGCTGCTCGAGGAGATCGAGCAGATCCATGCCGCCGGTCAGGGCATCGAGTTCGAGGCGATCAGCGGCGACGACGCCCGCGAGATCGAGCCGTCGCTGTCCGACGCGATCGGTGCCGCGATCCGGCTGCACGGTCAGCGGTTCATCAACCCGGGCGAGTACGTGAACCTGCTCGCCGACTCGGTGCGGGCCCGCGGCGGTCAGATCATCAGCGGCGTGGTCGTGAAGGACATCGTCGACGAGATCCGCGGCGTCCGGCTGGTCACCGCCGACGGCGAGACGGATCCGTTCGACGCGGTCGTGATGGCGACCGGTGCGTGGCTGGGCGACCTGGCGCGGCAGTTCGGGGTGCGTACCGTCGTACAGGCGGGTCGTGGGTACAGCTTCAGCGTGCCGATGGCGCACGTACCGGCCGGACCGGTGTACTTCCCGGCGCAGCGGATCGCCTGCACGCCGCTCGGCGACCGGCTCCGGGTGGCCGGGATGATGGAGTTCCGCAAGCCCGAGGCGAAGCTCGACCCGCGCCGGATCGACGCGATCGTGGACGCCGCGCGACCACTGCTGCGCGACGCCGACCTGGACGCCCGGACCTTCGAATGGGTCGGTCCGCGGCCGTGCACCCCGGACGGCCTGCCGCTGATCGGCGCGACGGCGTCGCCCCGGGTGTTCGCCGCCGGTGGCCACGGCATGTGGGGCATCACGCTCGGCCCGATCACCGGTCAACTGCTGGCCGAGACCATCACCACCGGCCGTACCCCGGAGCAGCTGCGCCCCTTCAACCCACTGCGCTGACGGCTTGGAGGGGCTCCAACGACGTGGCCCCTCCATCCTGCTGACCGTCACTTCGAGCAGCCTCTTCGGTGACCCTCCTCGGGCAGCGCCTCACCTGCCCGCGCCTCTTCCGGCCACCACGCCGCTCCGGTCAGCCCCAAGAGCGGGCCCTGGCGACTTTCTCCTGCCCAGGGCCCGCTCTTTCTGTCTTTTCTGTCCGGGGCCTCTGGCATGGTGTCGCCATGGTGCTCAGGTGGTACACGACGGTCATCGACTGCCACGACGTCCGCGCACAGGCGGCCTGGTGGGCCGAGGCGCTCGGCTGGAAGACAATCCACGCCTCGGCCAACGAGTGCGTCAACGTCCCAGGCTGGGTCGAGCCGGACACGGTGAAGGACATCCCCTGGGAGCGGATCGGCCCCGGAATGGTCTTCGTCCCCGTCCCCGAGAGCAAGACCGTGAAAAACCGCCTGCACCTCGACCTCGCGCCGCACACCAGCCAGGACCGCGACGCCGAGATCGCCCGCCTCGAATCCCTGGGCGCACAACGCGCGGACGTCGGCCAACCCGCCGACGCCTCCTTCACGGTCCTCACCGACCCCGAAGGCAACGAATTCTGCGTCCTCAGCTCCCGCGACTTCTGACCGTGCTCACCGTCGACTCGACAGTCCCCGCAAGCCGCGTACCCGAGCTGACCGACCTGATGCGTACGGCGTGGTGGATGAGTGACCGCACAACTGGCGACGTCGAACGCCTGCTCGCCAACTCGGATCTGGTGGTCGCCGTACTGGATCGGGACAATCTGGTCGGCTTCACGCGTGTCCTGACCGACTTCACGTACGTCGCCCTGCTCCTGGACGTCATCGTCGCCCAGTCGCACCGAGGTTCCGGCATCGGCGCCGTACTGCTCGACGCCGTCGTCGGCCACCCCGCGCTCGCGGGAGTCCGCAGCCTCGAACTGGCCTGCCAGCCGGAGCTGATCCCGTTCTACCGCCGCTGGGGCTTCACCGACGAAGTCGCCAACTCCCGCCACATGCGCCGTACGGCGGATGCGCGACTGAGCGGACGACCTGGCAGTTGACGGGCAAGCCCCGTCGACAGAACAGATCCGGGAGCTCGTGGTGAGCTCCCGGATCTGTTGAGGTGCTGGTCAGTGCGTGTGCGGCTCGGTGCCGTGTTCTGCCTCGTGGGCGGCGATCTGGGCCTTGACCTCGTCCATGTCGACCGCGCGCAGCTGGCCGATCAGGTCCTCCAGGCTCGCAGCCGGCAGCGCACCGGCCTGCGAGTACAGGACGACGCCGTCGCGAACCGCCATCAGGGTCGGGATGGAGCTGATCTGGAACGCCTGCGCCAGCTCGACCTGGGCCTCGGTGTCCACCTTGCCGAAGGTGATGTCACCGTGGTCCTCGGACGACTTCTCGTAGACCGGACCGAACATCTTGCACGGGCCACACCACTCGGCCCAGAAATCGACCAGAACGAGACCGTCGCTACCGACCACCTCGTTGAAGTTCTCCTGGGTCAGCTCGACCGTTGCCACTACGACCTCCGAAAGTAGTTGAGTACGCCGTAGTCAACACCGATCGCCCCACGACTTGTTCCCGCACCCCGGACCAGCACGTGCGCCGATCCCGTACGGCGTACGCAATGACCGGAATGCGGAGTCTCGAATGTGACCCGTGCCACGATCTCAAGCGTTTGTCAGATCGGCATGTCCACGAAGGGTGACGCGTAGTCCTGCACCTCGCCGAGAATCGACGCGGCGTCCTCCGGCGTCAGGTCCGCGCGCTCGCGCTCAGCGACGATCATCTGCCGCAGCAGCCGGGTCTCACCCGCCGTCGCCAGACCCGTGATCTCCGGGTGCCCGTTCAGCAGCCAGGCGGTCGCGGCGGTGATGTAGCGCTGCTCGTCGAACGGCCGGTACCACGTGTCGTACGACTTCTGCTCGCCCTCGGCCCAGTTCCGCCGGGCGATCATCTTGATCGTCATCAGCGCCGCGTCCGACGCCTTCACGGCCTCGACCAGGCCCGCGTAGTCGGCGGCGTACTGCGGATCCGTCGAGAGTTTGTAGTTGAGCGGCGTCAGCACGCTGTCGAAGTCGAACCGGCGCAGTCCCTCGGTGTGCACCGACGGTGCCTGCGCGGTGTGGCCGGTGATGCCGATGCCCCGGACCATGCCCTCGTCCTTGGCCCGGATCGCGGCCTCCAGCGAACCGCCCTTGCCCGTCACGAGATCGAGGTTCTCCAGGTCGCAGACCGCGTGCATCTGGATCAGGTCGACATGGTCGGTCCGGAGCCGCTCGAGCGACCGGTTGATCTCGCTCCAGGCCTCCTCGAACGTGCGGCGGCCGGTCTTGGTGGCGAGGAAGATGCGGTCCCGGATCTCCGGCATCCGGGGGCCGAGACGCAGCTCCGCGTCGCCGTAGTCGGCGGCCACGTCGAAATGGTTGATACCGGCGTCCAGCGCCTCCTGGATCGAGGCATCGGCGCGGTCCTGGTCGACGCCGCCGAGAGAGGCCGCGCCGTAGATCAGTACCGAGCTCTGGTGGCCGAGTCTGCCCAGCCGGCGAGTTTCCATCCTGGTCCTCCAGGGGTAGCAGGGATCACTTCGACCTTATGCCCGCACGGCTTCGCGGCAAGCGGTTGTCCACAGGCGATTTTGACCCCCTCGCCACGGGAGAGTTTTTCCACAGGCGTACCGCTGGATCGGTTACTATGAGTGACCAGTTGATACGTTCTTTACCATGTTGTTCGCACGGATTTTCGAACCTGTCCGCGGCGTGTGGCATGGTGTGCGCTGCTGACCGACCCGAGTGGGCATGAGAGAGGAGCTATGACGACGGTACCGAAGGTGTCACGCTTGGCCGGTAAGAGCGACGGCCAGGGTGACACTGCCCGCATGCGGGGTAACAGTATGGCTGCGGGGAGCGATGGACCATCCGGATCCTGGGCTCAGGTCTCCCGGAGGACGGTTGCTTGCCGTATCCTCCCGGCTACTGTCCGCGTAACTGCTGTCTGAGGGGCGGGTAGGGATGAGTTGGTGGCGAACAGTACTGAATCTGCCGCCAAAAGGTGAGCATTGGTCGGACCAGCGGCGGGCCAAACAGAGTCGGTCCGGTAAGGGACGTCCGCAGAGCACCGCGCCGGAGTGGTGGGCCCACCCCGGCGGGCCGGTTTCCCCTACCCCTCGCCAGGCGCAGGGGGTGGCAGCGCAGTACTCCGCTCCGCAGGGCCAGACCCCGCCGCCGAACGGTGGCGTCATGGCTCCGCCCCGTCGTCCGTCCGGTCGTACGCCGGACGCGCACCAGCAGGACCCGGCGCACCGCACACCCGAACGGTTGAAACAGCGTTCTCCCCACGGTGCGCACGCAGCCCCGGCCCCCGCGCGTGAAGTACTGGCGCCGGGTCAGACCCCGTGGTCCACCGAGCCCGAATCGTCGTTCTCTACGTGGGCCCGGCGGTTCTTCCGTGGCCTGGTCGTCGTCGTACTGCTCCTGGCAGCGATCAGCGGCATCCGTTCCTGGATCAGCCCGAACCGGACGCCCCAGACGGTGGTCAGTGGCCAGAGCAGCTTCCCGTCGGACGAGGCCCGCGCCGTCGCCACCCGGTACGCCGTCGCGTACCTGACCTGGGACGAGAACAACCCCGACGCCCGCCCGGCGCAGGTCGGCCTCGACCTCGCGTCCGGGCTGGACAGCCGCGCCGGCTGGAACGGCCGCGGCAAGCAGACCGCCGACGTCGCGTACCCGGGAGAGGTCAAGCCGGCCGACAACGGCATCACCGGTGTGGTCGACGTCCGGGTGCAGGTGCACACCTTCACCCGGCAGGGCAGCAACGGCTGGACCGCGGGCCCGACCGTCTGGGAGCGCGTCTCGGTGCCGGTCGCACGGACCTCGGCTCGTGTGGTGGTCAGCGGGCCGCCGACGTTCGTACCGGACGAGCGGGCACCCCTGCCCGCCAACATGCCGGACGCCGGCAAGCCCGACGACGACCTGACCGCGGCGACCGAGAAGGACGCGGAGGCGTTCTTCGGGGCGTACGCCGAGTCCGACAACAAGGTGTCCGCGGTGACCGCGCCCGGCTCGACCATCCGCAGCCTGAACGGTGCGGTGAGGTTCGGCGAGCTCAAGGACTGGCAGGTGTACGCCGGCAACGACGACGAGCGGCGGGCGACCGCGGCCGTCACCTGGAAGGGCGTGGGAGATACCACGCTGGACCAGACTTACACGCTCACGCTGAGGCGTACTGTCGCCACGGACGGAGCACAGCGATGGCAAGTGGCTGCCGTCGGATGAATCCAGCGACTGGCCATCGGATGACCGAGGCAACAAGGGAGACACCGCAATGACGACGCACGAACTGGCTGCGAGCGTGGTTCAGCTTGCCGTGCCCATGGCCGACCCCAATGTCCCCACGGGCGCCGACTTCAAGGACTGGGTCCTGGTCATCGCGGGGAACATCTTCATCGCCATCCTGGTGCTGCGCGCGATCGGCCACTACTTCAAGCGCGAGTGGGGCGAGCTGTTCGGCCACATCGCGGCCGGGGTGCTGGTCGGCGGACTGATCTACGCCAACAACCAGACCATCAACGTGCTCAAGGGCTTCTGGGGATTGCTCTCCGGAGGTAATTGATGCGCGTCGGCCGTACCCTTACCCACCACTTCGAGATCGAGACCCGGCAGTACGACCTGCTCGGCATCGACCTCGGCGAAGGCGCGCGCCGCCGGATGATCATCTTCGGTGCGGTGATCATCGTGGCCTGGATCGCGCTGCTGTTCCCGTTCATCGGCGTACCGAAGAAACCCACTGTCAGCCTGTACGTCGTGCCGCCGTTCGTGATCACCGCGTTCGGCTGGCGTCCGGGCAAGTTCCACGAACGCCGCCGCCGGGTCACCGAGTGGGCGCTGGCCGTCCGGTACGCCTTGCGTGCGCACCGGCCGATCATCGGCCTCGGTGCCCGGGCCGCGGACAAGTCGGAGTACCTGCCCTGGCGTGAGCGCGTGTCGACCCGTAAGGTCGCCGACTTGGCGAAGGCCAGGGTGACCCCGGAGTGGGAGCGCGAGGCCGTCGTCGAGCTCGATCCGATGGTCCGCGCGGGGGCGGACATCACGGTCAACCAGCGGGCCCGCCTGCTGGGATCCGAACACGTACAACGGGTGAGTCTCAGGACGTCGTCAGGAAGAGGCCTGAATGAAGATCGCTGACAAGCTCCTGAACCTGGTGGGGGTCGGTCGCGAGCGCGGCCTGCCGCCACCTCGCCTGGTGGCCATCGCCGACGGTCTGCTGGTGACCGAGCGCAGCGCCGAGGCGTGGTTCCTGATCTCGGTCGCGAACACCGACCTGGCCACCGAGGCCGAGCAGGACGCGGCCCTGGACGCCGCGGTCAGCGCGGCCGCGACCATCCTCGGCGACCGGCTCAGCCATTTGAAGGTGGTCTGGGGCCGTTCGACCGGTCAGGACTACATCGACTCGGTGGCGGGCCACTACCGGCTCGGCGACCACGAGGGCTGGGCGCAGACCCGGGCCGACCGGATCGACGAGATGCGGATGCCGGAGCGGTACGTCGCCCTCGGCGTGCACTTGTCCGACCGGGATCCGCGGGCGACCGCCCAGGTCCGGGGCTCGATCAGTGACGCACTCGGTACGACGTCGTGGCGGGTGAGTGCGCGCGAGCTCGCGCACCTGGACGAGCGCGTGCGCAAGCTCGCTCGTCAGCTCGGCTCGACGGTCTGGCGGGCGCACACCGCACCGGCCGAGGTGATCTCCTGGCTGATCAGTCGCGAGATGCACCGTGGCGCGGTCGCTGCGCCACGCCGCGGCCTGATCACGGGCGCTTCGCTGGCCCGGCTGACGTCCGGCCGCGTGGTGCCGTACACCGACCATCTCCGGATCTACGACACTCGCGGGCAGATCGCGGCGTACACGAGTGTTCTCGCGATGACCGACTTCCCCGAGGAGCTCGAGACTCCGGGCGCGGGGGAGTGGCTGCGGACGCTGTCCGAGATCAAGGCGATCGACGACGACGGTGACGAGATCGACGTCACCGTCGAGGCGTCGGTCCGGTTCCGCGTGCTGACGAAGAAGACGGCGCGGCACCTGGTCGACGAGACCCGGAAGAGCGCGAAGGAGCAGCGCCGGTCGGCTGCGAAGGGTACGGCGGAGGAGACCGCCGACGAGATCGTCGAGACCGAGCGCGTGATGCGCGAGGTCAAGCGCGACATCAACCGCAGCGGTCTGACGCTGGTCGAGGACCACCCGCGCCTGCTGGTCAGCGCGGACACGCGTGAAGACCTGGAAGCTTATGTAGACGCGGTGATCGCGCACTACGCCGACCGGGGCATCACGGTGGCCACGGGCGCGGACGAGCAGCGCGACCTCTGGCTGGAGTCGCTGCCTGGCGACCAGCTGCGCGTGCCGGACCTCGGTCACGTCCGCGAGTCCACAGCGTTCTTCGGATCCTGGTTCTGGGGCGGCGCGTCGATCGGTGACGCGACTGGTCCGGCCATCGGGTACCTCACCGGCTCCACGCCCGGCCTGGTGCGTTTCGACGCCGCTGCCGGTTCCGCGCTGGGTGACGCGACGACGACCCTCTTCCTCGGCCGGTCGGGTCGTGGAAAGACGACGGCCGCGATGCTGGGCGGTCTTGATTCCGCATTCGCCGGCGCTTGGGTGCCGTTGCTCGACCTCAAGGGCGACGCGGCCGGTGTGTCGGCGGTCGCCGCGGAGTACGGCGTACCGACTGCCGTCATCGAGATCACGGCGCAGTTCTCCGGCGCCGCCGACCTGCTACGGGTGCTGCCCGTCGACGACGCGTTGCTGCAGGCTCCGTCGCAGCTGATGTTGCTCCTCCCACCGCATCTGCGCGGCGCGGCCGAGGCTCCCGTCATGGCCGCGACCCGGGCCGAGATCCAGTCGCCCGACCCCTCGTCCTGGGGTGTCATCCAGCGGCTCTGCGCCTCCGATTCCGAGACCGTGCGGACGGTCGGCTTCGCGCTCCGCGACCTGGTCGAGACCGGCCTCGGTTCGGTCGTCGCCGGCCCGCCCTCAGGCCTCTCCTCGCTGACCACCAACCCCGGCCTCTGGGTCGTCCAGATGCCCGGCCTCACCCTGCCCTCGCCCGAATCGGCGCCGGAATCCTGGTCCCCGATCGAACGCGTCGGCATGGCCTGCCTGCGCGGCTGCCTGGCCTGGATGGTCCGTACGACGGGACGCCGCGAGTTCCGCGGCCGCTCGAAGGTCGTCATCGTCCCCGAGGTCCACCTGCTGACCAAGACCCCCGACGGCGCCTCGTTCCTCGACTACATCGCCCGTGTCGGCCGCGCCCTCGGCGCCTCCCTCGTCCTGGACACCCAGGACCCGGCGTCGATCCTCAAGCTCCCCGGCCTCGTCGAGCAGATCACCACCCTCTTCGCGTTCAGCCTCCGCTCCCGCGAACAGGTCGACTCCCTCCTCGAACTACTCGGCCGCCCCCAGACCGCCCCGTACCAAACCCTCGTCCGCGGCATCAACACCGCCGCCAACGGCAAATCCATCCGCCACGGCCACTGCATCATGCGCGACCGCTGGGACGAAGTAGCCACCGTCCAAATAGACATCCCCAGCCAACGCGTAGCCACCCTCCTAAGAACCACCCCCGAATCCGAACACCTCCCGGACACCATCCCACCTGCTCCTCCAGAAGACCCCAACCCCTTCGCCGACGACGAAGACCTGTACGACGACTCCGAACAGGCCTTCGCCAACGCCGCCGAACCTTCACCGGCCGCCCGCGCCCACGAGCCGTCGCCGGTGGCCTATGCACCGGACGTCCCGCCCGCAGCCACCAACTCGGAGCCGTCGCCCGCGAACTGCGCATCGGAGGCCTCGCCGGCCGCCCCCGCTCCATCGCCAGCCATGCGCGCCTCGGTACCGCAGCAACAACCGCAGGCTGCCCGCCCTGACGAGCCCGTCGCCCAGGCGACCTCTGCACCGCCGGCGAACCCGTCCGCTACAAACCCAGCACCCCAGAAGCCCGGCGAGCAACTCCCGCCCGAACCCACCGCATCGGATCCCGCCCACGCGACCGGCTCTCCGGGTTCGGCTGCTCCGGCAGACGTGTCACCAAGTGCGACAACCGGCGCCCCAGCCGAACACGCCACGAGCCCCGCGAATCCGAACCAAGACACCCCGGTAGCGCAACAGAACGGCCACCCGCCAACCCCCAACGGCCACGATACCCAGCGCCCCGACCAAGCCAACCAGCAGCGCTCTCCGCTCCGCTACGAGTCCCCCATAGGCCCCGACGAGGTCTACGACCAGGAGGCAGACGAGGCCGCCTACAACGAGGCCATGTACCCGGCCTACGGCGAAGACCCCGCTCCCGACCGCCCGTCCACCGGCAACAAGGAGCACGTCGCATGAGATGGCCCCGCCGCCTCCGAACCGCGGCCACCATCCTCGCCTTCTCCTTGATCATCACTTCCCAGCTGGCACTCGCCGCCGATCCCAAACCCGGCCCAACGAACCCGACCGGCTTCGCCGACCTCCTCCCTACCCCCGACCTAACCCACGGCGACACCCGAACCCTCTTCGAGCAATACAGCCCGATGGATTACGGTTTGGATTTCGACACCGGCTTGAGTGACACCTTCAATATGATCTTCAACGGGTACGCGTACATCGTCATGATGTATATCCTGGCGATCACTCGTGCGGCGATTTCCGTTGGTTGGTGGCTCTTCTCATTTACTGATGTGAAACCGCTGACTGATGCGACTTCGACGACTATCGGTGCAACTGGTACGCAACTGGTCGGGTGGTTGCTTCCGTCGGCCCTAGCGTTCGGCGCAGTGGCGGCATACACCCAGCGTCGGGCGACCGGTAGCGCCTTGGGGCAAATGGTTTGGGTCCTCGTTGCTGGCGTTCTCAGCATCAGCTTCGCCTTGGCGCCGGCAACCTGGCTGCGCGGAGTTGACGGTGCGCGGCAGATGGGCGCGAGCGCGGTGATGTCTGCATCCTCGGATGCTCTCGGGCCGACAATCCAAAGTCCGATCCCATGGCCTGAACCCGGCTTCACAGGTACGCCTAGAGATACCTTGTTGCGGAAATCGGCTGACGCGAGCTGGCGAGGGTTCGCTGTCACACCTTGGTGCATCGCAGAATTTGGATCCATCTCGGCGTGTGAGCGTTACGGCAAGGGAATGCTCGACGTCGGCGTCAGTGCCGACGCGCGGAAGGATTATGTCAACAAGGTGGTCGTGCCTGCCGAGGGGGGCGATGACGCTCCGACGGTGAAGTGGATCAAGGGAGATAATCCATTTGGGCGCACCGCAGTGGTTATGCTTGCCGCGATCGCAGCAACTCTCTTCGGATTCCTGAACATTGGTCTCGCCTTCACCGCCCTTATGGCATTCATCGGCGCGCTGCTACTTTTGGTTGTCGGAGTTTTCTTTGCATGCCTTTGGATTATCCCGGGTCGACCGCGCCAATGGGGATTGAACTGGTTCGAAGCTCTGGTCGGTCTGGTCTTACAGTCGTTCTTGGCGATGCTCGTATTCGGAACTGCCCTGACACTGGTAACTGCTGTGTTCACGCTGAGCGGTCCATTGGGATGGTTGCCTGTTACTGGCTTGGCGATTGTCGTACTGATCGTTGGATTCCGACTTCGTCGTTTGCTGGACAGCTTGACTACGATGATGCGACCGGGAAGCGGGAGCATCATGTTGGGAGGGCTCGCGAGGCGCGGCGCAATGAGCGCCGTCAAGAGGGTCATGGGTGCTCTCAGCAATAGAGGTCCAGCACCCGCGCCTGCGGAGCGAAATCGGGACCGCACTCAAGCGTCGGACTCCACTTCGCAGCGCGTCTCGTCCGTGCGTGTATACCGCCAGGCCCCCGTAGTCGGATCTCTGACACGAGGCTCTGCAGCAGGTTCGCCGTACGAGCTGACCTCGGGTACCGATAGACGTCGTACCGACGGAAGTGCCGGGACTTCTGCTCCAGGCGGTGGTGGGCAACCTGGTGCAGCACCGACTGCAGCGGGTATTGCCGGTGGTCGGCTTGCTGCAGCAACCGGCACAACGCGCAGCACCTCGGCCTTGAACCTGGCTCGTGCGCGTTCGCAGTCAAAGGATTCCGACAAACGTCGAACCATCACCGTCACAAGTGCTGGGGTTGCGGCGGCCACGGGAGCATCCTCGGCTGGTTCCCGCGCGACGTCGGCGGAGTCGCAGAAGGCTCGGCATTCTCGGCGGGCTGTTCCGGCGTCTTCCAATGACGTTCGGTACGAGCCGCGAGCTCATACGCATTCCGCGAGTCTGCGGGAGGGGCCGCCGAAGGGACAGCGGACACGGCGGAAAGCGACGCCGGCGCAGGCACGCCGGTTCCGTGATTACTCGCCTGTCAGCAAGGACGGCGTGACGGTGCACGTGCCGACGCGTAGGTGATGCGGAATGGCCCGGAA
>DASXXB010000502.1:0-5092 GCA_036503355.1 Kribbella sp. | reverse complement strand
GGAGAAGCGGCCAAGTCCCGCGAACAGATCGCGTCGCGCTACGAGGCGACGGCGGTACTGCTGGCGGACGGCCCGGCCCCCGGCACGGCCGGGCGCGGCGGCATCCCGGGCGAATCCGGGCCGGCCAAGGCGTTCTGGGTGACGCGTGACGGGCAACGGCACACCGGCGAGGTGGACGCCCCGTCCGGAACGGTCGCCGGCAACGAGGTCTCGATCTGGCTCGACGGCACCGGCACGCCGGTCGCCCGCCCGCTCACCCCGATCGCGGCTGCCGTGGACGCGACGGTCATCGCGACCGGGCTTTGGGCTGGTGTGGTGTTCCTGCTCGCTTTGGCCTACGGCGGAGTGGTCGTCCTGCTGAACCGGCGCCGCCTCGCCCGGTGGCAGCAGGAGTGGTTCGCCCGGCAGCCCGGCCGGACCCGGCGGGATGACCAAAGTCCTGCCGGCTAGTGACCGTCGGCCACGGCCCGCCCACGGGTGGATCGGCGATCGTGGACGCTCACCGTCCGAAGAGGAGCGAACATGAAGGCCGCCGTCGTCACGGATTTCTCGTCCCTGCTCGAGCTGCGCGAGGTACCGATCCCGGAGCCCGGCCCCCAGCAGATCCTGGTCCGGCTGGAGACTTGCGGGATCTGCCACACCGACATCCACGCCGCCCACGGGGACTGGCTGGTCAAGCCGGCGCTGCCGCTGATCCCGGGCCACGAAGGCGTTGGCATCGTCGAGCGCGTCGGTGCCGGCGTGCCGGAGACCCGGGTCGGGCAGCGAGTCGCCCTGCCGTGGCTCGGCTCGGCCTGTGGTGAGTGCGGCTTCTGTGTCTCCGGCTGGGAGACGCTGTGCGAGGCGCAGCTGAACACCGGCTACTCGATCGATGGCGGCTACGCCGAGTACGCCGTGGCCGACGCGCGCTACGCGGTCCCGGTGCCGGACGGCGTCGCGCCGCTCGAAGCGTCCCCACTGACCTGCGCCGGCGTGACGACCTACAAGGCGGTCAAGGTCGGCAACGTCCGCCCGGCGGACCGGGTCGCGATCTTCGGCGTCGGCGGCCTCGGCCACCTCGCGATCCAGTACGCGCGCATCGCGGGCGGCTTCGTCACGGCGGTCGACATCGAGCCCGGAAAGCTGGATCTCGCCCGCGAACTCGGCGCCGATCACGTGGTCGACGCGAGCGCCGGCGACCCGGCCGAAGCCATCCAGGCCGAAGGCGGCGCCGACGTGGCGATCGTGCTGGCCACCGCGCCGAGTGCCTTCGAGCAGGCCCTGCGCTCCCTGCGCCGGGGCGGTCGGCTGGTGTGCGTCGGCATCCCGGCGGGCGGGATCCTTCCGGTGCCGATCTTCGAGGCGGTGATCAAGGGCATCTCGGTGATCGGCTCGATCGTCGGCACCCGCAAGGACCTGGCGGAGGTCTTTGCCTTGCACGCTGCGGGCCGGACGACCGTGAAGGCCGAGACCCGGAAGCTCGAGGACATCAACGAAGCGTTCGAAGAGGTCCTGGCCAACCGCGTTCCCGCGCGTCTGGTGATCGAGTTCTGACTCGGTGACAGAGTGCTCCACCGAGCCGGATCTGCCGGGTGGTCATCCTACCTGCCGCAGGTCCGGCTCACGGGGTGGGCACGGTCAAGGACGCCATCGCCCGGCGGGTGGCGTCGGTGCGCTCGGCGTCCGAGGTGACCCCGGGGTCGGTTCCAGGAACGACGACGCGATCCCGGCCGGCCCCAGCGCGCCAGCACCGACCAGTCCGCCCGCCGCGTCGCCCCGAACGGCCGAGCTGCCGTCCGCCGCTCCGCTGTGTCCGGCGTGGACAGTCCCATCAGGATCAGGCCGCGGGCGGGCCAGCCGCCCCGAGGTCGCCCGCGCGGTGCGGGACAGGCCGGGGTGACCCGGCGAGTCACCTCTCGCCGGGTAGACGGGGACCTTCGCGGACCGATCCGTCGCCGGTCGCGACGCTGCCTCGGGGCACCCGCGGAACTTGGGGCTTCTGCGGCGGCGGCGTCGACGGCGGGGCGGCTTTCGGGACGACGGTGAAGGTCGCGGTGAGCGTGCGGTACGCGATCAGGCCGTTGCCGCCCCGGCCTTCGCAGCGCACCGACACCGAGTACCGGCCCGACGGCACGGCCCGCACGGTCGCGGGCAGGTCGGCGGTCGAGCGGAGAGGGTCCACGGCTCCCGAGATGGCGAGCGCCATCGACTCGACAGGCAGCAGCGGCCGGAAGAAGAACGGCTCTTCCGCCGGGCACTCGATCCGGACTTCGACGTGGCTGCCGGCGGAGCCCCTGGCCGGTTGCACGGCAAGCCTGCCTTCGAAGCCGGCGGTCGCCGCCGGGGTGAGGCCGAGCAGCAGCGCGGTCGTCGTCAGCACAATAGCTCCTGAATGGCGGGACATGCCCCTTCCTCTCTCGCGTCCGTATCCGCTCATCGTCATCCGGCAGTGCGCGAACGGGGAGAGAAGAAAGTCATCGGCTGTGGTGTCCGAGGTCCATCGCCGCGGCCGGAGCGCGGTTCGGGTCGAAAGGGCGAAGGACATCTCCGGTGCGGACCCATCCGGGCCCGGTCGCAAGTCCGCTCGACGCAGTCTGGTCAACAACGAGACAACTTCGCTACAACGAGTGAAACTGGCCTGGTCGCCTCGTACTGTCGGTCACATGCTTGCCGTGTGCACCGCCGATCGGCGGAACTATCCGAAGCGGGCCGTTCACCGCTTCGGGTGGACCGCTGGCCGCTCTGGTTGAACTACCAGCGAGTACGCGCCGTGTCGTGCCGCATGCTGGCTCGACCACGTGTTACCCAGGTAACGGAACGCGGCCCTCTGCGGGAACAGAGGGCCGCGTGAGTGTTCCAACTGAATAGCCGAACCACGTCCAAGTCGCTCAACCATGGAACACCGCGAGTTTAGGGCTGCAGCGCGGAATGCGCCAGCCCCAGTTCTTGCGGTGTTCACTGGCCACGTCCACAAAGGATCGCCGATGCCCGTGAGCACCACCTGCAAACCAGTCAGCGTCTACCGCCTCGAAGGCGGCCGTGAACTGGCCGACTACCTCGGCCCCGTGGAGGACGACGTCCTCTTCGACGGCCCCGTCATCATCAATGGCATTGAAGGCCGTCAGGTCCTCGGTACGCGGGAGACCGACCGCCCGGCATGGGCGGATCAGGTCGAGTCGCTGACCGGCCTTGCCCTCCCGGAGCTGGCGGGACGCCAGCCGTGGACGGTCGTCCTCCTCCCGGTCGGTGAGTGGACATTCGCCCTCACGTTCGGTGGCGCTCACCACCTGCTCAACGACGAACTGGTCGACCAGTCCTTCGGGCTGTCGTACGCGATCCGGCGGCTCGACGCCGACCGCCTGGGCACTGTCGCCCGGGCCGCCCTGGACGCAACGGCGCGTCAGATCCAGACGTCGTTCCCCGGCGGCGGCGACCTCGGGGCCTTCGGGCTGGAGCCCTACGGCGAGATGGTCACGCGGGTCGCCGGTTCCGCGGACCTGAGCGACCTGACTTACGGCCGGGAAACCCGGCGCAAGCACCAGATCCGGGCCGCTCGGTCGCTCAACCTGCCGATGTCGAGCAGCCCCGCCGCCTTCACCCGGGACCTGGAGACCCTGACAACGATCGTTGACGAGCCGGACGAGCACTCCGCGCTGAGGTTCTGGGCGCAGACGCGTCCCCTCGGGAAGCGCCACCCGTTGCTGCCCGACCTCGAGCGCCGGCTGGCGAAGGCACTCGGCGGCGACGCGGACGCCGGGCCGCTGGGATTCGCCTGGCCGCACAACGCGATCCGAGAGGCCGAATCGGCCGACTCCTTCAAACTGCGCCGGGCCGGTAGAAGTCCGGTCGTCTTCACGCGCGAGGACGGGCTCGAGGCGATCGTCGGCCGGCTCTCGCTGCTGAACCCGCGGGAGCGGATCAGGCTGCTGCGCGATGCCTCGGTGACGCCGTGCGAGGACGTCGAAGGGCAGTACCAGCTCCGCAACCAGATCGCCCTGCGCAAGTGGATCTCGTTCGAAACCGAGATCGACCACAGCACCTACTGCTACCACCAGGGCGAGTGGTACCGCATCGGCGAGCAGTTCGTCGAGCAGATCCGCAGCCAGGTCGCCGAGCTCCTGACCCACCGCGCCGACCTCGACCTCCCGACCTGGGTCCCGACAGGCAAGCAGGACGATGAGCACCGCTACTGCGAATTGGTCGCCGAGCAGGCCGGATTCGTGTGCCTCGACCGGGACCTGGCCAAGACCCCGTTCAACCGGAGGTTGGAACTCGGGGACTTGCTCGGCCCTGGCGACCAGCTGATCCACGTCAAGTGGCTCTTCCAGGCCACCGCGGCCAGCCACCTGTTCGTTCAGGCCGGCAGCGCTTCCTGGTCCCTTCGCGCGGAGCCGGAAGCCCTCGAACAGCTGCGGGCCAAGGTGCGTGCGGCGGACCCGGAACGCGAGTTGAAGGCACCGTCCTCGGTGGTGCTGGCCGTGGCAGGTCGACCGTGGACGGTCGAAAAGCTGTTCACGCTGTCCCAGATCGGCCTGCTGCGCCTGAACGCCGAAGCACGTTTCCTCGACACCAAGCTGGAGTTCGCTGAGATCCCGTTCCTGGACAAGAAGACGGCCAAGCAGATGCGTGAAAACGCGGCTTAAGGTTGAGTGCTACGTAGGGGAGGGCCGGTTTCGCGACCGGCACTCCCCTACGCGGAACGTTGTCCCAGGGGCCGGCAGCGGCTCTGTGTAGCCGTGCCTCCGACGGTGTCTGCCACGGGCTTGAACGGCGAATGCGGCCGCAGGTTCATGGAGAAGGGGCGTTCTGATGGCGCACGTTCACGTGAACCGGCTGGCGTCCGGCCGCGGTGCAGCGCTATGGTCAGTCGCATGAACACGCATCCCGCGCAGGGATGCCACGAACATGTGTTCGAGTCCCCCCTCGGACACTTACCATAACCCTACATGTGCGGATCGAGATTAGCCTCGATCCGCACATGTCGCTTACCGGGGTAGTAGGTGGCCTGCAGCCGGAGCGAGCGGTAGATCTCCCGCTTGCGGGCGGGGTCGGAAGTGTCCAGCACCTTCTTGATGTCGCCCAGCCGCTCGACGAGTTCGCGGATCTGGTCCTT
>DASXXB010000501.1:0-11030 GCA_036503355.1 Kribbella sp. | reverse complement strand
CTCGCTGTCGTACTCCGTCGCGCTGATCACCAAGAGCGAGGACGCGCTGGCCCCGCTGCTGAACGGCATCGCCATGCCGCTCCTGCTGCTGTCCGGCATCCTGCTGCCGATGCAGATCGGCCCGAAGTGGCTGCAGCGGCTCTCCGACATCAGCCCGCTGAAGCATGTGGTGAACGGCGTCCGCGCCTTGTTCCGCGGCGACATCAGCAGCTCGTCGTCGCTCTGGGGACTCTTCTGGGTCGTGCTCCTGACCATCATCGGCCTGGCCGTCGGCGCGCGGACCTTCCGCAAGGAATCCGCTTAGGGTGCGTCTCCCAATTCCACGCCGTAGCGAGCAGGTGCTCGGCGGAGTGCCTCGGCGACCGGGAGCGGAGGGGTCGATGTGGTTTCATCGTTCCCTTCGCTCCCGGTCGCCGAGGTGCCCGCCGAGTGCCGCGCAGTAGGCGTGGAATTGGGAGACGTGCCCTAATGTTCATTGACGCGTTGCATGGCCGGGCTACGGTCCGGCCATGCGTTCGCCGATGGTCCGTGGGGTCGTCGGCTCTGTCGTAGTCGCCCTGGCCAGTCTGGTCACATCTGTGGTGCCGGAGTCGTCCTGGGTGGCACCGATCGTCCTGCGCCACTCGTTGGCCGGCCGGATGGTCGGGCTGACGTTCATGGTCGCCGGGCTCGGACTGATGGCCTGGGCTTGGCTGACCGCGGGCAGGCGGGTCATGACCGGCGAACGCCTCCCACTGCTTCGTATGACGGCCTGCTGGAGTGCCCCGCTCCTGCTGACCCCGCCACTGTTCAGCCGTGACGCCTGGAGCTACGCGGCCCAGGGCGCGCTCGTGGCCGAGGGCTACAACCCGTACGACGTGGGCCCCGGCGTACTGTCCGGCCACATCATCGAGGCGGTCGACCCGATGTGGATGCAGACACCGGCGCCGTACGGTCCCCTGCCACTCGCGTACGGCGGTCTGGTCGCGCACCTCACCATGAACCCGTACGTGCTGATGCTGGCGCACCGCCTTCTCGCCGTACTGGGCATAGCGCTCATCGCCTGGGCAGTCCCCCGGCTGGCGACTGCCTGCCGTGTCGACCCCGCCTTCGCGACCTGGCTGGTCGTGCTGAACCCCATGCTGATCACCCACGGCATCGGCGCGGCTCACAACGACATGCTGATGCTGGGGCTGGCCTGCAGCGCGTTCGCACTCGCGCTGACCGGCCATTGGGGTACGGCGGCAGTCGTGGCCGGTGCAGCGGCTGCAGTGAAGCTGCCCGGCGGACTGGTGGCGATCGCCATCGCAGCGGTCATGAGCCCGCTGGCCGGGCGGCTACACCGGTTGGCCAGTCTGGCCATCGCTGGTGCGGTGTCGGTGCTGACACTCGTCACCATCGGCGCCCTGACCGGCGTGGGCTCCGGCTGGCTCGGCGCACTCGACGTACCCGGGCTGGTCCGTTCGCCCTTCTCGATCGCCAACCTGGTCGGTATGGCGGCGTCCGGCGTACTCGGCTGGCTGGGTGAGGACACTGCTGCCGCACAGGCGCTGCAGCTCGTCCGGCTGATAGGCATGGTCGCCGCGCTCGGACTGATCGCGTGGCTGAGTCTCCGCTCGTCGGTCCACTACGCCGCTCGCGCTGTGGGCGTCGCACTGCTTGCGGTCGTCGTACTAGGACCGAGCGCGCACGACTGGTACTTCCTCTGGTGCCTGCCGTTCCTCGCGGTGGCACGCCCCGGACGACGGCTGACCACGATCATCACCGCGGTCAGCCTGATCTTCACGATCGCCGCACCCCTCAACTCGTCACTGCGCGGCGCAACGATCCCGATCCTGACGACGACCGCGCTGGTCATCGCGATCGCGCTGCCGCTGCTCAATCACCTGCGGACGCTGCAACCGGCGCGGAAGGTACCGGTCACAGCTGCTTGAGCGCCTCGACCAGCGATTGTCCGAGCGGGCGGTGGCCGTCGCGGGAGATCCGCACCTCGACCACGTCCAGCCCGGCGACCGTTCGTGCGAGCCCCGAACGCAGCTCGTCCGCGGTCCGCACCAGCGTGTACGGCGTACCGCTGGCGGCACACAGTGCGGACAGGTCGACGTTGTGCGGCGTACCGAAGACGCGCTCGAAGTGGGTCGCGTGCGTGGGATCGCCCTGCTCGAGGGTGGAGAAGATGCCGCCGCCGTTGTCGTTGACGACCACGATCCGCAGGTCCGGCCGGGCCTCGTCAGGACCGATGACCAGACCGTTGCTGTCGTGCAGGAACGCGAGGTCGCCGAGCAGCGCGTACGTCGGGCCCGCGTTCGCCAGCGCGGCGCCGACGGCGGTGGAGATGGTGCCGTCGATGCCGGCCAGGCCGCGGTTCGCGATCGTGCGGATCGGGACGACCGGGGCGAGGTCGAGATCGCGCACCGGGTTCGAGGAAGCGACGACCAGCATGCCGTCGGCGCCGACCGCTTCTCCGACGAGTGCCGCGACCCGCGGTCCGCTGAGGCCGTCCGCGAGCACCTTGTCGATCGCGGGACGGGCGAGCTGGTCGGCCTGCTGCCACCTGGCGAGCCAGTCGGTCGTGTCGGGACCGCTCACCTCGAGCCCGGTGACCACAGCGGCGGCGCGGCGGGCCGGGTCAGGCCACAGCCCGGTCGGCGACACCACGATCACCTCGACCTCCGGGCGGGCCAGCAGCTTCGAGATCGGCCGCGACAGCGTCGGGTGCCCGTAGACCAGCACGCGCTCGATCTCGTCGCCCAGGGAGCTTGCCTGCAGCAACAACCGGTACGCCGGGATGACGGACGGACCGGTCCGGGCACGGCTCGACGGCTCCGCGAACAACGGCCACCGCCCGGTCTCCGCAGCCAACCGCGCCGCCTGCGACGCTCCATCCCCAGCAACGACAACGGTTCTGGGCCCTGGTGACACTGCAGCAGGTTGACCAGCCGCAGCGTGTACAGCAGTCCACGGCCCGGTGCTGCGACCCGTTAACGGCTCGGGCCAGTCAGGTCCGTCCGTAGGCACCAGGGGCTCACTGAAGGGGCAGTTGAGCTGCACCGGCCCCGGGTCCGCGGAACGCGCACCTGTCGCGTTGGCGACGGCGCGCGCCACCTGCGAACGCCAGTACGCGACCTGTCCGATCTCACGGACCGGCGTACCCATCTCGTGGAACAGGCGGACCGCTGAGCCGAACACCTTCAGCTGGTCGGTTGTCTGGTTCGCACCGCTACCACGCAGCGCCGGCGGGCGGTCCGCGCTCAGCACGATCAGCGGGAGGCCGCTGTGGGAGGCCTCGAGTACGGCGGGGTGCAGGTTCGCCACCGCAGTACCGGACGTCGTGACGACAGGTACCGGTAGACCACTGCCGCGCATCAGGCCGATCGCCAGGAACCCCGCCGTACGCTCGTCGATCCGGACGTGCAGCCGCAGCCGCCCGTCACGGTCCGCAGCAGCCAGAGCCAGCGCCAGGGGCGCGCTACGAGAGCCTGGTGACACCACGGCCTCGCGAACACCGCAGCGGATCAGCTCGTCGACCACCACAGTCGCAAACGCCGTGGACGGGTTCATCCAGCACTCCTTACTCGGGACAGCCGCTCTTCCCACACCCTGGTCCGGTCCGCGTCGGCACGTGCGGCCTGTAGCAGTTGGGGATCCGGTGCAACGCGTCGTACTGGCAGGAACCCGTTGGTGGGCAGCAGCGGATCGGCCACTACCTCTTGGGTGAACATCGACACGGTGGCCAGGCCGCACGCGTACGGGAGCTCTGGAAGCGCAGCGGCGAGTGCCACGCCGGCCGCGATGCCTACGGAGGTCTCCAGCGCGGAGGACACCACCACGGGCAGTCCGATCTGCTCGGCGATGTCCAGGCAGGCTCGGACGCCGCCGATGGGCTGCACCTTCAGTACGGCGATGTCGGCGGCGTCGAGCTTCTTGACCCGGAGCGGGTCCTCGGCCCGCCGGATCGACTCGTCGGCCGCCACAGGTACTTCGATACGCCGTCTGAGGTCGGCCAGCTCCTCGACGGTTGCGCAGGGCTGCTCTACGTACTCCAGCTCGAACCGCTGCAACTCCTTCAGGCTTTGCACGGCCTGGTCCACCGACCAGAGCCCGTTGGCGTCGATGCGCACCTGCCCGTCACCGATGGCGTCCCGTACTGCTTCTACACGCTCCAGGTCGTCGGCGAGCGTTTGACCCGGCTCAGCGACCTTCACCTTCGCCGTACCGCAGCCTGACGCTCTGACGATCGCTGCGGCCTTGTCGGGTCCTACTGCGGGCACTGTGCAGTTCACGGGCACGCAGTCGCGCACTGGTGCCGGCCAGCCGTCCTCGGCGGCCTCACGCGCGGCGCGCAACCAGGAGACACAGGTGGCGTCGTCGTAGTCCAGGAACGGGCTCCACTCCGCCCAGCCCGCAGGGCCTTCGTACAGCATCCCCTCGCGCACCGTGATGCCACGGAACTTGTTCTTGAGGCCGATCGAGTACGTGATCACCGCACGCCCTCCAGCAACCGCTGCCGATCAACCTTGCCCGAGGCAAGCATCGGCAACGCCTGCAGCCGTACGACGTCCCGTGGCGCCCACGTCCGCGGCAACGTCTGCGACACGAAGTCCCGCAGGTCGTCCCGTCCGGCCGCCGACGCGCCGGGCTCGACGACCACGAACGCCACCACCTTCGTCCCCCACTCGGGGTCCGGGACGCCCAGCACGATCGCATCGGCGAGCTGAGGATGCTCCAGCAACCGCGCCTGCACGGTCGTCAGCGTGACGTTCACTCCGCCGGAGATCACCACGTCGTCGACCCGGCCAACGACCCGCAACCGCCCGTCCACGATCTCGCCACGGTCCTGCGTCCGGAACCAGCCGTCCTTCAGTACCTTGGCCGTGAGCTCGGGCCGCAGGCGGTACCCGGAGAACAACGTGTTGCCCTTGATGAGGATGCGCCCGTCGTCCAGGTCGACCGACGTACCGTCCAGGGGCACGCCGGCGTACACGCAACCACTGCCCGTCTCGGTCATGCCGTACGCCGGGATCGCGGTGACCCCGGCCGTCCTTGCTTTGAGTTTGAGCGGCTCGGGCGTCGAGGCTCCGCCGATGATGATCGCGTCGAACGACCGCAGCGCGTCCAGGTCGGTCTCCAGGTACCGCGCCAGCTGCGTCGGCACCATCGCCGTGTAGCGCCGTACGCCTGTCAGCTGCCGCGCCGCCTCGGTGAAGCTGTCTTTGAGCAGCACCGGCGTCGTACCTGCGACCAGCGACCGGGTCAGGATCTGCAGGCCGCCGACGAAGTACGGCTTCATCGGCAGCAGCCACTGTCCGGGGCCGCCGAGCCTGTCGTGCGTGGCGGTCGCTGACGCGAGCAGAGCCTCCCGCGACAGCAGCACGCCCTTCGGCTCACCCGACGAGCCGGACGTGGTCAGCACCACAGCACACCCGTCCTCGACCGGCTCGTCCGGCTCCGCCGCCTGGTGCACCCGCGCGGCCCCGACCGCATCCTCCGGCACCGGCGCGAACGGCGTACCGCCTCCGTCGAGTACGTCGCTGAGCGCGGACAACACCGCATCCGGCGTACCGGGAATCAGCCGCAAGGTAGACATGACAGTGACGAGCGTACGGCCCGCCGCCACCGGTCGGCCGCCCGGCTGACAGAATCGACGGTCATGGCCACCCCTGCCCAGTGGATCGAAGGCGCCCGCCCCCGCACGCTGCCCGCCGCGATCTCCCCCGTGCTCGTCGGAACCGGCGCAGCCGCCTACCTGGACGGCTTCGTCTGGTGGAAGGCACTGCTGGCGCTCGGCGTCGCACTGGCCCTGCAGATCGGCGTCAACTACGCCAACGACTACAGCGACGGCATCCGCGGCACCGACGAGAACCGGGTCGGCCCGCTGCGCCTGGTCGGCTCCAAGGTCGCCACACCGAAGGCCGTGAAGTTGGCCGCCTTCACCTGCTTCGGGGTCGGCGCCGTGCTGGGCATCGTGTTGTCTGCGACCACCTCATGGTGGCTGCTGGTCGTGGGAGCCGCGTCGCTGCTCGGCGCATGGTTCTACACCGGCGGCAAGAAGCCGTACGGCTACCGCGCCCTGGGCGAGGTCAGCGTGTTCCTGTTCTTCGGGCTGGTCGCCGTTCTCGGTACGACGTACGTCCAGGCCGAGACCCTGCACTGGACCGCGATCGCCGGCGCGGTGTCGGTCGGCTCCATCGCCTGCGCACTCCTGGTGGCCAACAACCTCCGCGACATCCCCACGGACTCGGTCACCGGCAAGCGCACGCTGGCCGTGGTCCTGGGCGCGGCGAACTCACGCCGCCTGTACGCCGCACTGACGGCTCTCGCGTTCGTACTGGCCGCGGTCTCCGCCATCGCCACGCCCTGGACCCTCCTCGCCTTCATCGCCCTCCCCCTGGCCGCGAAGTCGACTCGGGTGATTTTGAGCGATGCGGTCGGCCCGGCGCTGATCCCCGTCCTCAAGTTCACCGGCCTCACCGAACTCCTCTACGCGGTCGGCCTCGGCCTGGGGCTAGCACTCGGTAGCTGAGTACTCCGGCAGGACCAGGGCACTGTGGGCTTCGCGGCCTTCGGCGCCGGCCGGCGCAGCTGACCGCAGAGCGTTGTTGCGGGCGTCGATGAGCTCCTGTGTGTCCGGTGCCAGGCTGCTGCGACCGACGTCGACCAGGGCCTGGTTCTGCTCGACGAAAGCACGGCTGCGCTGCTCGTAGGCGGCGAAGGCGGTCGAGTGGTCGGCGTACGTCGCCAACTCGCCGGCCAGCACGTACGCGCCGACCAGTGCGACGCTCGAGCCCTGGCCGGACAGGAACGAGGTGGCGTACGCCGCGTCCCCCACCAGCGCGACCCGCCCGCGCGACCAGGTCGGCATGTGGATCTGGCTGACCACGTCGAAGAACAGGTCGTCCGCCTCACCCATCGCCCGCACCAGCCGCGGCACGTACCAGGACTGCTCAGGGAACCTGGCCGCGACCAGCTCACGCTGCGCCTCCGGGTTGCGGAACGCGTCGTACGGCGGCTCCTCCTGCCGGAAGACGAGGAAGCCGTGCACGGGCTGGTCCGGGTCCTGGGCATACAGGACGGCGGCGCGGCCTGGGACGTTCCAGGCGACGCCTTCATGGGACAACCCGAAGTCGTTGGGCAGCGTGAAGCCTGCGAACGCGTAGCCGATGTAGCGGTGGAACTGCTCCTCGGGACCGAACACCAGCCGCCGGGTGTTGGAGTGCAGGCCGTCGGCGCCGACGACCAGGTCGAAGCTCTGCTCGGCGCCGCTCGCGAAGACCACGTCGACGCGATCACCACGGTCGTCCAGCGCCGCGATCGAATCGCCGAACCGGAACTCGACGCGGTCCTTGATCGGCGCGTAGAGCGCGTCGGCGAGGTCACCCCGGCGTACCTCGAGATCGAGCCCCTCGGCGCCCCCGGTCAGCGACTCGGGCTGGATCGCCGCGATCGGCGCGCCGTCGGGCTCCACGAACGAGATCCGCCGGGTGCCGACGTGCGCCTTCTGCAGCCGCGGCAGCAGGCCCATCCGGTCGACGACGCCGCGCGCGGTGCCGCGGATGTCGATCGGGTACCCGCCGCCGCGGATCGCGTCCGACTTCTCGACGACCGTCACCTCGAACCCGTAACGGTCCAGCCAGTAGGCGAGCGCGGGACCGGCGATGCTGGCGCCGGAGATCAGCACAGTGGTCATGATGGAGACCTCTTCCAGAAGTATGTACCTTAGGTATCTATCTGTTTCAGAATAAACATACCTAAGGTAGGTAATCAAGTGACCGGCGACTCTGCGGACTCCTCTGGCTCCTCTGGCTCCTCTGACTCGCGTGACGAGCTGGCGTTGCTGCCGCGGCTGGCGCAGTTGAGTACGGCGATCAACCGCGGCCGCCTCGCCCAGAAGGCCACCGAGGCCACCGGCCTACCTCTGGACCGCCCCGCGATGTCGATCCTGCTGACGCTCTCGATGGCAGACGGCCCACTACGCGTCGGCGAGATCGCCGAACGCATGCAGGTGGTCGGCCCGCACGTCACCCGCCAGGTGCAGGCACTCGAGCAACGCGCCCTGGTCCGCCGAGTCACCGACCCGAACGACCGCCGCGCCAGCCTGATCGAAGCCACCGAAACCGGCGCCGAGGCCGCGAACCGCTACACCACAACCATCGTCGACTGGTTCCGCGACGTCATCGCCGACTGGCCCGCCCACGACCGCACCGAACTCGGCCGCCTCCTGTCCAAACTCGCCGACGACATCACAACGCGCCTCGCCTGACGATCAGTCCCTCGATCGCGTCGGCGAGATCGTCCACGGACTGCCGGGTGTCGAGTTCGAGGGTCGCTCCGCGCCGGAGCAACGGCTCGACGGTTTCGACATAGCGGGCGATTTCCGCTTGTTCTGCTGGGGTTTTGCCGTACGGGTTGTTCGTACGACGCCGTACCCGCTCGATCAGAACCTCGAGCGGCGCAGTGAGCAGGACGATGTGATGGAAGCGGCCGTAGTACTTACCCTGATTCTCCACCGTTCCGGAGACGATCACATCAGGACAGGTCAGCAGCTCGTCCATCCGCCGCTCGTCCCACGTGCCGTCGGGTCGCGTCCAGTTGTCGTAGTCGGTGTCGACGGTGCGGTGGCCGCGGCGCGCAAGCTCGTCGAGCACGGTGGTCTTGCCGGCGCCGGACATACCGGTGACGAGGACGCGGGTCATGAGGTCAGCGGATTCCAGGCGGCCATCGCGCAAGTGATGACGGATTCCAGGTCGGCGCGGGTGGCGCCATCGCGGGCTTGGATCGAGAGGCCTTGGACGACGGTGGCGTAGTACCGGGCCATGGCGTCGAGTGCGGGCCGCGGCACGTCGGCGTCTTGAGCGAGGCGCTCCTTGATCTCGACGTACATGCCGTGGCGGCCGTCGGCGAGGAACTCGCGTACGGCGTGATTCTCCACCGCGCCCGTCGGCGCCGCGAGGATGAGCATGCAGTAGTGCGGGTGCTCGGGATGCGTGACCTGATCGGCGGTCGCCTGCAGCATCGTCCGGATCGCCTCGCGGGCGGTCGGCGCCTCGCGGAGTGCACGGCGGGGCGGCTCGCCGGCTGTCGCGCCGTACAGCTCCATGACCTGGCGGAACAGGTTTTCCTTGCTGCCGAAGTACGCGTAGATGCTCGCGGACCGGATCCCCATCGCCTCGGCGAGGTCGCTGAGCGACGTGCCTTCGTACCCGCGCTCCCAGAACACGTCGAGGGCCTGCCGCAAGGCGACCTCCGGGTCGAACGTACGCGGTCTGCCGCGGGTCGCCATCCACCCCTCCGAGGTTTGTTGGTCGATCGACCAAGTTTATCTTGACGCTCGCGGCCCCGCGATGCCACGCTTTGTTGGTCGATCGACCAATAAAGGGGTGTGCGATGCGAGCACTGGTACAGCTGTCATTGAACGGACCACAGGACGTGAAACTCACCGACGCCCCCGCCCCTCAGCCCGGCCCCGGCGAACTCCTCGTCCGGGTAACCGCTGCCGGGCTGAACTACGTCGACATCTCCCAATCCCACGGCACCTTCGCCGACGGCCCCCAACCGCCGTACGTCGCCGGCATCGAGTGCACCGGCGAAGTCGTCAGGGTCGGCGAAGGTGTCGGCCTCGCGCCCGGGATGCATGTGATCGGGGTGTGCATCGGGGGCGGGGCGTTTGCGGAGTACGCCGTACTGCCGGCCGTCGCTGCGCTCCCGGTGCCGACCGGGTGGGACGACGCGCAGGCGCTCGGGCTGATCGTCAACTGGCCGACCGCGCTCGCGGCCCTCCGCCCACTGGGTCAGCTGCAATCCGGCGAAACCGTCCTCATCCAGGCCGCCGCCGGCGCCACCGGCCAAGCCGCCGTCCGGATGGCCAAGCACTACGGCGCCACGGTCATCGCCACAGCCTCTCTGGAAAAGCACGACACCGTCCGCGCTCTCGGCGCTGACCACGTCCTGGATTCGCGCTCCCCCACTCTGACCACCGACATCCTCGACCTGACCGCCGGCGCCGACCTCTCCCTCGAGTCCACCGATCTCGCAACCAGCCTCGAGGTCACCAAACCGGTCACCGGCCGAGTAGTCGTCTACGGCCTCGCCGCCAGCGCCTCACCGGTCACCAACTGGGACCTGGTCTACAAACACCAACTCCACCTCATCGGCCTGAACCTGGGCGCCCTCATCCAACACACCCCCCACCTGTACGGCGAGATCCTCACCGAACTCTTCGCCCTGATCGCCGCGGGAGTCCTCACCCCCACAACCCCAACCACCTACCCCCTGACCGACGGCCCCCAGGCACTCACCGCCCTGGAATCCCGCACCACAACCGGCAAACTCGCCTTGGTGCCCTGACCCGTCTACCGGCCCGTCTTCCGGTTGCGCTGCGAAGTGATCAAGCAGGGACGGTGTAGCGCAGGTGGGTTACGCCGTCTCCAGCGGTGACGGTGGGGGAGCCCAGAGTGGTGGCGTTGATGTGGTCGAAGAGGCGTACGCCGGAGCCGAGCAGGACGGCGGCGATGTCGACGTTGATCTCGTCGAGGAGGCCGGCGTTCAGGCACTGCTGGATCGTGTCGGCACCGTGGACGGCGACGTTCTTGCCGTTGGCCGCCGCCTTGGCCTGCTTGACGGCGCTCTCGATCCCGTCGGTGACGAAGTTGACCGTCGAGTCGAGACGCGGCCAGCCGTCCGGAACCTGGTGAGTCAGCACGAAGGCCGGCCCCCAGGTGTGGTTCCCGCCCCAGCCCTCCGCGGTGTCGAAGGTACGGCGGCCCGTGAGCACCGCTCCGAGTTCGGCCGACAGCGCGGTGAAGTGCTCGGCACTCGGCTTCGACATCTTGAACGGCAACGGCGAGTCCCCACCCACCTTGACTTCGACATCGCCGGAGAAGTTCCAGGCGAAGACCTCCATCAATCCGCCCTCGCTGTCCGCCACGAACCCGTCGAGCGACATCGACATGACCGCCACAACCTTGCTCATCCGAATCTCCTCCGTCCTGGACAGCCCCGGCGGCCGCCGCACACCAGTCCTACGAACACCACTCCCCGGATCCGACATCACC
>DASXXB010000500.1:0-17412 GCA_036503355.1 Kribbella sp. | reverse complement strand
GATCGAGTTCGCCCAGTTCGCCTCGTCGCCGCCGACGGCGTACGCCATCACGCTGTAGCGGCCGGTCGGTACGTCGAGGGTCCGGCTGCCGGTCGCGTCGAACGCGATCGCACTCACGTCGCCGGTGTCCTGGTTCCACAGTTGCACGCCGCTGGCACCGGCCTTCGTGGTGGCGGGCTGACCGTCGCGGCCGATCGCCTTCACGGTCACCTGGTTCAACCGCCCGCCGGCAGCGAACCCGAGGCCGGTCCGGTACGACGTGGTGCCGGCGCGGGCCGTCAACGCACCGGAGTACTTGGCGGCCCGGGTCTTCGCCAGATCAAGGGTGACGGTTGCGGACGCGCTGCCACCGGCAGGAATGGTCAGCCGGGCCGGGCTCACCGTCAGTCCGGCCTGCACCCCCGCCGGAGACTGCGCGGCGACCGACAGCGCCAGCGTCACCGGACGGTTCGAGTTGTTGCGGTAGGCAACGTTGCGGACGACTGGCGCGGGAGCGGCCGGGCCGGTCCAGGACAGGTCGCCGAAGAACAGGTTGGCGGTGTCCGGGAGCACCTTCGGGTCGAGTGCGTTCGGGATGTCGATCCGGCCGAGGCCCTGCTGGTCGGTGCGGGCGCCCGCGGACGGGACGGCGGTCGACGCCAGTGCGGCCTTGAGCTGCGGGCCGGTCCACTCGGGGTGCCGTTGCGCGAGGATCGCGGCGGCGCCGGCGACGTGCGGCGTCGCCATCGACGTACCGCTCATCGCGGTGTAGTACTGGCCGAGGATGTGCCCCTGCTCGGTGCCGGCCGCGCGGGCGGCGGCGATCTCCACGCCCGGGGCGGTCACCTCCGGCTTCAGCGCGCCGTCGCCGAGGCGCGGGCCGCGGCTCGAGAAATTCGCCAGGCTGTCGTCACGGTCGACCGCGCCGACCGTCAGGGCCTCGGACGCCGCGCCCGGCGAGCCGACGGTTTCCTCGGCGCCGGAGTTGCCGGCCGCGATCACGAACAGCGCGCCACTGGACTTCGACAGCCGGTCGACGGCCGCGCTCATCGGGTCGGTCCCGTCGGACGGTAGGCCGCCGAGGCTCATGCTGACCACCTTGGCGCCCTGCTGGACGGCCCATTCCATCCCGGCGATCGCCTCGGAGTCGTACCCGCCGCCGCTGTTGTCGAGCACCTTCCCGATCAGCAGCTCCGCGCCGGGCGCCACGCCTTTGCGCAGGCCGTCGGACGCCGTACCGAGGCCGGCGACGATCGAGGCGGTGTGGGTGCCGTGGCCGTGCAGGTCCTGCACCGCCTGGTCCGGCACGAAGCTCTCGGACGCGACGACCTGCTTGGCGAGGTCGGGATGCCCGGCGTCGTACCCGGTGTCGAGCACGGCGACCTTCACGCCGTGCCCGTCGTACCCCTGCTTCCACGCCGTCGGCGCGCCGATCTGCTTGGTCGACCGGTCGAGCGTGGCGTGCGTCCGGCCGTCGAGCCAGATCTTGGTGACCTGGCTGGTCCTGAACGTGGTCGGGCCGCTGATGCCGTCCCAGAACGCCTTCGCGTCGGACTTCTGCACGGTGACCGCGGTGCTTCCGACGCTGGTCAGGGTACGTCGGTACGTCGCGGCAGCGGGGGTACTGGGCGCGCTGCGTAGCGTGGCCGGCGCGGTGAGGAGGAGGGGCAGCCGGTCGCTGCTCGCGTCGTCGTACCCCTGAGCGGCCAGCTCGGTCAGGTTGAACAGGCGCTTGTCGAGCCTGCCCTCGGTGAGCAGCGGGTATGCCTTCGCCGGGACCAGGCTGAGTTCGCCGTCGAAGCTGCCGAAGTAGTACGGCTCGTCGTCGAGCAGACGGGCCGAGACCTGGCCGTTGGCGCTCGTGGTCAGCTCCGCGACGTCGCCGGTGACCAGCGTGATCCGCTTGCTGCCGCCACCCGGGGTCGGGTTGGCGGCAGCAGCCGGTGGATCAGGTGGTCCGGCGTACGCCGTGGTGGTCGTCAGCAGCAGGGAACCGGCGACCACCGCGGCGAGCAGGCCGGTGGCGGACCGGGACAGTCGGGCAAACATTGGCGGAAACCTCCCGAGGCCCCGACCCACGCGAGGCCATCCTCAGGAGCCTCACAGTTGCCGTCGGCCCCGGTCCACCACTACCGCTGACCTACATCCGCCATGACCGGTACTGGTCACCCCCGGACAACCGTCCCCCGCTCTTCTTTCCTTCCCTCAGCTGAAGCGCTTGGCGATGTTCTCCACGCGCGACCCCCTCACCCGCTCTTCTTTCCTTCCCTCAGCTGAAGCGCTTGGTGATGTTCTCTACTCGCTCCAGCAGGTCCAGGTCGTACGCGACGCCCGGGACGTAGAAGATCACATAGTCGGCGCCGGCCTCGAGGACCGCCTCGACCTTGTCGGCGATCTCGTCCTCGGTCGCGATCAGGTTGTCCCGGTCGAACTTCTCCCGGTTCATCGGGCCGAGCGCCTTCGCGGTCGCCTTGGCCGGGTCGTCACCCTTGTCGATCGGGAACACGTTGAAGTTCGTCGACTTGATGATCTCGTCGTAGTCCCGGCCGACCTTCTGGCAGTGCCCGCGGAGGATCTCCGCCTTCTCCTTGAACAGCTCCGGGTTCCCACCGCCGATGTTCGCGGCGTCGGCGTACTGCGCGACCAGCTTCAGCGTGACCTTCGGGCCGCCGCCGCCGATCCAGAAGCTCGGGTGCGGCTTGCGGACGCCCTTCGGCTCGTTGATCGGCGCGTCGATCGAGTAGTACTTGCCGTTGTAGACCGGCTTGTCCTCGGTCCACATCTTGTAGATGATCTCGGTCGCCTCGCGGAACGCCGCCATCCGCTGCGGTACGTCGGTCCACTCGTAGCCGTACGCCTTCCACTCGTGCTCGTACCAGCCCGCGCCGATCCCGGCGTACAGGCGGCCGTGGCTGGCGACGTCGACGGTGGAGGCGATCTTCGCGTACAGCGAGGGGTTGCGGTACCCGTTGCAGCCGACCATCTGGCCGATGTTCACCCGCTTGGTGTCGCGGGCCAGCGCCGCGGTCGCGCTCCAGCACTCGAACGTGGTGTTGTCACTCGGCTCCGGCACCGTGTGGAAGTGGTCGAACAGCCAGATCGAGTCCCAGGACTGCTCGTCGGCGCGCTGGGCGACCGCCGTCATCGCCTCCCACTGCTCGATCGGATCGGCGATGCCGGCCAGGTCCATCTTCCAGCCCTGCGGTACGAAGACCCCGAAACGTGTAGTCATGCCGCCATCCTTTCCATCGATGACGGCACGGGTCCATGACTACGAGTACTGAATTCGTTCTCAATCAGACCACTGCGACTTCTTAATCCCGCTGGAGACCGCGGCTTCAGCGGGCGCTGAGGACTCCTGCTCCGGTTCCGGGCTCGGCGCGGTCGACGGATCGCGCGGCCAGGATCCCGTTCAGCGCGATCGGTGCCAGGCGGCCGCCGAACTCCTGCCGGGTCAGCGCTGCCACACCGGCCGCGGTCGGTGCCGACGCCGACGTACCGAAGAAGCGGCAGGCGCCCTCGGTCGTGGTCGGGCAGGTGCCGGAGCCGAACCCGCCGGCGCCGCTCACCGACTCACCGTCGCCCGCCACCCAGTTCGGCGCCGGGAAGCTCAGCCGAGCTCCACCGGGCACGCCGCGGCACGGGCCGGGTCTCCCGCCCGGGCATTGGGTCGTGGTCATCAGCTGCACCGGTCCGGCGGCGCTGTACGGCTCGAACGGGACGGTCGCCGGGTCGGTCGACACGCTCGCGTTCACGGCGCCCGCACTGGTCGCGAAGATCGTGTAGTTCGCGTCCGGGTTCATCGAGCCGGCCTGCTCGGTCGGGTCGAGGGTCTGCACTCCGGACGCCAGCGCCCGCCAGCGCAGGTCCAGCGTCGGCGCCTTGCGCGCGGTCGACGTACCTGCGACGTTCACGACCAGCTTCACCGGTTGCGCCGCCTTGGTCGTGTTGTAGTACTCGAACTGCTCGATCGTGTCGCCGACCCCGTTCGCCTGCACGCCCGTGCTGGACGCGAGACACTTCGTCCCGGTGCTGTCCATCAGGTACAGGTTCAGGTCGGTGAAGCCGCCCTGGCCCGCGGTCGGGTAGATCGCCCGCGGCTCGCTCCACTGCAGAGTCGGCATGATCCCGGCGCCGGGCAGCAGGTTCAGGTCGTACGTCGTGTCGCTGCCGCGCAACTGCACCACGTTGTCGGGGTTCTTCGAGCAGCCGGTGTACGGACCCGTCGTACCGTCGGGGCCCTTGCCGGTACCGGTCGCGGTGACGCGCGGCGCGTGCCGGTTGCCGAGGTTGCCGGACGACGAGCTGACCCAGATCCCGTGCTTGGCGAGTGCCTCGGCCGTTGCGGCGCCGAGGCCCTGCTGGAACACCGGCTCGTCGTCGAGCGCGATGTCCTCGGCGATCATCGTCACGCCGGCGTTCGCGAGGACGTGGAAGGCCTCGAAGTAGTCGGCGTTGGTGTCCAGCGTGCTCGCGAAGGCCAGCTTCGCGTCCGGTGCGAGGTCGTGGATGATCTCCATCATCGCGGTGCCCTCGTCGTTGGTGTACGAGCCGTGCTGGAGCACCTGGACGTCGGGCGGCAGCTCACCCGCTGCGATCGCGTCGGCGACATGGTCGGCGTCTCCGGAGATCACCCCGATCTTCTGGCCGCGACCGGTCAGGCCGCCGGCCTGTGCCTCGTCCGCCTGGTGCAACTGGACGCCTTCGGCCGTCGTCGGGCCGACGTCAACCGCAGGCCGGAGCGCCGGGCGGAGGGCGCTCACCCAGCCGAGCGCCGCGACCGCGTCGAGCTTGTCGTACGGCACCGTGGCGGAGACCAGGCCGGTGGTCGGCAGGTCGAACGAGCTCTTGAAGTCCGCGGCGTTCTTCAGCACGGTCGCGCCGAGCGCGGTGAGCTGATCCTGCTGCTGGGCGGTGATCGGCGCGGCGGCGTACACCTGCACCCCGAGGCGTCCGTTGCCCTCGACACCCATCGAACGAGCCTGCACCCCCGCCTGCTTCGCCGCCGCCGCTTTCGCAGCATCCCGCAACATCGACGGCACCTTGGCCCCCACCGGACCAGCCACCGCCCCCGCAGCCGTCGGGTCTGCCCCTTGGCCCGCAGTCGAGGCCGACGCCGGCGGAACCACCGCCACCACAGCCATCGGAACCACCAGCATCACGCTGCTCAGCGCATATCGGAGCTTCATCTGTGTCCTCTCCCCCTCCAGAACGGTCGCGACCCACAGTCATCCACCCACCAACCAACTGTCCAGTCCCAACGTCGTACCGATCCGAAGCCCGGGGCGGGTGGATTCCGCGGGGGTGCGTGAGAGCGCTCTAGTTCCGGAACCGGTGAGGGCTTGACCTGGGTGGGGTGAGGGCTGAGAGTCGGGCGCAGCGCGGCCGTCACCGTGCTGTGTTTCCGCCTGTGAGGAGTCCGCCCATGCGTGTGCCGAATCGTTGGAGGGGTGTCTCGGCCGCGGTGGCCGGGGCGGCGTTGCTGGCCGGGGTGCTGGTGACGACGCCGGCGGTGGCTGACGATCCGGCGCCGGTGACGCTGGCGGCGTTCGAAGGGGCGGAGCCGTTCGCCTCGCCGCCGAACGCCGGCATCTTCGGGTGGGGAAGCGACGGCGACGACGTACCGACGATGGAGCTCCAGGCCCGCGCGGACGCGCCCTCCGGCGACAAGGTGCTGCACGGGACCTACAACATCAGCGGGTACGGCGGCTTCAGCCATGACGTGACGTACGACGTGAACCCGGGCGACTGGTCGGCCTACAAGGGGATCCGGTTCTGGTGGTACGGGCAGAACACCGCCCCGCTCCCACCCGGCTCAGGGAAGCGGATCTTCTTCGAGATCAAGGACGGCGGCGCAAACGCCGAGGCCTCGGAGCTGTGGAACACGAGCTTCACCGACGACTGGCAGGGCTGGCACCTGGTCGAGATCCCGTTCAGCGAGCTCGCGTACCGCGGTGACTACCAGCCGGTCGGCGGTATCGACCACATCCTGAACCTGAACCGGATGTGGGGTTACGCGTTCACGATGCCGGTCGGTTCGCCGGGTGAGTTCGCGATCGACCAGGTCGAGGTCTACGGCAAGGCCGATCCGGCACTGAAGAACAGTGTCGTCACCGACGCGGACGTCTACCCGGTCAAGGAGGGCGGCACCGCACAGGTGGAGGTCTCCGTCGCGACCACCGGTGGTACGCCGCTCGACGAGCCCGTCACCGTCGACTACGCAACCGGACACGGAACGGCAACTGCCGACGACTACACGCCGGTTTCCGGAACAATCACGTTCCCGGCCGGAACACTTTCCGGAACGTCGCGGAATGTTTCCGTGGCGACCCGCAAAGACCGTTCCGCCGAGGTCGCGGAGACCATCCCGCTCGAGCTCACCGTCACCGGCGCGAAGGCTCCGGCGACCCAGCCCGTCGTGGTGATCGACGCCCACGACCTGCCGTACCTGAACCGGAAACTCCCGATCCGGAAACGTGTCGACGACCTGCTCGCCCGGATGACGGTTTCGGAAAAAGTCGGCCAGATGACCCAGGCCGAGCGGAACGCACTCCGCTCCCGTTCCGACATCGCGTCGTACGCACTCGGCTCGCTGCTCTCCGGCGGCGGCTCGGTGCCGACCCCGAACACCCCGGCCGCCTGGGCCGCGATGATCGACACCTTCCAGCTGAACGCGCAGGCGACCCGGCTGCAGATCCCGTTGCTCTACGGCGTCGACGCCGTCCACGGCCACAACAACGTGGTCGGCGCGACGATCCTGCCGCACAACATCGCGATCGGCGCCACCCGTGACCCGGACCTGGCCCGGCGTACCGGCGAGGTGACCGCGAGCGAGGTCCGCGCCACCGGCATCCCGTGGGACTTCGCGCCGTGCGTGTGCGTGGTTCGCGACGACCGCTGGGGCCGCGCGTACGAGGGGTACGGCGAGGACCCGGCGCTGGTGCAGTCGATGGCGACCGTGATCACCGGATTGCAGGGCAAGGCCGACGGCAGCCAGCTGAAGCAGAACAACCACGTGCTGGCCACGGCGAAGCACTTCGTCGGCGACGGCGGTACGACGTACGGCAGCTCGACGACCGGCTCGTACAAGATCGACCAGGGCGTCACGCAGGTGACGCGGCAGCAGCTGGAGACGATCCACCTGGCACCGTTCAGGACCGCGGTGGATCTCGGGGTCGGCACCGTGATGCCGTCGTACTCGAGTATGTCGATCGACGGCGCGCCGCCGGTGAAGATGCACGGCGACGGCGAGCTGATCAACGGCGTGCTGAAGCAGCGGATGGGCTTCGACGGGTTCGTGATCAGCGACTGGCAGGCGATCGACCAGTTGCCCGGCGACTACGCGAGCGACATCCGGACGTCGATCAACGCCGGCCTGGACATGATCATGGTTCCGACGAACTACCAGGGCTTCACCCAGGGCCTGACCGCGGAGATCGGTGCCGGCCGGATCCCGATGACCCGGATCGACGACGCGGTGCGCCGGATCCTGACCGAGAAGTTCAAGCTCGGCCTGTTCGAGCACCCGTACGCCGACACGTCCAACAGCTCGGCGATCGGTTCGGCCGCGCACCGGGCTGTCGGACGCGAGGCGGCCGCGAAATCCCAGGTCCTGCTGAAGAACGACGGCGACCTGCTGCCGCTCAAGGCCGGCGAGAAGGTGTACGTCGCAGGCGGCAACGCCGACGATCTCGGCAACCAGATGGGCGGCTGGAGCATCACCTGGCAAGGCGGATCGGGCCGCACGACCACGGGTACGACGATCCTCGACGGCATCAAGCAGGTGGCGCCGGACGCAACGTTCAGTGCGGACGCCTCGGCACCGCTCGAAGGTCACGACGTGGGCGTGGTCGTGGTCGGTGAACGCCCGTACGCCGAGGGAATCGGTGACGTCGGCAACGGTCACGACCTGCGGCTGTCCGACGCCGACAAGGCCGCGGTGGACAAGGTGTGCGGCGCGATGAAGTGCGTCGTACTGATCGTCTCCGGCCGCCCGCAGGTGATCGCGGACCAGCTCGGCGAGATCAACGCACTGGTCGCGTCGTGGCTGCCGGGGACCGAAGGCGCGGGCGTTGCGGACGTCCTGTTCGGCAAGGTGCCGTTCAGCGGCCGCCTCCCGGTCAGCTGGCCCCGGACGGAGGACCAGCAGCCCTTGAACGTCGGCGATGCGTCCTACGACCCGCAGTACCCGTTCGGTTGGGGGCTCACGACGCAGGCCGCAGCCCGCGCCGCGCTGACCGAAGCCCGGAACACCCTGCTGCGGATGCACGATCTGTACGCGGTAGCAGCCGGAGTCGGGGCGAGTGTCGCGCTGTCGGTCCGCGACTGGTCGGGGCCGCAGGCAACCATTGCACTGGCCGCCGCCGCGCAGTCCGCGAAGTTCCTCGAGCGAGTCAAGGCGGACACCTTCGCCGAGGATGACGCGATCGTTGGTGTGGCCCGCTGGATCGCGCAGGACCACATCGGGCAGAACCTGAACGAATCCGCGTCGCGGCTCGTCTCCGACGCCGACCACGCCCTCCTCAGCGGTCAGCTCAGCACCGCTGTTGCCAAGTTGTCAGCCGCGGCCAAGTAAGACATTGCCGGCCGGGGAGTCACTTGCTCAGGCCGGTGTCCGGGCCGCGCCTCGTGTTCGAAACCGGAGGAACCGGAGGATCGAATGTAGTGGCGACCTTGCCGACCGGTCCTGGAGCAGGCAGGCCAAGGCGGACCGCCGCCTGCAGTTCCGGGTCGAGGTTCGCGTACGGCGGACCGTCGTGAACGAGCCGCGCACTGTTGACGAGGCCCTCGGCCGCGTTCTGCCAGCTGTACTTGCTGGTCAGATGCTTCTGGAGCCCGAGGGCACGGTCACGTTCGGCCGGGAGGTTCTCCAGGACGGTCTGGATCCGGTCCGCCCAGGCAGTCGTGTCGTGGCTACTGGCGCGTACGACGGAACCTCTGCCGAGCTCGGGCGGGACGCGTTGCGGGTCGGCCAGGAACATCCCGACACCGGTGTTCATCTCGTCGACGAGAATCGGCACCCCGCTGCCGGCCGCCTCCGTGGCGACGAGACCGAAACCCTCATGGTGCGACGGCATGATGAAAAGGTCCGCGCCGTTGTAGTCGCGACGAAGTGCGTCCGGGTCGTTCGTGAACTCACGAAGCCGCACCGCGTTGCCGCTCAGCTCGTTGAACTTCGTCTGCTCGGCGTCCAGCTTCTCCGGTGGTACGCCACGCACCGACAGGTACCCGGGCACCCCGCGTCCGCGGAGCTCGTTGATCATGCTCACGGCCTGCGGACCGCCCTTGAGCGCGTCGTCCATCCGGCCGGTCAGCAGAATGTCGTACCGACGCTGGAACGACCGGTTCAGCGGAGGATCCAGCCGCACCACGCCGGGGATCAGCTCGTGCACGGGTACCTGCAAACGCTCCCGCTGAAGAAGCCGCTCGGACTCCTCCGCGATCAGCGGTCCGACGCCGACGACCAGATCGGCCCGGCGCATGCGCTCGACGTCCTCGCGCGCCTTCCGGTCCGCGTGGGTGCCGCCGCCGTGCCGGGCGCGGCTGCCCTCCTCCGGCGACATGTGCATGACGTAGGCCGCCATCGCGTTCGGGTAGTACCGGTCACGGAGATCCAGGGCGATGTCGCCGGTGAACCGGGCGTGCCCGATCACCAGGTCGACGTTCTCGGGCAGCCCCGCGCCGGTCCGCAGCATGTCCTGCTCGGTGGCCAGCTGCTGGTCCTTGCTCTGCGTCGGATCCGGCCACTGAGCGGGGTTCGTCGGGTGCAGGAGGCGCAGGTTCGGGATGTCCGGCGTCTCCAGCTCGTGGGGCAGCCACACGTAGGCCTGATGTCCTGCCCGGGCTTGGCCGATCGCGAGCTCGCGGGTCACCGTGTGCCCGCCGGTGGTCGAGGCCCAGCCGAGGCCGACGTTCAGGATCCGCAGCGGGCGGTTGCCCCAGGCAACGGTGTCAGGCATCGAACCGCCTGCTCTCGAGATCTGCCTGCAGGTCGACGACCGCCTGGATGTAGCGCTCGCCGCCGATCAGCCGGCCGTCGGCGCGGTCCTTCATCAGGCGCGCGGCGAACTCCTCGAGCACGTCCGTCAGCGCCAGCACGACGCCGCGCGGCACCAGGGTCACCGGATCGTCCTCGTCCGATCCGGTTCCTCGCGCGGCGGCACTCAACCACGCGGCACGCGCGTCCAGTTCGACCGGCCGGCCCGCCGAAAGGCCTTCGTCCACGCCGCTGCCAGGCTCGCCCGCGTAGTCGAGCGAGGCCAGTAGATGCCGTCGCGGGTCTCGCTGCGGCCGCGGCGATGCGGGGTCCACCCAATCGGCGTGGATCCGCTCCGCGAGTTGGCGGCTGTAGTCCTCGAACTCCGCTGCCAGCTCCGCCCGGCGGAACTCACGGTACGCACGCTCGGCGGCGTCGGTGAGACCGGCGATCGCGTCCCACTCCCGCCGCGCCGCCTCCAGTTGATGCTCGGGCCGGCCGGACGCCAGCTCGGCCTTCACCTCACGACCGTGACGCGCCAGCCATCTCCGGTACTCGTACCACCCCTCGGCGGTGGCAGGAAACTCGTGCGGCTCGGTGGCGGACCTCGGCAGCGGTTCGTTCATCCCCATCTGCGAATGCTAGGCGAGCACCGGCCCACCGGAGCGGGAGCCGGCCCGCGGGCTCAGGCCGGCGCGTGCCTTCGGCCGCGCAGGCGGCGGAGCATGCGCGGGTCCTCGAAGCCGACCGTACGGGCGGCCGACTCGACGGTGCTGCCGTGCCCGATCAGGTGCTCGGCCCGCTCCAGGCGGAGGAGTTGCTGGTAGCGCAGGGGTGTGAGGCCGGTGGCGGTCGTGAAGATGCGGGTCAGGGTGCGCTCGCTGACACCGACCTCACCGGCCAGGTCCGTGAGCGGGAGCTTGTCGGCGTACCGGGCGTCGATCACGTCTTGCACGCGATGGGCGAGGTCGCTGAGATGGCCGCGGTGCCGGAGCATCGCGGACTCCTGGAGTTCGTCGCCGTTGCGGCGGGCGTAGACGACCATTTCCCGCGCGACCCGGGCGGCCGCTTCCGCACCGCGGCCGACCGCGACCAGGTGCAGCGCGAGGTCGATCCCGCTCGCGATCCCGGCCGAGGTGATGACCCGGTCGTCCTCGACGTACAGCACGTCCCGGACGATTGTCGCCCGCGGGTAGCGGGCCGCCAGCTCGTCGGTCAGGTCGTGATGGGTGGTGAAGCGCCGCCCGTCCAGCAGCCCCGCCCACCCGAGCGCGTCGGCGCCCGAGCAGACGCTCGCGACCGTCCCGCCGATCGCGTGGTGCGCGCGCAGCCGCCGGCGGAACTCCGGCCCGATCGGCGGCTCCGGCGACAGCCGCGGCGACCGCCATCCCGGTACGACGATCAGGTCGCCCGGATCGAGCTCCGGCCACTGCGACTGCGTCCGCAACGGCACGCCCTGAGCGGTCGGGACCTCGTCGGATTCGGCGACGTACGACACCTCGTAGGAGTACCCGAAGTCCCGCGCGGTCGTGAACACCTGTGCGGGACCGGCCAGATCCAGCAGATGGAGCCGCGGCACCAGCACGAAGACCACTTGCGTAGGGCGCATTCGGTCAGGATGCCACGGGTACGCCGGTGAGCTCGTCGAGGGTCCGCACCGTGGCGAAACGGCCGGCCAGCACGTACTCCGTCCGCTCGGCGACCTGCTCCGCGGTCAGCGTCCGGGGGTCGGCGAGAATCTCCTCCACGCTCGCGTCGTCACGGATCGAGGGGTGCGCGAGGGCCATCGTCGCGGTCGCCTCGGTGACGAACACGACGTCGTACCCGAGATCCGACCCGACCCGTGCGGTGGTCTCGCAGCACTGCTCGGTACGGATGCCGCAGACAACGATCTCGCCGGCGCCGTGCTGGGTCAGGAGCTGCTGCAGATTCGTTGTGGTGAAGGCGTTGTGCGACGTCTTGGTGATGATCGGTTCACCGGGCAACGGCTCGAGACCCTCGATCAGGCGTACGTCGCCGAGTGCCGGGTCGAACGCGCCGCCGGTGCCCGGCTCGGTGTGCAGCACCCAGACCACCAGCTCTTCCCGGTCCCGCGCGGCACGCACCAGCCGGTTCACCCGGCCGGCGATGTCGGGGTGGTTCACCAGTTGCCAGTTCGGGCGGACCCGGAACGATTCCTGGACGTCGATCACGATCAAAGCGGTTCGGCTCATGCACCGATCCTCGCGCCCGCACGGCGTACGACTGAAGGCTCGATCGGGACCGAAGACGGACCGATCTGGTCACGCCGGAGAGATCGGACGAATTCACACCGTTCCGAACTGTTCCAAACACCGGTCTGGCGCGCTTATCGTGCCCAGGTCTGCTCTCTACAACGATTGAGGGGATTGCGATGCCCGACCACCTGCCCCGTCGCCAGGTCCTGCGGACCGCCGGCGCCCTGGGCCTCGGTGCCGCCGCCGCGGGCGCTCTCAGCAGCACCGCCGAAGCAGCCACCCGAACCGCAGCCACCACTGGTACGCCGGATAAGTTGCACGTTATGGGCGCACACCACGGCAAGCTCGAGATCCGCAAGGACCCGTTCGGCACCACCCCGGACGGCCAGGCGGTGGACGTCTACACGTTCACCAACGGCCGGATGACGATTTCGATGCTGACCTGGGGCGCGACCCTGCAGCGGATCGAGACGCCGGACCGCCGCGGCCGGACCGAGAACATCAGCCTCGGCTTCGACAACCTGCCGGACTACGCGAAGCTCAGCCCGTACTTCGGCGCCACCATCGGCCGCTACGGCAACCGGATCGCCAAGGGCCGGTTCACCCTCGACGGGACGACCTACCAGATCCCGGTCAACAACGGCGAGAACGCGCTGCACGGCGGCACCATCGGCTTCGACAAGAAGGTCTGGGACGCCGAGGTCGTCAAGAACGACCAGGCCGTCGGCGTAGCGTTCACCTACGTCAGCCCGGACGGCGAGATGGGCTTCCCCGGTGAGCTCACCAGCACCGTCACATACACGCTGGACCGGCGCGACAACCTGCGGATCGACTACCACGCGACAGTGGCCGGCAAGGCGACGGTCGTGAACCTGACCAACCACGTGTACTTCAACCTGCTCGGCGAGGGCAACGGCACGATCTACGACCACGTGCTCGAGCTGAACGCGCCGAAGTACACCCCGGTCGACGTGAACCTGATCCCGACCGGCGAGATCGCCCCGGTCGCGGGGACGCCGTTCGACTTCAGCAGGCCGACCGCGATCGGCAAGCGTCTTCGCGGTGACCACCAGCAACTGGTCTTCGGCCGCGGGTACGACCACAACTTCGTGATCGGCGGGGAGCCGGACCGCGACGGGCTGCGGCTGGCCGGCCGCTTCTGGGAGCCCGAGCACGGCCGCACCATCGAGGTGCGCACCGACCAGCCCGGCGTCCAGTTCTACAGCGGCAACTTCCTCGACGGCACGTTCCTCGGCATCGGCAACAAAGCCTACCGCCAGGGCGACGCGTTCGCCTTCGAGACCCAGCACTTCCCGGACTCCCCCAACCAGCCCAACTTCCCGTCCACGGTCCTGCGGCCCGGCGAGACGTACGAGTCCACCACCATCTACTCCTTCGGCACCAAGTAGCCGGACGCGGCGGGTGCGGTACGCCGTACCCGCCGCGACGCGCTGAGACAGCAAGCAAGGGTTACCTAACCTGTCTAGGGTTGGACCCATGGTGCTGCAGATTCCGTTCGAGGATGCGTTCCGGTTCGATCCGTCGCCGACGTTCGCCGAACTGCGGGAGGACCGGCCGGTGGCGCGGGTGCGGACGCTGGCGGGGGCCGAGGTCTGGCTCGTGACGCGGTACGACGACGTGAAGCTGGTGCTCGCGGATCCACGGTTCTCGCGGGCTGCCGTCGTGAAGCAGGGCGCGCCACGGGTCGCGCTGGCCAAGCCGATGCCGAACAGCCTGACCACGACCGATCCGCCGGAGCACACCCGGCTCCGACGGTTGGTGGTGCCAACGTTCGCGCACCGGAAGATCGAGCGCACCCGGCCGTGGGTCGCGGAGCTGTCCGCGCAGCTCGCCGAGGACGTCGCGCGGGCCGGTGACGGCGCTGACCTCCGGCAACTGGTCGCGCTGCCGCTACCGATCCAGGTGATCTGCCAACTGCTCGGCGTACCTTACGCCGATCGTGCGCAGTTCCGGGAGTGGACCGAGCTCGGGTACAGCATGAAGATGGCCGAGAAGGACCTGGTCGAGGACGCGATGACCAACCTGACGGCGTACATCGAGGACCTGGTCACGAAGAAGCTCGCGAACACGTCCGGTCCCGCCGAGGATCTGCTCGACGAGCTCGTCCGTGCTCGCGAGGAGGGCGACCGGCTCAGTCAGGAGGAGCTGATCGCGTTCGGCGTGAACCTGCTCGTCGCCGGGCACGAGACGTCGGCGAACCAGATCTCCAGCTGCGTCGCGACCCTCTTGCGCTGGCCGTCGAACTGGACGCGGCTGACCGAAGAACCCGATCTGATCCCGTCGGCGATCGAGGAACTGCTGCGGTTCAACAGGTTCAGCGAGGTCGGCCAGCTCCGGGTAGCAGTCGAGGACGTGGAGCTGCACGGCGTACAGATCAAGGCCGGTGAGGGCGTGATGGCCGCGCTCAACTCGGCGAACCGGGATCCGCGCGCGTACGACGCACCGGACGAGCTGCGGCTGGACCGGCCGGACAACAAGCACCTGTCGTTCGGTTTCGGGCCGCACTTCTGCCTCGGCGCCCAGCTGGCGCGGATCGAACTGCAGGAGTCATTGCTGGCCCTGGTACGACGTTTCCCGCGGATGAGCCTCGCGAAGCCGGCCGAAGAACTCGAGTGGCGTCGCGTGCTGGTCAGCGGTCTCGCGGAGCTGCCGGTGAACCTCGGAGGCCCACCGGCAGCCCGGTGAGTCAGTTCTGCGAGCTGAACACGAGGCCGTGCTCGGTCTCGTACTGCTCGATGAAGCGCTTCGCCATCGGCTCGCTGCAGCTCACCGCACGCGCCAGGTTGGCCGCCGTACGCTCGTGACCCTCCGGCCAGTCGGCCAGCATGTTCCACGCGCGCATGCGCTTCTTCTCCAGGTCGGTCGGCTCGACCACCTCTTCCTCGACCGGCTTGCTCACGACGACCGGCTCCGGCTCGGGCTTCGGCGTCGTGATCAGGGCCGGCGGCTGCGGGTCGGCCGGGCCGGCGAACGGCGACGGCGGCTTCGGCTTCTCCACCAGCGGCTCCGCCTTCGGCTGCGGCGCGAACGGCTTCAGGCTGCTGCTCGCCGTACCGTTGACGACGTGCTGGGGCTCGCTCTCGTCCTCGACCACCACCGCCTCGGACACGTTCCCGCTGTCGGTCGGGTCGGGCTGGTCGACGATCGCCATCAGCTCGCCGGTCCAGGCGTCGTCGTCGCGCAGGCCGACGCCGGTGCCGTCCGCACGGCGCGGCTGGCCGCCCTCCAGGACCCACACGGCGGCCGGTACGGCGGGACGGTCCTCGGACGGCTCCGGCGGCGGCGAGATCGCCTTGGTCAGCTTGTTGGTGATGACCTCGTAGTTGATCCGCTCCTCGAGCATCCCGGCCAGCCGGTCCGGGTCGTACGTCGTCTCGGCGATCTTCGCCAGCCGCTCGTCCTGGTGCTCGGAGCGGATGTACTCCGCGACGGTGCCGGCGATCGCCTCGCGGCGACTGCGGTTCCGGATCTGGTGATGTGCGGCCCGCAGGCTCTCGTACAACGTGTAGCCGTGCTCGATCGCGAGCGACCGCGCCAGCCAGGTGACCCGCGGCTCGCGGGCCCACTGGACGAGCCCGTACACCGGGCCGGTGTCACGCATCTGGCCCGCGCGGCGCAGCGCGTCGCGGCGCCGGGCCGAGCTGTGGATCAGCCAGAGCACGTACGCGAACGCGGACAGGCCGCCGAAGCCGAAGGCCAGGAACCGCTCCTCCGGACGCCAGTGCCCGACCACGTTGAAGACGACCGCGACCAGCGCCGCGAAGAACGACATCGCGCGGTACGCATAGGCCTGCTCGCCCTTGCGCCGGCGCAGGTCGGCGAGCGCCGCGGTGGCGACACCACCGAGCTCGAGCACCGCGACCGCGGGCGTGACGAGGACGATCTTGAGCAGCGTCGAGAAGCCGCTGTCCGGCCAGGGAATATGGGTCACGCCGGCCCAGACCTGGCCGACCAGAGCCGCGGCAGCCGCGGTCGCGTAGAAAGCGTAGGCGACTTTGTCCGCACCGGTGAGGGGTACGTTGACCAGTTCGCCACTACTGGGATTGCTGGTGTTCTCCTGCAAGACGTGCACTCCTGACCGGTTTGGGCTCTCCGGCAGTTCGTCGGTTGGGTGGTACGGCGGCCCCCATAGCGCGCTGCAAGAGGCTACCGGTTTCCGGCCCCGAAAGGGGAGGCGAATCCGTAAACGTTTCGAACCTCCCCAGTCTTGCCGCGGTTCTAACCTCGCAATTCCAACGAAGACAGTCCCAGGAAGGTCACAGGAAATGTGAAGCGCGCGTCCGGGTACGGCGCGGATGCTGGGTGGGTGAGAGTTGCGGCGCGATCGTTGAGTGTGCGGGTCGCGGCGGCGATGGTGGCGCTGGTCGCGGTGGTGAGCATCGTGATCGGCGCGCTGACGACCGCCGCGATCAGCTCGTACCTGACCAACCAGCTCGACGGGAAGGTCGCCGCGGCACAAGGGCGCGCGATCGGCGCCCTCCACAACGGCGGCCCACCACCCGACGCCCCGCACGGTCAGGACGCCGGCACCGTGACGGTCTACGTCGAGTCGTCCGAGGCGGTCGGCACCGTGATCACCGGCGACGGTCAGCTCACCGGCCTTCCCACCGAAGCGATCGACGTACTCGCGAAGCTGTCCACGGGCCAGAACAGGACGGTCGACCTGCCGAACCTCGGCGCGTATCGCGTCCGCGCGTCGAACGTCGGGCCGGTGACGGTGATCGCCGGCCTGCCGACCAAGGACATCCAGAACACCGTCAGCAGCCTGATCGGCTGGGAGGCCCTGTTCGGCGGCATCGGCGTACTCACCGCCGGCGGTGTCGCGATCGTCGTCGTACGGCGTCAGCTCCGTCCGCTGCGCCGTGTCGCGGAGACCGCTCGCGAGGTCGCCACGCTTCCGCTCGACACCGGTGCGATCGGGGTGACGGCCCGGGTCCCGGAGCAGCTCACCGACGTACACACCGAGGTCGGCCAGGTCGCGGTCGCCCTGAACACGTTGCTCGGTCACATGGAGAACGCGCTCGACGCCCGGCACCGCAGCGAGCAACAGGTCCGGCAGTTCGTCGCCGACGCGTCCCATGAACTCCGTACGCCGCTCACCACCATCCACGGCTACGCACAACTCAGCCTGCACCAGCGCGATCCCGAGTTCTTCACGCACGCGATGGGCAAGGTCATGATCGAGACCACCCGGATGGCCGCACTCGTCGAGGACCTGCT
>DASXXB010000499.1:0-3081 GCA_036503355.1 Kribbella sp. | reverse complement strand
CCAACCGGTGGGCACGATCTGCGGCAACCGGTCGGCCGTCACGCCCGCGATCTCCAGCGCCTCGGCGTCGTACGCGCCGGTCGCGAGGTCGAGCGTGCCGGTCCCGGACGCGACCGAGACCGAGGTGACGCGCTCGCCGGTCAGTCGCTCGAGCACGAGATCCGGAAGCCCGGCGAACTGCTGCGGGGACGCCGACGACAGCAGCCACGGGATGCGCCGGGTCCAGTACAGCCGGTGCAACCAGGTCCCGGTGCGGGCGTGGAAGGCCTGCTCGTCGAACGACGTACCGAGCCCGAGGTCGACCGAGCGGGTGTCCGCCCAAGTGATCACCGGCGTCTGCGCGACACCCTTGTTGTCCAGGGCAACGATCGAGTGCCACTGCGAGGACAGCACGATCGACCCGATGCCTTCCAGATGACCGTTCTGCTGCAGCTCGTCCAGGCAGCCGAGCAGACCCTCGACGTACTCGTGCAGGTCGAGCGTCGCGGAGCCGTCGTGCCCGTACGTCGGGGCGATCTTGTGCCGGGCCAGTGCACCAGGGATCGGTGCGGCGTCCTCCTCGGAGAGGACCAGTGCCCGCGCGGACGACGTACCAAGATCCAGCGCGAGCACTCGCTCATCACTCTTCGTCATGTAGTGCCTTCAGGAAGGTCTGGGCCCAGATGTTCACGTCGTGCGCGGCGAGGTGCTTGCGCATCGCCTTCATCCGGCGGCCGAGCTGTCGTTCGTCGGTGTTCATCGCATCGACGATGGTGTCCTTCATACCGTTGATGTCGTGCGGATTCACCAGGAAAGCCTGCCGGAACTCGTCTGCGGCGCCCGCGAACTCGCTCAGCACCAGCGCGCCGGTGTCGTCGTAGCGGCAGGCGACGAACTCCTTGGCGACCAGGTTCATCCCGTCCCGCAGCGGCGTCACCACCGCGACGTCCGCGGCCCGGAACAGCGCGGCCATCTCGGTCCGTGAGTACGACGTGTGCAGGTAGTTGATCGCCGGCGTACCGATCCGGCCGTGCTCGCCGTTGATCCGGCCGACCAGCAGCTCGATCTCGTCGCGGAGCACCCGGTACTGCTCGACGCGCTCGCGGGACGGCGTCGCCACCTGGATGAACACCGCGTCGTCCACCGACACCCGCTGCTCGTCGAGGAGCTCGCCGAACGCCCGCATCCGCTGCCGGATGCCCTTGGTGTAGTCCAGCCGGTCGACCCCGAGCAGGACGTGCTGCGGGTTGCCGACCTCCTCGCGCATCTCGGCCGCGCGCGCCGTGGTCTCCGGCTGCTTGGCCAGCGTCTCCAGCTCGCCGACGTCGATCGAGATCGGGAACGCCTTCGCGCGGACGATCCGGTCGTCGGGCAGGTGGATGCGGTCGCCGCGGGTGCGCAGGCCCATCCGGTTGCGGGCCAGCCGGGCGAAGTTGGAGGCCGCGCCCGGCCGCTGGAACCCGACCAGGTCCGCGCCCATCAGCCCGTCCAGGATCTGCCGCCGCCACGGCATCTGCGCGAACAGCTCGGTCGGCGGGAACGGGATGTGCAGGAAGAACCCGATCCGTACGTCGGGACGCAGCCGCCGGAGCATCGCCGGTACCAGCTGCAGCTGGTAGTCGTGCACCCACACGTCGGCGTTGTCGTCGGCGGCGTCCGCGGCGGCCTCCGCGAACCGGCGGTTCACCGCGACGTACGACTCCCACCACTCCCGGTGGAACTCCGGCGCCACGATCACGTCGTGGTACAGCGGCCAGAGCGTCGCGTTGGAGAAGCCCTCGTAGTACAGCTGGACGTCCTCGGCGCTCAGCATCACCGGGACCAGGTGCATGCCGTTGTCGTCGAAGGGGTCAACCTTCTCGTCCGGGCTGCCGGTCCAGCCGATCCACGCGCCCTGGTGGCGCTGCATCACCGGCGCCAGCGCTGTCACCAGTCCGCCCGGGCTGCGGCGCCACGCCGTACTGCCGTCGGGCATCTCGATCCGGTCGACCGGCAGCCGGTTGGCCACCACTACGAAGGAACTCCTACCGTTCGGCATCTTCAGCGTCATCCACTCAGGTCGTCGTCGTCACCGGGGTACCGGACCCCGATCTGGCTCCGGGTCTCGTCGAGAAGCTCGAGAATCTCGAGGGTGGCGGCGTGGGGGAGGACCGGTACTTCGACCAGTCCCGCGCGCAGCGCTTCGCACACAGCGGTTGCCTCATAGTGGTACCCACGGCCATGCGCCGGGACGTCGAAGCGCTCCGCTCCGGAGGCGGTCGTACGCACGTAGTACTCCGGGTGGTGGAACCGGTGCGGGAGCTGCAGGCTGCCGTCCGGACCGCTGATCGACGCGACCCACGGGTTCTGCGAACGCAGGCCGCAGGTCAGCGCGGCGACCGCACCGGAGTCGTACCGCCAGGCCATGGCCACGTTCAGGTCGATGCCGTCGTCGTTGAGCGAACCGACTGCCTTCACCTCCGCCGGCCGGCCGAGCGCCATGTGGGCGAACGTCATCGGGTAGATCCCGCCGTCCATCAGCGAGCCTCCCCCGAGCGCCGGGTCGAGCAGGCGAGCCGGCAGTGAAGGTTTGTGGAACGCGAAGTCCGCGACCACCTGCTGCGGTTCGCCGATCACGCCACTGCCGAGATCCTTGAACATCGCTTGGATCACCGGGTTGGTGCGCATCCACATGGCCTCGGCGAACAGCGTCTTGTGCTCGGTGGCGACCGCGATCAGGTCACGGGCCTGCTTGGCGGTGAGCGTGACCGGCTTCTCGCACAGGACGGCGATACCGGCCTGCAGCGCGACCCGGGCGATCGCGTAGTGCTGCGGGTGCGGCGTACCGATGTAGAGCGCGTCGACCTCGCCGGAGTCGATCAGCCGGCGGTAGTCGTCGTACGCGTGCTCGATCCCGAACTCGGCGGCGAACCGGTCCGCGTTCTGCTGTGAACGGGACGCGACCGCGGTGGCGACGGCGCTGTCGGTGAGCAGCTCCAGGTCCTGCGCGAACTGCGTCGAGATGTTGCCGGTCGCAACGATTCCCCACCTGACGCGATCTATACCCACTGTCTGAACTCCGGGGTCGGGAACGGTCCGTCAGCAGCGATTCTCGCGGTTTCG
>DASXXB010000498.1:0-6021 GCA_036503355.1 Kribbella sp. | reverse complement strand
ACCAGGACCAGCGCGGCGACTCCCGCCAGGGCCGCCCGACGCATGACTCAACTCACCTTGGCGGCAGGTGCGGTGTAGGTGTTGCAGACCTTGGGGTCGGCGGCCTGGAACGCCGGTTCGGCCCAGAGCCAGTGGTTCTTGCGGGAGCCGTGGTCGCGGACCTTCTTCGGGTTGTACTCGTCGCCGCTGTGCTGGGTCTCCCACTCCCACAGGTCCAGCTTGCGGCCGGTGAGTCCGAGGGCCTTCTTGTTTGCCCCGAGGAACGCCGCGCCGAAGCAGCTCGCCTGCAGCTCGAGGCGCCGGCTCCACTCGAGCTCCTCGGCCTTCGTCTTCGCCCAGCCCGCGCGGGAGTCGGACGCCGTGATCATCTCGGTGAGGTTCTGAACGTGGTGGCCGTACTCGTGCGCCATGGTGTCGATCATCCACACCCGCGCGGCCAGCGGCTCGGCCTTGTAGTACTTCAGGTCCTTCTTCCAGCTGACGTAGATGCTCTCGTCGGCCGGGCAATAGAACGCGACGTTGAGCTCACCGGTGCAGCTCGCGGACGTGTTCTGGTTCGTCTGCAGCACGACCTTCGGCGCGCGGAACGGGTAGCCGGACTTCTTGAGCACCGGCGCCCACGCCTTGTCCAGGCACGGCACGAGCGCCTTGTAGTAGCGCAGGATCGCGGACTGGGAGTCCGGTTTGATGGCCGGCTCGCGGCAGCTGATGGTTGCCACCTTGCCGGAGGTGTAGATCGTGTTCTTCTGCAGGCGGACCAGGTCAGGGATGCCTGGGACCGTGACGGTGACGGTCGGGTCCGGTGGGGCGAGGATGGGGGCTTCGGACTTCTTGACCGAGGGCTGGGACAGCGGGCGCTCGACGCCGTACGAGTTGACCAGCTTGAAACCGCCGACCGCAGCGCCGGTGAGCATCACGACGACCAGGATCGACAGGCCGGCGATGACCGGGCGTGAGATCTGCCGCGGCGGCCTGACAGGCGGGGCCTCGACGCTGAACTGCCCACCAGAACCAGATCCAGAGCCGGATCCAGCGCCAGATCCAGAGCCGAAGCGGGTGCGGGACGCTGTCGATCCCCAGCCGGTCGCGCGGGGGCCGCCGACCCGTCGGGTACCGGTCAGTGCCGTCGGCGGGGGCCCGGTGAGCGGTGCCGCCGGCGGGCCGCTGTACTCGCTCTCGGTGTCCGGATCGGTCGGCAGCGGGCGCGCCTTCCGGCGTACGGACGATTCGTCGAAGGCGGTCGAGCGCGCCTTCCCCAGACCGGCGGGTTGTGCGGTCCTCAGGGTCAGCGGTTGCGTACCTGGCGCGGCCTCGCCGGTCCCGCCGGGCAAGAAGTGCCCCGGCTGCGGCGTTCCCTCCTCGGTGTCAGGCATCGATCGTTCCCGTCTCGCTCAGCTGACCTTGGCGGATGGTGCGACGAAAGTGTTGCAGGAGCCCGGATCGGTCGTCGCGAAGCCCTGGTTCATCCACGCCGCGAGGCTCTTGCTGGAGCCGTGGTCGCGGACCTTGTCCTTGCTGTGCTCGTCACCGCTGCGCTTGATCAGCTCGTTCCACTGCCGCAGCAGTTCGTTGCGCAGCGGGAAGCTCGCCTTCGCGGCACCGAAGAACACCGCGCCGAAGCAGTACGCCTGCAGCGAGGCGCGACGCTTCTGCTCGAGCTCGGCCGTCTTGTTCGCGGCGGAGTCCGCGAGGTTGTCGGTCGCGTCGGCCATCCCGGTCAGGTTCTGCAGGTGTACGCCGTACACGAACCCGAACGACTGCGCCATCTGGGCCCGGATCTCCGCCTTGTGCCTCGGGTAGTCCTCGACGGTCTTCTGCCACGGCATCGTCACGCTGCCGCCCTGGTCGTCCTGGCAGTACAGCGCGAGACCCGTCTGTACGCCGCACGCGGTCTCCTCGCCGTCGTCGAACACGATCAGCCGCGGCGACCGGAACTCGAACCCCGCCTTGGTGACGATCGGTTCCCAGGCCTTGTCCATACATTTGGTCAGGGCCTCGTAGTACGAGCGCACGTTCTCCTTGGACGTCGGACGGAACGCGGGCTCGGCGCACTTCTCCACGGGCAGCTTCCCGGCCGCGTAGATCGCGTTCTTGGCGACGATGTCGGCGTCCGGCGTGCCCTTGGCAACCGGGTCGGTGGCCGCGCCGGCGCCCGGCTTGTCGCTCGACTTCGCCGACGGCGTACCGTTCGGGGTCGCGACGAAGCCGTCGAACGACGGGAGCACCTTCACCGCGAACGTGGCGCCGCCGCCGACCAGCAGCAACGCCGCGACGACGACCAGCGCGATCAGGCCCTTCGACCGCTTCTTCGGCACGAACGGGATCGGCTCCGGGTGGAACACCTCGCGGTACGCCGCCGCGGCACGATCGTCGGCCGGCGGCGGGCCGAGCCGGCTGCCGGACAACGTCGTACGGCGGGAATCGATCCGGCTGCCGCGCAGCTGCGGATGCGCCGGCTGCGCGTCCCCGCTGAGCCGCGGCGTAGGTGCCGCCAACGGTGCCGAACCATCCCGCTTCGGGCTGTCCCCCGCCGTCTGGTCACCCACCCCGCCCGGCAGGAAGTGCCCAGGTTCAGGTACCGGCTTGTCCGCCATATGTTCCCGCTTCTCCCCAGTTCCGGCTGCCGTCGGTCCCACCCGAGTCATCAGAAAAGCCGGAACACCCCCAGTGCCGGCCGCTGGCCGATATTACGGCCTGGACCGCCACTCGGAGAACCGGGTTGCAGCTATTGACACCGTTTCGCGACTCCGCTCACGGAAAGTGATCGTCCGAGCACCGCGGATCGGTGCCACTCTGGACCCATGAAGGGCTTGGAACCCGCGGAGGCCCTCGCGCTGTGGGCCGGCTTCCCGATCGACCGGCACGCCCGGCCGATCGTGCTGATGAGCTTCTCCCACGGTCCCGGCGGCGCCCCGATGCTCGAGGACCGGGCGTCGGTACTGCGGCACGCTGCCGTCGTGGCGGATGTGGACCTGCCGCCGTGGCTCCTGGACGCGCTCCAGCCGGACCCGCAACCCCACTGGCACGTCGATCCGGTCCGGGTGCGGTCCGTACGGCGGGTGTACCCGGAGTTCCGGACCGACCGCGGGCACCGGCCACTTCCGGCGTACCGGATCGAGTTCGAGGGACCGCAGTTCCCGCCGGGGAAGGCCCCGAACCCGAAGGCGGAGGGCAAAGGATATCCGCCGATGCATGCGCTCGATCCAAGCGTCGATCTGTGGTGGCCCGACGGGTTGAGCACCGACTACCGCGGTGGTACGAGCGGGTTGCCGCCGGCTGTGCTGACGGATCGCGGGCGGACGGTCAGGTGGATGGTGCACGGGTCGCCGCCGGAGTACACCGACCTGTGGGTCGACGCGGTGCACGAGTCGCGGACCGCGGTGGTGATTGTCGTGAATGGCAGACGCCGGCCGGGGGTTACCGCGATTCCGCTCGTGGCAGTCGGACGGGTGGTGATCGCGAAACTGGCGGCACCCCTGGCGGATCGGGTGTTGCTGCAACCGGACGGGATCCCGATCGAGGTCGTTCCGGGCTAGCCGCGCCGGCTTCTTCGCGATCCTCGCGGCGCGAAGGCGGTGATCGCCTGGCATGCTGGGGGCATGAGCTGGGCTGTGTATGCGGTACGTGGACCAGGGGGCGTACGTCGCCTCGACGACATGCCGGTCGACTACGAGCCGCCCTCGGTCGGGACGGCGACCGAGGTGATGGCCGCGGTCCGGGAAGTGGTGCCGGACGCGGACACGAGCAAGCCGTCCTGGCTGGCGTTGCGAAGTCCGGAGTACGACGTCGAGATGACGATCGGCAAGGGCGTCGAGGTCCGCGACATCACCTTCTACCTGAACGACGGCCCGCGGTCGATCCCGATCGTGATGGAGATCAGCCGCCGCCTCGGCGTCACGCCGTACGACACCGAATCCGGCGACTTCCTCACCGAGGAGTCCCGCCCCCCGGTCCCACCCCCCATGGACCCGGACGAAATCAAGATGAACAAACCCAAATGGTGGAAGTTCGGCCGTAAGTAATCCACCGCACCACCCTGCCCCCGGCGCGTTCGCGTCAGGGGTTGTCGTTTGGGTGTTGCGGTCGTAGGATCAGGGCGTTCGTACAGGACGATTGCCCTGGAGGGGTGGATGGCGCCTACGGCGAAGCAGGGGGAGGAGGTTCGGTTGCGGTTGATGGCGGCGGCGGCCGAGTTGATTCCGGAGCGCGGGTGGTCCGCCGTGAGCACCCGGATCCTCGCCGAACGCGCCGGGGTCACGCCGAGCGTGGTGCACTACCACTTCTCGTCGGTGCAGGACGTGCTGACCGAGGCCGCGATCTCCACGATGCGGCAGGTGCTCGCGGCGTCCGACGAGCTGTTCACCGCAGCCACGACCCCGGCCGCAGCGATCGAGGCGATGCTGGCATCGGTCGAGCAGTACGACGGAACCGACCCGATGTCGCTGCTCTTCATCGAGACCTACCTGGCCGCGACCCGCGACGAGCGCCTGCGAACGCAGATCGCCGGACTGGTGACGGACTTCCGGACCCGCGTGGCCGACTGGCTCGCGATCCATCAGGTCCCCGAGCCGGCCGCGACCGCCGCCGTTTTCGCCGCCACCATCGACGGCCTGCTTCTGCACCGCACCCTGGCGCCGGAGCCACCTTCCCTTCCGAGCGTTCTGCAAAGGCTGGTGAGTTGAATGCACGCGATCATCTGTGGAGCCGGAATCGCCGGACTGGCGCTGGCGAACCGCCTGTCGACGCTGGGCCAGGACGTCACCGTCCTCGAGCGAAGCCCCGGTCCGCGCCCGCAGGGCTACATGATCGACTTCTTCGGCCCCGGGTACGACGCGATGACCGCGATGGGCCTGCTCCCCGCGCTGGAGGAGGTCGCGTACTACGTCGAAGAAGGCGTTCTCGTCGACGAGCACGGCCGGAGGCAGGCGGCCATCAACATCAAGCAGTTCGCCGAGGGTGATCTGCTCAGCGTGATGCGGCCCGACCTCGAAGGGGTCCTGCGCGAACACCTGCCGAGCAATGTGAATCTCCGGTACGGCGCGATGCTCACCGGCGTCACGCCCCGCGCGGACGGCGTACGGGTGCAGCTCGCGGACGGCTCGACGCTGGACGGGGATCTGCTGATAGGTGCCGACGGCATCCATTCCGCCGTACGCCGGGCGGTGTTCGGGCCGGAGGCGTCGTACCTGAGGTTCCTCGGATTCCACACCGCCGCGTACAGCTTCGACGCACCGGCGATCCACGACGAGGTGGGTGGGCGGTTCTGCCTGACGGACACGATGGGCAGCCAGTTCGGGTTCTACTCGTTGCGGGACGGTCGCGTGGCGGCGTTCGCGGTGCACCGGACGACCGATCCCGACGTACCGGCGGACACCCAGGCCGCGATCAGGTCGGCGTACGACGGGCTGGGCTGGGTCGTGCCGCAGGCGCTGACGTTGTGCCCGGCGCCGGACCAGATCTACTACGACCAGGTCGCGCAGATCGTGATGCCGCGGTGGAGCTCGGGCAGGGTCGTCCTGGTCGGCGATGCGTGCGGCGCGGTGTCGCTGCTCGCCGGTCAGGGTGCGTCGCTCGGGATCGCCGGCGCGTTCCTGCTCGCGGAGAAGCTGGTCGGCGCCGCGAGCGTCGAGGAAGGAGCGGCGGAGTACGAGCGTGTCTGGCGGCCGGTGGTCGAGGAGAAGCAGAAGGTCGCGCGCTCGACCGCTCGTTGGTTCCTCCCACGGTCGCGCACCGAGCTGATCGCACGACGCGTGTTGCTGAAGGTACTGCGGATGCCCGGCCTCCGCACGCTCCTCCCGGCAGCCTTGGCAGGCAAGCCGACCACCCTGATCCGCGACGCCGCCGACGCGCCCGACAAATTCAAACCAGGTGCCCAGCGCATCTAGGTCCTGTCTGGTGATCCAGCGCCGTAGCGAGGAGGTGCTCGGTGCGGTAGCTCGGCGCGCGGGGGCGAAGGTCTCGATGCGGAGCATCGTGGCCTTCGGTCCCGTGCGGCGAGGTGCCGTGCCGAGTGCCCCGCAG
>DASXXB010000497.1:0-22593 GCA_036503355.1 Kribbella sp. | reverse complement strand
GGGGTGCTGCTGGCGCTGATCGCCGTTCAGGCGTCGTTCGGCGCGACGGCCGGGCCGGTGGCTCGTACGGTGCTGCCGAAGTTGCTGCCGCGGGACCAGTTGGCGGCGGGGCTCGCGCTGAACCGGATCGGGTTCCAAGGTGCGATGCTGCTCGGGCCCGCGCTCGGCGGCGTGATCATCGCCGCGTGGGGCGTCGGCGTCTGCTACCTGATCGACGCCATCAGTTTCCTTGCCGCGCTGTACGGCGTACTCGGCCTGCCGTCCATGCGGATCGAGACGACCGCGAAGCCGGGCCTGCGCGGCGTGGTGGACGGGCTGCGGTTCATCACCACGACCCCGGTGATCCGGGGTGCGTTGATCACCGATCTGGCCGCGACTGTGCTGTCGATGCCGATCAGCCTGTTCCCGGTTATCAACGCTGAGCGGTTCGGCAACAATCCCCGGACGCTCGGGTTGTTCCTGACCGCGATCGCCGTCGGTGGGGTGGCTGCCTCGTTGTTCTCGGGGTCGTTCACGCGATTGCCGCGGCACGGGCTCGTGATGTTGTGCGGCTCGGCGGCGTGGGGGATCGCCCTGCTGCTGTTCGCGTTCTCGCCGGAGCCGTGGCTCGCGTTCGTGTGCCTGGCAGTCGCCGGCGCCGCGGACACGGTGGCCGTCGTGTCCCGCAGTACGATCGTCCAGCTGCACACACCGGCCGAACTGCTCGGGCGGGTCAGCGCCGCCGAGCAGATCGTGGGTCAGGCCGGTCCGGACCTCGGCAACCTGCGTGGTGGGGTGGTGGCCCAGTTGACGTCGCCGGTCGCGTCGTTGGCGTCGGGCGCCCTGCTCTGCGTTGCGGCCGTGGTCGCGGTTGCCGGGACGACGCCGGGGTTGAGGGCGGCCGAGCGGGTGCCGGTCACAGACTGACGGTGCGGAAGCCGGCGTTGCCCATCGACGAGTCCGGGGTGTTCGACGAGCGGGCGGCGTTGCGGTAGCGGTTGCAGTACGAGTCGTGGCACAGGTACGAGCCGCCGCGCATCACCCGGGCCGCACCGAGCGACGGGCCTTGCGGGTTCTCCGCGGGGGAGAACTTGTAGTACCGCGGGCCGAACCAGTCGCCACACCACTCCCAGACGTTCCCGACCATCTGCCACAGGCCGTAGCCGTTCGGCTCGAAGGTGCGCACCGGGGCGGTGGTCAGAAAGCCGTCGTCCTCGGTGTTCGCCTTGGGGAACTCGCCTTGCCAGATGTTGCACCGCCACTCGCCGTTGCCGCCGAGCAGTTCGTCGCCCCACGGGTACCGCTTGCCATCCAGACCGCCGCGGGCGGCGTACTCCCACTCGGACTCGGTCGGCAGCCGCCGGCCGGCCCACCTGCAGTACGCCGACGCGTCGTTCCAGCTCACGTGGACGACAGGGTGGTCGTCCAGCCCGTCGAGATCGGACCGCGAACCGCCGGGGTGCCGCCAGTCGGCGCCGCGGACCCCTGCCCACCACGGCGTACCCGCCGCCGGCCCCATCACCTCGTCCGGCGCGGCGGCCAGCGCGAGATGGAACACCGCGGAGTACCCGAAGTTCTCGGCCTCGGTGCGATACCCGGTCGCCTCCACGAACCGCGCGAAGTCCGCGTTCGTCACACTGGTCGCATCGATGCTGAACCCAGCCACCTCGACCCGATGCACCGGAGTCTCCCCGTCCCCGACATTCTCGTCCCCGTTGCTGTTCCCCATCGAGAACGTCCCACCCGCCACCACAACCTGCTCGATCCGGTGCACCCCACGCTCAACCGGCATCACCGGAGGCGCACTCTCCCCACCACGCGAAGGCGCACAACAGGGCGACAGGTCATCACTCATATCGGCAAGCTTAGGCTCAGTGCAGACCCAGGAAATCGCGGAGCCATTGGTCGATCTCGTCCAGGCATGAGGCCTCGACCTGGCCGGCCGAACGGCTGACCCGATCGCGGCTGATCGCGCGCGGCTGCTCGGTGAGGGCCCAACTGGCTTTGCGCAACCTGAGTTTGGCGCCACTCAGCCGTACATGGTGGGGCCAGCCGCGCTCCTTCGTGGTGACCGGAAGAGCGATCGCCAGATCCGGGACGGCGTCGAGGTACTCGTTCGAGGCGACGATGACGGCCGGTCGCTCGCCGAACTGCTCTCGTCCACGGGTCGGACTGAAGTCGACCCAGACCACGTCGCCGCGGTGCAGCTCACGCATCCGCCAGTCCGTCCTCGCCCGCCTCGTCCCATGCTGCGGTGATCTCCTGGTAATCGCTGTCGGTGTCACTGCCTTCCGCGTAGGCCCGGCGCACGGCTGCGAACCGCTGGTGCCGCGCATGCTCCTCGGTCACCCGCTGCAGGAACTCTGCGGCTGTCAGTCCCTCTGCGCGCGCGGATCGCATCACTGTGTCGCGCACGTGCTTCGGCACCTTGAGTGAGGTCATCTCAGACATACCGCCAGGGTACCAGGCGACGCACTTGACAGGGATACCACCTGACATACCAGAAGTATGCCGGTCAGGTGAGGGCTGGGGGGCCTTGATGGATCCGGTCGAGGACGGGAGCGAGGCGGTAGAAGTCGGTGCCGTGGAGGAGTTGGCGTTCGTCCCACCAGGTGGCGCCTGCTTCGGCGAGGGGTTCGATGGTGGCGCGGGCGGTGGCCGGGGTGGTCATGCCGCCGACGATGACGTCGTACGGGGTACTCCGGTCTGCGCGCTGCTGGTCCAGGAAGGAGACCAGATCTCGTAGCTCGCCGACGGGTGGGGCCTCGCCGTGGTTGGCGGTCTGGAACAGGGGTACGGCGCCGTCCCAGCGGGCGGCGCGGCGCATCGGCGCCTTGCGCGGCCAGTAGCCGGCGATCCATACCGGCGGGCGCGGGCGTTGCACCGTTGCCGGCAGCAACTCCACGTCGTTGGCGCGGTAGTGCTTGCCGTCGTGGGTGACGCGCTCACCGGACCAGTACACCGTCATCAGATCGAGGCCCTCGTCGAGCCGTTCGGCGAGCACCTTCGGGTCGGTTGCGTCGCCGAAGCTGCCGAACTCGTCCTCGATCGGCCCGCCGAGGCCGGCGCCGAAGATCACCCGCCCGCCGCTCAGCGCGTCCAGCGTCGCGACCTGCCGCGCGAGCTGCTCGGGCCGCCGCCGCGCGACCGGCGTGACGAGTGGGCCGAGCTTGATCCGGGAGGTGGCGAGGGCGGCCGCGGTCATCAGCATCCACGGATCGCCGAACGGCTGCCCGCGCCGCGCCTGTTTGCTGTGCACCACGTGGTCCCAGACGAACAGCCCGTCCCACCCCGCCTCCTCGGCAGCCGCCGCCACCTGCGCGACCACCCGGCCGTCGGCAAAGTCCCCGAAGTTCGGAATGTTGATCGAGAAGCGCATCGTCACCCGCCCAACCGTAGTTCCACGAACGGAATCGTGTCGCCCGGCAGCAGGTACGTCTCCACCTCGACGAACCCGTGCGCCTTCGCGAACCGTAGGCCGTCCTCGTTGCTCGCCAGGATGTGCGTCTCGACGCCGTCGCCGAGCTCCCGCCCGCGCGTGAGGCAGTGCTGGTAGATCGCCTCCCCGAAACCACGGCGCCGGTACGCCGGAAGGACGCGCGCGATCACCACCGCCCCAGAAGTCTCTCCGGACGGCGGCCGGACCGTCGAGCAGCCGACCAGCACGTCACCGTCGTACGCGACCTCGAGCACGTTCCGCGTCAGCCGTTCGCGGATCTCCTCGACCGACAACGGTGCCGTCGGAATGATCTCGTTGTGCACCCGCTGCCAGTCCAGCAGTGTGCCGTCGTCGCCGACCGGCACGATCCGAAGCTCACTCATCCGGCCAGCCAACAGGCCGGCGTACCAGTGGTCAAACGGATTCCGGGCGCCGCTTGGCCAGCAGTTCGGCGTCTTCTTCCTCGACCTGGGTCGGGTCGATGTCCGCGGTGCACCATTTGCACTTGATCGCGTCGACCGAGACGAACTCCTTGCAGTACGGGCACTCGGCCTGACCCTGCGCGCGGAAGTTGCCCAGACCGGCCCTCTTGAGCAGCTTCACCAGCGCGAACAGCACGACGCCGAGCAGGATGAACGACAGCAGATCGGTGAGGAACGCGCCGTACTTGATCTCGGCGCCGTGCACCCGCAGCACCAGCCCGCCGAAGTCCGGTTTGCCGAAGATCGCGGCCACCAGCTGCATCAGCACGTTGCTCGCCAGGCTCTCGACGACGGCCGCGAACGCGGCCCCGATGATGAACCCCAGCGCCAGGTCGAGCATGTTGCCGCCGAGCGCGAACGCCTTGAACTCCAGCCACAGATTCTTCATGACCACTCCCCGTGTGAAGCCGGCAGCGTGAAGCCGGCGGGGACATAGTGCACCCGGACGGCACGGTTGCGGGAGTAGTAGCGTTCGTGTCGTGCGGATTCTCTTTGTCGGGAACAGCTTCACGTCGAACAACAACCTGCCCAAATTGCTCAAGGATCTCGCGGCGGCGCGGGGGATCGAGGTTGGGCACAAGGTGATCTCGGCGGGTGGGGCCTCGTTGCGGCAGCATCTGAACGCCGGCAAGGCCCTGGCCGCGATCGCGAGCGGTGGGTACGACGTCGTCGTGCTGCAGGAGCAGAGCACGCTGCCGATCAAGAGCCCGGACCGGTTCCGCGACAGCGCGCGGGACTTCGGCAAGGCGATCAAGGACGCCGGTGCGCGTACGGCGTTCTACCTGACCTGGGCCCGCCGGAACGCACCTGAAACGCAGCAGGCGCTGACGGACGCGTACGCCGGTGCCGCGAGCGAGCTGGGCGCGACGCTGATCCCGGTCGGGATGGTGTGGGAGAAGTTCCTCGCCAAGTACGACGAACCCGTGCTGCACGAATCGGACAACAGCCACCCGACCATCGCCGGCAGCTATCTCGCCGCGTGCGTGTTCCTGATCGCCCTGCTGAACGAGGATCCGGTCGGCCTCGACGTACCCGTCAAAGGCCTCGACGACGAGACGGCTGCCCTGATCCGCCAAGCGGTGTGGGACATCTGCAACGACCTCATTTAGCGTCGTGGAACACCAAACCGAGCGTATGGCGCTGTCCTGAGCGGATCGCGGACACACCGTGCCGTACCGGCGCCGCCGACCACCCGCGCGCCGACTGCACCGGCCGGTCGCGGGTCGTGAACACCAGACCGTGCCCGTGCGGGATCAACGTCGACGTACCCCGCGACTGGGCTCGAGGCCGCTGCTCGACGAGCAGGAACTCGCCGCCGGTGTGGTCGACGCCAGGCTCGTCGAGGTTGATGACGACCTGCAGCGGGAACACCTTGTCGCCGTACAGATCGCGGTGCAGCGCGTTCCAGTCACCTGCGCCGTACCGCAGCAGGATCGGCGTCGGGCGCGTCTGCCCCGCGCGATGGCAGATGTCGAGCCATTCGTCGAGCGTTTCCGGCCATTCCGCGTCGCGGCCGAGCTTCGCGTACCAGTCCCGCGCGATCGGCAGCAGCCGCGGGTAGAGCGCGTGCCGCAACGCGTCGACCGCCTCCGGGAACGGCTGGTCGAAGTACCGGTACTGTCCTTCGCCGAACCGGTGCCTGGCCATGTCGATCGTCGCCCGGAACCGCCGCGCCTCGTCGTACATTCCGGCGATCCGCGCCGCCTCGGCAGGCGTCAGCAGTTGCGGCAGCAGGGCGCACCCGAGGTCGTTCACCTCGGCCGCCACAGTGTCCCAGTCCGCGCCGGCCACTCGTCGTTCGTACTTGTTCATACTCCTTGAACGGTCTGGCGCAGGATCGTGTGAGTCTGTTCCAGCACGCTGATCGGCGCCAGCATCGTCGCATCGTCAAGCGGCCGGTCCCGCGTCTCGAGCATGGTGAGGAAGACCTTCAGGCCCGGTACGACGTACTCCGCGTCCAGCCGTACGTCGCGGCTCACGAGACCTGTCCGCCCGACGAGCTCGGCGTGGAACGGGACCCTGCCGTTGTCCGTCGGCTTGACGAGCTGCAGCGTGACGAGGACGTCGTTGCTCCGGTAGCGCACGACAACGGTCGACCCGACCCGCTCGACCTCCACAGGCCCCGGCTCGCCCGGCGCCAGCCGTTGCGCGAGATCGGCGGCGTGGATGCCGTAGAAGAAGATCCCGCTGTACTCGCTGTCCGGATCGGCCGGGCCCGTGACGGTGACCGTCTGCAGTTCACCGACGTCACTCGCCGCGAGCGCGTCGGCGTCCGCGACCCATCGCACTGCTGAGTACGACGTGACCGGCGCGCCACCGCGTCGCGCCGCGTCGAGGATCGCGCGCGCGTCCGCCGTACTCGCAGCCAGCGGTTTGTCCACCCACACCGGTACGCCGGCCTCGAGGAACGGTACGGCGTACTCGCGATGCACGGCACCGTCGCGGTTGGTGATGATCAGTGCGTCGACGGCGCCGAGCAGCTCTGTCGCTGTCGGGACGACCTGCTGGATCCCGCCGGCGGCGGCGAGCGTCCGGGTGCGTTCGTCATCGCCGACGAGCGCGGTGATCCGCGCGGGCTCACTGATGGCGTCGACGTTCAGATGCTTGACGATGTGATCGGCGTGGCTGTTCTCGGTCCCTACCAGGGCGATGCGCATCAGCTCTCCAGCTCGACGGGACGGCCGGTACGGGCGGATTCGTAGACGGCAAGCACCGTCGCCAACGACCGGCGCCCGGCCGCCAACGACACCGCGGGCTCGCGGCCATCCTGTGCTGCCGCGATGAAGTCGCGGTACTGCGCGAGATGGGCCAGCTCGGTCGCGCCCCACTCCGAGGGCCCGTCGAGCACCGGCGCCACGGGCCGCTCGGCCGCGGCGGCTGAGAAGTACGCCAACTCGTCGTCGTCGAGGATCGCCGTTCCCTGGTCGCCGTGGATCGTCAGGCGCACCGGCCGGCCCGGGTACGCCGCCGTACTGGCGAGCAGCAGTCCGATCGCCCCGCTCTCGAACAGGATCGACGCGCCCGCGAGGTCCTCGACCTCGATGCCTTCGTGCGCCAGCCGGCCGGTCTGCGCGCTGACCTGGACCGGGCGGCCGAGCATCCACACCAGCAGGTCGAGTGCGTGGATGCCCTGGTTCATCAGGGCGCCGCCGCCGTCGACCGCGAGGGTGCCACGCCAGTCGTCACCGTCGTAGTACGACTGCGGCCGGAAGAACGCCGACTCGGCGATCCCGGAGGTGACCCGGCCGAGCGCGCCGGCGTCGATCGCGGACCGGATCTGTGTGACGGGTGGCTGGAACCGGCGTTGGCTGATCACGGAGACGGTGCGCCCAGTGGCTCGCTGCGCCTCGATCAGGCGGTCCGCCGCGGCGAGTGTGATGTCCACCGGCTTCTCGACGATCACGTGCTTGCCGGCCTCGAGCGCCTCGATCGCGTTGTCCGCGTGCAGCGCACTCGGCAGACAGATCGCGACCGCGTCCACCTCCTCGGCCGCGTACGCCTCGGCGGCGCTCGCGTAAGCCTTCCCGCCGTACTGCTCGACGAGCTTGCCCGCGCGGTCGAGGTCCCGGTCGACGACGGCGGCCAGGACGGCCTCGTCGCCGAGCGCCTCGATCAGGCGGCCGTGCACGGAGCCGATCGCGCCGGCACCGATGATGGCGAATCGCATAGGACCTCTCTTCGATGGTGGGATCGGAAGGCGTTCAGCCGGCCTGCCAGGTGAGCGGCACGCTCCCGTTGTCCGCGGAGTGCTGGGCCAGCAACGCCAGCCGGGTGGCGAGCAGACTGCGTTCGGTGCTGATGTCCGGTTCGTTGCCTGCGGCAAGCGCCTGCAGTGGCAGCTCGGCGGGACGGTGACCCGGCGGCAGCGGTAGGTCGTGCGGTTCGAGATCGGTCGTGGTGAGGACGAGGCGGTTGCGGGCCCAGAGGAGTTCGGCTGTGCCTTCGGTGCCGGTCAGCTTCATCCGGTAGTCGCCGTGCAGCGGCGATCCGGCCGGCGTCAGCCAGTCCACTCCGGCGGTGATGAGCGCACCTGGTCCGCTCAGTGTCGCCACGCCGTACAGCCCGTCGACGACCACGCCGCTCACGGTCCCGCTGGTCAGGCCGGTGAAGAGCAGCGCGGCATCGATGTCGTGGACAGCGAGATCGTTCAGCAGGCCGCCGTACCGTTCGCGCTCGAAGAACCAGGCAGGGCGGGTCGGTCGGTTGAGTTTGTGCGGGCCGGACGACGTCACGCCGTGGATCGTGCCGAGCCGCCCGGCGATGTCGAGCGCGGCGAGCGTGACGGGGTAGTAGCGCTTCTCCAGCAGCACAGTGACGTGACGGCCGGTGCGGTGCGCGGCCTCGGCGATCGCGTCGAGCTCCTCGAGCGTCGTACACAGAGGCTTGTCGGCGATCACGTGGCTGCCCGCGTTCAGGGCGTCGACGACTACCTGGCCGCGGTCGCCGTAGATCCCTGCGACCATCACGACGTCCGGCTCGACCTCACGCAGCAGCTCCTGATGGTCGGTGAAGACCTTCGCGTCGTACGGCGTCGCCCAGCGCTCGGCGGTCTCGCGGGACGGGTCCGCGACTGCGACCAGCTCGTATTCGGTCAACCGGTCGACCTCCGCGGTCGCGTAGGCCACGTGGGGATGGGCGGCCCCGGCGATCGCGATGCGAGTCATAGCCGTGAGTCCACCATGCAACCGGTTGCATTGCAACCGCCTCCAGTGCTGGACCACCTCCCCAGCGGAAGCTCAGGTTCGCGGCTTCACCACGGCGAAGCGGAAGTTCAGGTTGTCGGCGCTGCGGAGCTCGAAGGTGGTCGGCGAGACGCCGGGGCTGTCGTAGAAGCGGGTGCCTTCGCCGAGGAGAACGGGGACGATGTGCAGGACGAGCTCGTCGACCAGGCCTGCTTCCAGGGCCAGCCGCGGCACGGCGCCACCGGTGACGGTCAGGTTCTTGCCGGCGGCCGCCTTCAGCCCGTCCGCGACCACGTCCCGGATGTCGCCGGAGACGTAGGTGAAGTCGGGGATCCGGTTGGTGGCCGGCTCCTTGTGGGTGTAGATCAGGATCGGTCCCTGCCAGGACCCGCCGTACGGGCGGTTCTCGCCCATCACCTCGACGAGCCGGCCGCCGCACAGGAACGCGCCGCAGTTCGCGACCACCTCGGCGCCCAGCCCGGACGGGCCGCCGTCCGCGACGAACATCCAGTCCACGTGGTCGTCGCGGTCGCCGATGAAGCCGTCGAGGGACATCGTCATGTGCCAGATCACTTTTCCGGTCATGTCCACCAGCCTGGCGCCGCTGCGATACATCGGTCCAATGCCAATTCGGAGCCGAACACATAGATAGCATCGATACATGCTCGATCTCGTCCGGCTGCGGGTGCTGGCCGCGGTCGCCGCGCACGGTTCGGTGACCGCGGCGGCCGAGGCGCTGCACTACACCCAGCCCACCGTCAGTCATCACCTCGCCCGGCTGGAGGCCGCGACCGGCGCGAAGCTGGTCCGGAAGGCCGGGCGCGGCATCCGGCTCACCCCCGAAGGCGAGGTGCTCGCGCGTCGCGCCGCGGAGATCGTCGGCCGTGTCGACGCGGCCGACGCCGAGCTCGCCGCGCTCGTCGGCCTGCGCGCCGGCCGGGTCCGGGTCGGCGCGTTCACCTCGGCTCTCAGCGAACTCGTCCCGCCCGCAGCCGCCGACCTGCGCCGCGAGCACCCGAACCTCGAACTCGGACTCGTCGACCTGCACCCTCGGGTCGCCCTGCGGCAGCTGCGGGCCGGTGACATCGACCTCGCGATCGTCTTCCGGTACGACGACGAGCAGCCCGACGACGGCATCCGCTACACCTACCTGCGCGACGACCCGATCCACCTGCTGAGCCGCCGTACCGGCGAGAGCCTCGCCGACCATCGGGACTCGGACTGGATCGCCGGCTGCGTCAACTGCCGTCGCGAGCTGCTCGAGCACTGCGCGGACGCCGGGTTTACGCCGCGGATCGCGTTCACCAGCGACGACGTCGTCGTCAAGCTGGCCTTCGTTCGCGCCGGCCTCGGCGTCACGACGTCGCCCGGCCTGGCGCTGCGCGCGCACCGAGCCGACGGCGTGCGGTCGACCGAGCTGCCGATCGTCCGCCGCATCCTGCTGGCGACGTACGGCGAACCGCCCGACCCGCCGGCCACGACAGCCTTCATCGCAGCCCTGAAACGAGTAACACTGGGCTAGGAGCCATCCCGACTCCGGTTGGAGGTCCCGGCGATGGGGCACTGGGTGAGCATGGTGGACGTCAGGCTGCGGTACGAGCGCATCTGGCGGGCGGCCGTGGGTTCGCTTGCCACGATCGGAGTCGTCACGTCGCTGGTGTTCGTGTCGCCGGCGACGAATCTTGCGGCGTTCCTGGTTGCCGCGTTCACGGTCGGCGCGGTCTGTCTCAGCATCGGCCTCGGCCGTGACCTGCCGAATGCCGACCTGGTCCGCGTGGTGCCGCGCGGTGCCGTGTTCGGCGGCCTCGGCGTACTCGCGATCTGCGGGTACGCCGCCGCGGTCGGCGCCCGCACGGTGATGCTGATCCTGCTGGTCGTCGGCGTCTCCCCGCCGGTGATCGGCTGGCTGCGCTCGGGACGGGCCGAGCGGCCGGCGCGTCCGCAGCGCCGTCGTCCGCAACGTCGCCCGCAACGCCGCCGTACGGTACGGTTGCCGAAGGCATCCAATCGGCAGTTGGAGGCGGTCGCGGCGGACAACCCGGTGGCCGACTGGCCGATGCCGAAGTACCTCGCCGCCGTCGTGCGCAGCGTCGGTGAGTTGAGCGACGACGAGCTCTGCCTGGCCTGGCGGCGCAGTTTCACGCAGCTCCAGCGGGCCGCGAGCGCCGACCGCCGGCAGGCGATGGTCGACGTCCGGCGGGCCTACCTGGACGAGCTCGAGCGCCGCCACCCGGACTCGTTCGCGACCTGGCTGGCCTCGAACCCGCGGGCCGCCGGCAACCCGGCCAGGTTCTTCGTCCACCGCGCAGACCACTAGCGCAACCACTGGCGCAGACCACTAGCGCAACCACTGGCGCAGACCACCGCGAAGACCACGAGAATCCAGATCACGAGGAGAGATCCAGACGTGAGCGGGACGGACACCGCACGGACCGGCCGTACCTTCTTCGGGCATCCGCCGGTGCTCGCCAACCTCTTCGGCGTCGAGCTGTGGGAACGGTTCTCGTTCTACGGCATGCAGGGCATCCTGCTGATCTACCTGTACTACTCGGCCGATCGCGGCGGTCTCGGCATCGACGAGGGCACCGCGACCAGCATCGTCGGCGCGTACGGCGGCCTCGTCTACCTGTCCACGATCCTCGGCGCCTGGCTCGCCGACCGGCTGCTCGGTCCCGAGCGCACCCTGTTCTACAGCGCGATCGTGGTGATGTGCGGGCACATCGCGCTCGGCGTGCTCCCCGGGATCGGCGGGGTCGCGGTCGGCCTGGTGCTGATCGGCTTCGGCAGCGGCGGTGTGAAGGCGAACGCGACCTCGCTCGTCGGGACGCTGTACAGCGAACACGACGAGCGCCGCGACGGCGGTTTCTCGCTGTTCTACCTGGGCATCAACCTCGGCGCGCTGGTCGGGCCGCTGCTCACCGGTCTGCTGCAGAAGAATGCCGGGTTCCACTACGGCTTCGGCCTGGCGGCGGCCGGGATGTTCCTCGGCATCGTGCAGTACGGCGCGGGACGCCGCCGGCTCGCCGACGCCGCGCGGACGGTCCCGAATCCGCTGCCCCGGGAGACGTTGCGCCGTACCGCTCTCATCGCGGCGGCCGTACTGGTCGTGGTCGTCGTACTGCTGGTGTCCGGTGTGCTGCCGGCGTCCCGGTACGCGACGGCGGTCGCCGTCGTCAGCGCGGTCGCGGCGGTCGTGTACTTCGCGGTGATCCTGAGCAGCAAGCAGCTGACCGACGTCGAGCGGCGGCGGGTGCAGGCGTTCATCCCGCTGTTCATCGCCAGCGCGGCGTTCTGGTCGCTGTACCAGCAGCAGTTCACGGTCGTGACGATCTACTCCGACCAGCGACTCGACCGGAACATCTTCGGCTGGGAGATGCCGGTGTCGTTCGTGCAGTCGATCAACCCGGTGATGATCATCGTGCTGTCCGGCGTGTTCGCTGCGCTGTGGACCAAGCTCGGCCCGCGGCAGCCGTCGACGCCGGTGAAGTTCAGCGCCGGGCTCGCGGTGATGGGGATCGCGTTCCTGCTCTTCCTGACGATGGCCGGCGGTGGCCCGAACAGCGCGCCGCTGCTCGGACTCGCAGGCATCCTGCTGGTGTTCACGATCGCCGAGCTGCTGATCTCGCCGGTCGGGCTGTCGTTGTCCACCAAGCTCGCCCCCGCGGCGTTCCGGACCCAGATGGTTGCCCTGTTCTTCCTGTCGGTGGCCTTGGGTACGGCGCTGTCCGGCGTCCTGGCGAAGTTCTACAGCACCGACCACGAGGCGGCGTACTTCGGAGTCATCGGCGGTGTCGCGCTGGTGCTCGGTGCTCTGCTCGTGCTGGGGGTGCGGCCGATCCGGCGGCTGATGAGCGGCGTGCACTGAACGCGGTCCGCAGGTCCGCGGCGATCAGCTCGACCGCGTGGCGCCCGGCCGACAGCGCGGCCGGGAAGTTGAGAAACGCATGCATGGTGTCGGCGTACTCGACCAGTTGCGTCGGTACGCCGTCCCGCTTGAGCCGAGCCGCATACGCGAGGGCGTCGTCGCGCAGCCAGTCCCGCTCCGCCGCAAGCATCAGCGTCGGCGGGAGACCCTTGAGCGAGTCGGCGTGCAACGGTACGGCGCCTGGTGGGATCGGGGACGTGCCGAAGTACCACTCGTGCCAGTCCGCGTTCGGGTGCAGGTCGAGGACCGGGTAACAGAGGACTTGCCGGTCGGGGAGCGGGGTGCCGGCCTCGCGCGCCAGGAGGCACGCGCCGGCGGCCAGCGCAGCCCCCGCGCTCTGACCGCCGATCGCGAGCCGTCCGCCGCAGTCCAGGTTCTCGCGGATCCATCCGAGCGTCTCGTAGGCGTCCTGAAGTCCTGCTGGGCAAGGGTTCTCGGGCGCCAGTCGATAGTTGAGCGAGACAACCGTAACGTTGCCGTTGGCAGCGATTCCGGACGTCGCGTACTCGATGTCCCGGAAGTGACCGCCGACGAATCCGCCGCCGTGCAGCCACAGCAGGATCGGCCGCGGGCGATCCGACATCCGGTAGACGCGCGCCTCCAGCGACCGCCCTGGCAGGTCGATCACCAGATCCTCGACGCTCGGCCGCGGATCCCGTACGCCGGCCAGCGCCGGATCCGGCAGCTCCTCCCGATCGAGCAGCAACGCCTGATAAGGGTCTGGATCCGGACTGGGCTGATCCGCGAGATGCTTCAGCAACGCGTCGGTCTCCGGCCCGAAGTCCGGACTGTCGACGCGCGTCACGCGGCCGCCACCGGCTGCAGGTGCCGTGCCGCGTGCGCGAACAAGAACCCGTCCGGCGTCGTCGCGACGTACTCCGCCAGCGCCCCGATCCCGCCGTCGAAGCCGCCGCCCGTCGACGGGTCCACCCAGGCGCGTTCGTCGTACTGCGAGATCTCGGCGACGAGTGCCTCGCCGACGCTGCGGAACCGGTGCAGTACCAGTTCGGACGGGATTCGCCGCCCGGCCTCGACGCCGCCATGGTTGAGCGCGCCGCCGATCTCGGCGGTCTCCCAGCGCGGGTCGAGGCTCCAGTGCCGGCGCCCTGCGCGGGCGTCCCGCAGTACGGCGAGGTTGATCTCGTCCCACATCAGCACGTGGGCGACCAGGTCGTGCAGCGAATCGCAGAAGTGCCCGAGCGGACCGTCCGCCACGTCGTACGGTGTCCGCAGTTCGTCCTCGGTCCTGCCTTCGACCCGGCTCAGCAGCAGCTGCTGGTCCCGCCGGATCATCCCGGCTGCTTGGGCCGGTGTCGTCGTCGGAGTGCGCATACCCGACACTCCACCAGGTTCCGGTGCGATCCTTGGCCGGAATGCGCGAAGTCATCAATCGGTTGACGTCACTGAGTTGTACTCACCAGCGGAGGAGAAAGCTGTGCGGATCGGGATCGTCGGCGCGGGCGGTGTAGGCGGGTACTTCGGCGCGCGGCTGGCAACCGCGGGGCAGGACGTCGCGTACGTCGCGCGCGGCAAGCAGCTGGAGGCGCTGAACTCGTCCGGGCTGGTGGTGCACAGCCCGGCCGGCGACCTGCGGCTGCCGGTGGAGGCGAGCGACGATCCCGCGCAGCTCGGCGTCGTCGATTACGTCCTGGTCAGCGTGAAGACCTGGCAGTTGCCTGACGTGATCGACCGGATCCGGCCGATCGTCGGCCCGGAGACCGCGATCGTCACGGTGCAGAACGGGGTCGAGGCCCCTGCACAGGTCGCGCAGGTGCACGGGCAGGCCGCGGTGCTGCCCGGTGCGGCGGAAGTGATCGCGTACGTCGAGGGTCCCGGAGTGATCCGCCATCTCGGCAACGGGAAGCTGAGCTTCGGCGAGTGGGACAACCAGGCGACTCCACGGACCGACCGCCTGCGGGACGCGTTCATCGCTGCAGGGCTCCAGGCCACGGTCCCAGACGACATCTGGGTTGCGCTGTGGACGAAGTTCCTGTCGGTGGTCCCGAGCGGCGGCCTCGGTGCCGCGACCGGTGCCGGGTACGGCGTACTTCGCACCCACCCGGCGATGCGCCAATTGCTCACCGAGGCCACCGGCGAGATCCGTGACGTCGCGCTGGCCCGGGGCGTCCAGGTGGCCGCGGACGTCGTACCCCGGACCCTGGACTGGATCGACCAGCTTCCCGCCGACGGCACCACGTCGCTGCAACGCGACCTGATCGCCGGCCGCCCCTCGGAACTCGACGCCTGGACCGGCGCCGTGGTGCGCCTCGGCCGCGAGTCCCGCGTCCCCACCCCGATCAATACCCTCCTGTTCGAACTGGCCACCGCCCGAGCACTTGCCACCGGCAACTAAACTGCCCGGCTGCCTCAGCGTTCGACCCGTGCGTGGATCCGCGGGTCCGGAGTCGCCTGGGTGCCGTGCGTGAGCACCGCCGCGAACAGGACGCACAGCGTGACGCCGTAGATCGCGACACCCAGCGGCAGCGCGCTGGTCATGCTGAGGACGATCATCACCACGGCCCAGACGCCGGCGACCAGGGCGGTGCACCGTTGCCAGCCCGTCCAGCGCGGGAGTACGGCGATCCCGGCGACGAGCAGCCCGATCGCGGTGAGCGCGACGCCGAGGCCGAAGAGCGCGCCGACCACCTGCGGGCCGGTGTCGTCGATGCGCTGGTCCGCGATCGGGATCGACGCCAGCTCCGCGACCAGGAGGACCAGAGTTCCGGCACCGGCGATCGCGGCGCCGATCCGGCCGGCCCGGCTCGGCATCGCGTGGTACACGGCGACCATGCCCGCGAACACCAGCAGATGAAGGACGGCGTACGCGATGGAGACCGGGACCAGGGCGCCGGCGCTCCACGGGTAGCTCCACAGTTTGTCGGAGACGTCCGACGCCGGCTTCACGACGGCCTCGACGGCGATCCCGGACAGTGTGGTCGCGGCGCCACCGATCAGGCCGGTGACGGACAGGTTGCGGTTCATGATTCCCCACCTCTCGAAGACAGTGGTTCGACGCTAGGTCCGGCTCGTTCCCGGGCGCATCGGCAGCAGTACGACGTTCGATGTAGGTGCCAGCACTGTTGGCGGCCGGGGTCCGCGCTGTCACGATGGTGCCGTGGGAGGGCGAAGGCTGTTGCCGGCCTGGTTGTTCGGGGTGACCGCGATCGCGGAGCTGACCGCGATCGCGCTGTCGTGGCGGCTCGAACCGGCGTACGACACGGTTCTCTATGTCCTGTTCAACCTGGCCACGGCCGGCGCGGGCGCGGTGATCGCGCGGCGGCATCCGGAGAACGCGATCGGGTGGCTGTTCTGCGGCTTCGGCCTGCTGAACACGCTGGCCTCCGATCTCGCCCAGGGATGGGGTCTCCGCGCGGCCGCGGAGGGGTGGCCGGGCGGCCCCGTCGGTGAGGGGATCGCGGCGGTCAGCTGGCTGCCGAGCGGGTACGGGTGGACGCTGACGTTCCTGCTGTTCCCGACCGGGCAACTGCTGGGCCGGCGGTGGCGATTGGTGCCCTGGATCGGCGGGGCCGGCCTTCTGGTCAGCATGGCGGCGTGGACGCTGAGCCCCGAGCGTGGCCGGGACTTCATCGCGGGGCGCAACCCGTGGGCGGTCCCGTCGCTGCCGACCGGGCTGATGCTCTCGGTCGGGATCCCGTTGTTCCTCGGGGCGTTGCTCGCGGCGGTGGTGTCGCTCGCCGTCCGGTTCCGGCGGTCGGTGGGGCCGGAACGTCAGCAATTGAAGTGGTTCGTCCTCGCGGCGGTGGTGGCGGGCATCGCGCTGCCGGCGAGCTTCGGGCTCTGGTACGTGAGTCCGGTGGCCGGCGTACTCGCCGCGGTCGCGCTGACCGGCCTGCCGCTGGCGGCGGGTGCGGCCATCCTGCGGTACCGCCTGTACGACATCGACTTCTTCATCAGCCGGACCGTCGCCTACGCGGGTCTGACGGTCCTGCTCGTGGCGTCGTACGCCGTCGCGACCGTTGCCTTGGGCGCCTTTCTCGGCGGCGGGTCGGCGTGGACCGTGGCGGTCGCGACACTCGTTTGCGCGCTGCTCTTCCGGCCGTTGCGGCTGCGGATCCAGGACCTGGTGGACCGGCGGTTCAACCGGTCGCGGTACGACGCTGTGCACCGGATGGCCGCATTCCTCGACGCCGTACGCGCCGGCCTTCGGCCGCCGGAGGACGTGCAGGCGGTTCTCGGTGAGATTCTCGGGGATCCGGGACTGGAGTTGCTCGTGTTCCTGCCGGAGAGCCGTCGGTACGTCGATCTGGTGGGTACTGCCCGGGAGGATGCGGACGGGCGGCAACGGATCGCGATCGAGCGCGGTGAGCAGCCGATCGGGGTGGTGCTGTACGACGGGACCGAGCTCGGCCCCGAGCTGGTACGACGCGTCGTCGAGGACGGCGGGCTGGCTGTCGAGATCGCGCGCCTACGGGCCGAGCTGAAGGTGCAGTTGGTCGAGGTGACGGCCTCCCGGGCCCGTATCGTCGCGGCGGCGCACGCCGAACGCCGCCGCATCGAACGCGACCTGCACGACGGAGCCCAGCAACGCCTGGTGTCGATAGGCCTGGCCCTACGGCACGCCCAACACCAGTTGGAGGTGGCAGCATCCGGTCCGGAGGGTGGGCCTGCCTTGGGCGGTGTTGAGGCGGCGGCGATCCGGGCGACGCTGGACGGGGCGGTGGCCGAGGCAGGGGTGGCGATCGGGGAGTTGCGGGAGCTTGCGCGCGGGTTGCCGCCGGCGCAGCTGGACTCGGGGCTGGCGCCCGCGTGCGAGGAGCTGGCGCGGCGGGCTCCGCTGCCGGTCTCGGTCCGGATGCCCGACCGCAGGTTCGACGGCGGCGTCGAGGCCGCGGCGTACTTCATCTGTTGCGAGGGCCTGACCAACGCGGTCAAGCACGCGGGCGCGACCCGCGTCGAGCTGATCGCCGACCACGACCGCGAGTGGCTCGTCGTCCAGGTCGTCGACGACGGCGTCGGCGGAGCCGCACCCCGCCGCGGTACCGGGCTCACCGGCCTCGCCGACCGGGTCGCGGCGCTCGGCGGCACCTTCCAGGTCCGGAGCCGTCCGGACGCCGGTACGACGCTGGTCGCGGAGCTGCCGTGCGAATCGTGATTGCCGAGGACCAGGTCCTGCTGCGCGAAGGGCTCCGGATGCTCTTCGTCGACGGCGGCCACGAGGTGGTGGCGACCCTCGGCGACGCGGACGGCCTGCTCGGCGCGATCACGACGTACCGGCCCGATCTCGTGGTCGCGGACATCCGGATGCCGCCGACGCACACCGACGAGGGCGCGCTCGCCGCGCAGGCCGTCAAGCGGGCGCACCCGGAGCTCGGCGTACTGCTGCTGTCGCAGCACATCGAGACGCAGTACGTGGTGGATCTCGTCTCGCTCGGCGGGTTCGGCTACCTGCTGAAGGACCGGGTGCTCGATGTGGCCGAGTTCCTCGCCGCGGCCGAGCGGGTCGCGCGTGGCGGATCGGCGCTGGATCCGCAGGTCGTGGCGGGTCTGATGGCGCGCCGCGATCCGCTGGAGGCGCTGACCGAGCGCGAACGGTGCGTCCTCGCGCTGATGGCGGAGGGCCTGACGAACAGCGGGATCGCCAAGCGCCTGTACCTCAGCGAGCGCACGGTCGAGGCGCATGTCCGCCACCTGTTCACGAAGCTGTCCCTCCCGGAGAGCGAGGACGGGCACCGGCGCGTTCTCGCCGTACTTGCTCACCTCGGTGCCGCTACTCCAGGCCGAGGTCGGTGAGTACGTCGGCGACCGGGCGGGCCGGTGGTGCCGCGGTGACCAGGCCGCGGATGCAGCCGGTCATCACCATCCGGAAGTACTGGTCCGACGTGATCTGCGGGAGTTGCTCCTGCGCGGCCCGCAACAGATCGTCCGCGGCGAGGAGCGCGTAGACCTTCTCGAGTTCGCGGGGATGCGAGCCGTCGAGGTACGGGCGATGGCGTTCCTCGGCGGCCGTCAGGTTGATCGCGAGCGACGCGACGGCGCCGGACATCAGCACCGCGCCGGCCGGGCTGTAACCACGCCGCCCGAGCGCCTCGATCGCCTCCCGCTGCAGCCGTACGCCGGACTCGCCGCGCGGGAACAGCCCCTGCATGTAGGCCGCGAGCCCCGGATGGCCCAGCGCGAACGCGTGGAGCTGATGCGCGAACGACAACAAGTGCGCCTCGACGTCGTCGTCGGGATCGTCGACGATGCGCAGGTCCCGCAGTACCGCCTCACCGACCAGCGCCTCGAGACCGAGCTTGCCGTCGACGTGCCGGTACAGCGCGGCCGGGCTGACGCCGAGCGCGGTCGCGACGCCGTTGACGGTCAGGCTGGGCAGACCGAGCCGCAGTCCCTCGCGCTCGATGTCGGCGACGGTGATCTGTGCCTGGCGACCACCGGTCTTCCGGCGGGGCGGATTCGCTGTCACAACCCTCCTCTGGTCCGGGGCTGACCCCAAAGTTATGTTACTAACTTAGATCGACACCGTCACGGACGGTGATTGTTCTGTCCCTTACTCCTCAGGAGATCATGGTGAGCGCACCTCGCCCCACCCGGCGCACGATGCTCAAGGCCGCCGGCGGGCTGACCGTCGCCGCCGGCCTCGGCGCCGGCACCATTCTGGCCACCTCCGTCGCCGCGAACGCGGCCGGCGACGGATTCGGCCTGCACATCACCGAGCGGAACGAGAGCGATCCGCGGATGTGGTACTACCGCTTCCAGACCGCCGAGATCGGCTGGGCGCCGGCCGTCAACGTCCTGTTGCCGAGCGACTATCACACCAGCGGCCGCACCTACCCCGTGCTGTACCTGCTGCACGGCGGCAACCAGGACTTCATCGCGTTCGACAACCTCGGCATCCGCGACTGGACCGCCGGCAAGCCGGTGATCGTGGTGATGCCGGACGGCGGCAAGGCCGGCTGGTACTCGAACCCGGTCAGCAGCAACACCGGCCCCCGCAACTGGGAGAACTTCCACCTGAACCAGGTGGTGCCGTGGGTGGACGCCAACTTCCGCACGTACGCCGAGTTCGCCGGCCGCGCCGTCGCGGGATTCTCGATGGGCGGGTTCGGCGCGCTCAAGTACACGGCGAAGTACTTCGGCCACTTCGCCTCGGTCAGCGCCCACTCCGGCCCGGCCAGCATGCGCCGGGACGCCGGCCTGGTCGTGCACTGGGCGAACGTGTCGTCGGCGGCCGTCGACCTGGCCGGCGGCACCATCTACGGCGCGCCGGCGTGGGACGAGAAGCGGGTGTCCGCCGACAACCCGATGGAGAACCTGGAGCGGTACCGCGGCAAACGGATCTTCCTGGTCGCGGGCACCAGCCCGAGCCCGGACCCGTTCGACTACGCCAACGAGACCCAGGTCCTGGCCGGCCAGCGCGAGTTCAAGGCCGCGCTGGACAAGGCCGGCATCCCGTACACCGCCCACGAGGACGCCGGCGGCCACATGGTCCGCCCGGACCGCATGATCGAGGATCTGAACGGCATCATCGCCCACCTCAAGAAGGCCTGACAGGACTACTCGTCGGCGAGGCGGCGCAGGAGGCCGGCGAGGGTTTGTTGTTCGGTGGGGGTCAGGCGGGACAGCTGGGTCAGCATCACATCGCGGCGTTTCTCGCGGAGCGTGGTGAGGATCTGGCGGCCGTCGGGGGTCAGGTCGACGAGGGTGGCACGGCGGTCGTTCGGATCCGGCTGCCGTGCCACCAGGCCGGCCGCTTCCAGGTCGTCGACGACGGACGTCGCCGAGCGCGGGACGATGCCCAGGCGTGCCGCGAGCTCGCTCAGGCGGATCGGCTGGTCCGCATGGTCCAGCGTGCGGAGCACCCGGAACTGTCCGTGCGTGACGCTCTCGCCGAAACCCTCGCGCGAGGCCCGGCGCTGACGACGGACGATCCCGTCCAGCAGCGCCGCGATCTGCTCGGCGGAGTCGGTCGAGTCATCGGGCATGGGCATGGGCATGGGCAGAGCCTAGTGGTCGCCGTACGCCGGTCGCGTGGGAACGGACTGGGATCTTGTGAGGTTGTCTCATAGTGAGTTAACCTCAGTATATTGTCCCTGGCGAAAGGAACTGCATGTCGCAGCTCTCCGGCCTGCCGGGTGGGGGAGGCGGGGGCGGGCGCGCGATGCGCTCGCTGCTCAAGGACTCCTCCGTCCGGCACCACAAGTTGTCGGCGGGAACGCTCCGCCGGATCCTCGGGTTCGCCCGTCCGTACCGCGGCTATCTGGCCGTCTTCCTGGTGCTCGTCGCGCTCGACGCCGGCACCGGAGCCGTTACGCCGTTGCTGTTCCGCGCGATCATCGACAAGGGCATCGTGCCCGGCCACCGGGGAGTGGTCGTCGCGCTGGCCCTCGTGGTCGCGGTCCTCGCGCTCGCGAACAGCCTCATCACCCTTGCCGAGCGATGGTTCTCCGCGCGGATCGGCGAGGGTCTCGTGTATGACCTGCGCACCGCCGTGTTCGACCACGTGCAGCAGTTGCCCGTCGCGTTCTTCAGCCGCACGCAGACCGGCGCACTCATCCAGCGGCTGAACGGCGACGTACTCGGCGCCCAGCAGGCGTTCACCTCCACCCTGTCGAACGTCGTCAGCAACCTGCTCAGCGTTGCGCTGGTGCTCGGTGCGATGTTCGTGATGTCGTGGCAGATCACGCTGCTCGCGCTGGTCGTCCTCCCGCTCTTCGTGATCCCGGCCCGGCTGCTCGCCGGGAAGTTGCGCGAGGCAACGGCTGAGACGTACAAGCTGAACGCCACGATGGCGCAGACGATGACCGAGCGCTTCAACGTCGCCGGCGCGGTGCTCGCCAAGGTCTTCGGCCGCACCCAGGACTCGTCGCGGGACTTCGCCGGCAAGGCCGCGCGGGTCCGCGACATCGGCGTCACGACCTCGATGTACGCCGGGGTGTTCCGGGTCTCGCTCACGCTCGTCGCGGCGCTCGCTGTCGCCCTCGTGTACGGCGTCGGCGGCGTGCTCGCGGTCGGTGGGGCGCTCGGCATCGGTACGGTCGTCGCGCTGACGGCGTACCTGAACCGGCTCTACGGGCCGCTCACCGCGCTGTCCAACATCCAGGTCGACATCATGACCACGCTGGTCAGCTTCGAGCGCGTGCTCGAGGTGCTCGACCTTCCGCCGATGGTTGCCGACCGCAAGGATGCGAAGGTGCTGCCGGCTGACGCGAAGCCGTCGATCGAGTTCGACCACGTGTCGTTCCACTATCCGTCGGCCGAGGAGGTGTCGCTCGCCTCGCTGGAGTCGGTCGCAACGCTGTCCGCCGAGACCGGGGAAGAGGTTCTGAAGGACGTCACGTTCACCGTCGAGCCGGGGCAGATGGTCGCCGTCGTCGGGCCGTCCGGCGCCGGCAAGTCCACGCTGTCGTCGCTCGTCTCCCGGATGTACGACGCGACGGGCGGAGCGGTCCTGATCGGCGGTCACGACGTACGCGAGGTCACGCAGAGCTCGCTGCGCGCGGCGATCGGTGTGGTCACGCAGGACTCGCACATGTACCACGACACGATCCGCGCCAACCTGCTGCTGGCCCGGCCGGACGCGACCGACGACGAGTTGCACCAGGCGCTCGAGGCCGCGCAGATCGCGACGCTGATCGGCAGCCTGCCCGACGGGCTCGACACGGTGGTCGGCGATCGCGGGTACCGGCTGTCCGGCGGTGAACGGCAGCGGCTGGCGATCGCCCGCCTGCTGCTCAAGTCGCCGTCGATCGTGATCCTCGACGAGGCCACTGCACACCTCGACTCCGAGTCCGAGGCCGCCGTCCAGACTGCACTCGCGAACGCGCTGGTCGGCCGTACGTCGCTGGTCATCGCACACCGCCTCTCGACGATCCGCAACGCCGACGTCATCCTCGTCCTCGACGACGGCCGGATCCAGCAACGCGGCACCCACGAGGACCTCCTGGCAACCGGCGGCCTCTACGCCGACCTCTACACAACCCAATTCACCAAAGCCGCCTGACCCACCCGCTCCGACCACCCCGCCCGAGGCAAGCTGACCGGACCGCCCACGTGCCGGACCCCTGGTCGCGGACGGGCCTGCTGCCAGGAGAAGATCTCGGTATGAGAGATCGGATGACTGCGGCC
>DASXXB010000496.1:0-77640 GCA_036503355.1 Kribbella sp. | reverse complement strand
GAGGTTGTTGCGGAGACCAGCGACGTCTTCTCCATCCGGCTGTCAGGTGACGAGCTGCCTGCGGCGCTCGCCGGGCAGTACCTCACGTTTCGGCTGCCAGGCGCCGTACGCAGCTACTCGCTGTCGAGTTCCCCCGGGTATCGCGTTAGCGTCAAGCGCGAGCCGCATGGGGTCGGGAGTGCGTACCTGACCCAGCTGAGGCCCGGGAGCACGCTGGAGGTCGCCGCACCGCGCGGGGAGTTCGTCCTCGACGGCGGCACGGCGCCGGTGTTGCTGATCTCGGCAGGCATCGGCGTGACGCCTGTGCTCGCCATGCTGTACTCACTGGCCGGTAGTACCCGGGAGGTGTGGTGGATTCACGCGGCCCGTACGCCGGCCGAGAACGCCCACGTCGCGGAGGCACACGATCTGCTGGCGCAGCTTCCACACTCCCACGAGCACGTGTTCTACAGCTCCAAAGACGGCCGGCTGACCAAGGACAGGCTGGCCGAGCTGGCGCTACCCACCGGCGCAACGGCGTACGTCTGTGGGCCGCAGTCGTTCATGACGGATATGCAAGAGGCGTTGAGTGCACTGGGCGTGACGCGGATCCGCACCGAGTTGTTCGGTGCGCTGTCGTCGCTGAACCCAGGTGTGGTCGGGCAGCCGGCCCGACCGCCGCACCAGCCGGAGGGGGCGCCCGGCACGGGACCGCTGGTCACGTTCGCTCGGAGCGGCATCTCTACAGCCATGCGCGACGGCAGCCTGCTCGAGCTGGCCGAAGCCTGCGACGTACCAACCCGCTGGAGCTGCCGCACCGGCGTCTGCCACAACTGCATCACGCCCCTGCTGTCCGGCGAGCTGACCTACTCCCCCACACCCCTCGAACCTCCACCAGACGGCCAAGTGCTGATTTGCTGCTCCCGCCCGACAACCGACCTCGTCCTGGACATGTGATGGACTACTTGATCGAAGTACTGACCTTGCCGGTCAGCGACGCCGACGCGTCGCTGGCGTTCTACCAGGCGCTCGGCTTCGCGGTCGACGTCGACTACCATCCGCGGGACGGCTTCCGCGTGGTGCAGGTGACACCTCCGGGATCGGCTTGCTCGATCCAGTTCGGCGAGGGACTGACCGACGCGGTCCCCGGATCGGCCCGCGCCAACTACCTCGTCGTACCGGATCTGGCCGCGGCGCATGCGGAGCTGGTTGCCCGGGGCATCAAAGTCGGCGACATCCGGCACAAGACGCCGGCCGACACCTGGGCAGGCGACTTCGCGCCCGGGCTCGACCCCGAGCGCCGCCCGTACGCCAGCATGGCCGACATCACCGACCCGGACGGCAACACCTGGACGCTCCAGGAGATCAGCCGTACTACGGCAACGTGAGGCCGAAGCCGGGGTCCTCGGTGAGCACGACGTGGCCGTCGTCGAGGGTGTAGGAGCCGGGGCCGGGGACGCCTTCGATGATGGGGGTGTTGCCGAGGCCGGCGGCCAGGTGGGCGACGTACAGGGTTTTGAGGGGTACGCCCCAGGCGTGGGGTGAGGCTTCGGACTTCAGGAGCGGCATGGTGCGGCGCCAGGCGGTGAGGCCGTGGCCGATGACGTCCATCAGGGCCACGTCGACGAGACCCTCCTCGGCCAGTGCGAGGACGTGCTGCACATTCGGGTCGTACTCGCCGTCCGCGACCTTCGGGCGGGAGGGCAGCGTGCCGAGACGCTCGTGCAGTGCCTGGAGGTCGGGACGGCGTTCCGCGAACGGCTCCTCGATCCAGTACAGGTCGCAGTCGGCGACGCCGTCGAGGTACTCGAACAGGCCGTTGAGCGTGAAGCCGTCGTTGCCGTCGACAAGGATCGCGGCGTCCGGGTACAGCTCGCGCACCAGCCGGGTCACCTCGATGTCGCGCTGCAGACCGGCCCGCGGCTCCATCCACCGGTGACCGCGACCGATCTTCAGCTTGAAGTCGCGGAACCCGAACGCGTGGTCCTGCGCCAGATTCGCCCGGATCGCGTCCGGACCGCCGTCAAGATCGTCGAAATAGATGCCGCCCGTGTAGCACCGCACCCGCGGCGAGCCGGCGGCACCGAGCATCGCGTACACCGGCACGTCGAGGATCCGCGCCGCCAGGTCGTGCAGCGGATAGTCGAGGAACTCCGCGGCCGGGTCGATCACCCCACGCTCCGGATCGATCAGCTCGGCCAGGTTCCGGCCGATCAGCGCACCCGGGTCGGCGTCGCGCAGCGGTAGCCCCCAGCCGGAAGCGCCACGGTCGGTTTCGACGACGTACGCCGTGATGCTGCCGCCGTTGCCGTGACTGCCGAGGAACGAGTTCCGGCCGATGGTCCGCAGGTAGGGGTAGCGGTGCTCGGCCGTCGTGACCGAACTGATCACGTGTTTCGACAACGTCACTGGTAGGCCCCTAGGAGTCGGCGGTAGGCGGGCGGGTTGCTGAGTACGTCGGTGTTGTCCGCGAACTGGTCGATCGACCCGATCGGCCCGAAGCTCCGCAGCTGTGGGTCCGAGACCGTCGCCATCAGCGCGTGGGTGAAGCGCGCGGCGTCGAGGATCTGTGCCGGCCGGTCGAAGAACGGCCGCGGCGCCGGATCGAGCTCCTCGGTGAGCCCGAGCGCGTTGTGCCGCCGGGCCACCAGCTCGTACGCCGTCACGAGGGCCCGCTCACGGTCCGCGAAGGTGCCCGCGGCAACCGCATCGGCGAGCGCCCGGTCCAGCCCGTCCGGATGCCCGAGTCGGGCGAACGCCGTACCCAGCCATTTCGTGTACGGCGCATAGGCCCGGGACTGCAGCAACGCCAGCCGCATCACGTCCCGGACGACGCGCGCGGCGACGACCCGCGACCCGAGCTCGTCGCCGGCCTCGTGCGTGCGCTGCACGAACGGCTCTTCCTGCGCGATCCGGGACCACTGACAGCCGAGGGTCCAGCGCCAGATCTCGTCCGGGTACCACGCGAGCGCCTCGCGGACCGGCGCGAGCCGCCCGTCGTCGGCGTACACCTGACCCTTGACGACTCCGAGGAACTGCTGTTGTGGCGTGACCAGCCAGTCCGCCTGGCTGATGCCCTGCGACGCGTCGAACCCGAGGTGCCCGCGCAGCCACGCGCTGAGCGTCGTCACCGTGACGCGATGCTCCACCTCGTGAACCGACGAGCCGAACCGGACCGGAAACCCCCGGTACTCGTCCGGCAGCGCCGCCTCGATCCGCTTGAGCACCGGCTCGACGTCGTCCTCGTCGACGAGCACGACGAGCCGCGGCCCCCAGTCGTGGTCCATCGACCGTGCCGTGTCGTACCCGAGGACGTCCGAGCCCCAGCCGAGCAGACCGGCCGCGTGAGCCGTCGCGCCGATCGCAGGTGCGACCACCTCGGTGTAGAACCCACCCGCCAACTCCTGGGCATGGACGAACTCCGGCATGCTGAGCATCCTCTCACCGCTCGATAAAGTGATGCAGTGATTTCTCATGGGCCGATTTCTCATGTGGTGTGGGACTGGAACGGCACCCTGCTGAACGACAACCACGCGGTGCTCGCGGCGGTCAACGAGGTCTGCGCCGGGTTCGGGCGGCCGGAGCTGAGCTGGAGCGAGTGGCAGGCGGCGTACGCCCGGCCGATGCGGCTCTCGTACGAGCAGGTGCTCCGGCGCACGCTCGACGAGGAGGAGTGGGCGCAGATCGACAAGCTGTACCACGAGCGGTACGACGCGCTCCTGCACACGTGCGAGCTGGCGGTCGGCGCCCACGACGTACTGCGGGCGTGCAGCACCAGCGGGCGGACGCAGTCGTTGCTGTCGATGTGGTTCCACGCGCGGCTCACACCGACCGTCGAGCAGTACGGGCTGACGCAGTACTTCACGCGCGTCGACGGGCTGCCGGGTGAGGTCGGCGGTGGCTCGAAGGCCGACAGCCTGCAGCGGCACCTCAGCGAGCAGCAGCTGGACCCGGCAGCCGTCGTACTGATCGGTGACGTCGTCGATGATGCACACGCAGCTCAGGCCGCCGGCACGCAGTGTGTCCTCGTCACCACCGGCGCCATGACCCGCAAGGCCCTGCAGGCCACCGGAGCCCCGGTCACCACCTCGATCACGGAGGCCCTGCAGCTGCTGGACACGTGAGTCGGCCCGTGGTTCTCCCTGGTGTCATGGCCCTGCCTGCGGCGAGACGGTGGTCTCACACGAAAGGGAGGCACCACCGTGACGCAGGTCGTCGTCTTACTGGAGCAGGACGCTCAGGACGCCTTGGAATGGGCGGCCGCGGAGGCGGCAGCGCGTGACGCCGAGCTGCGTGTCGTGTACGCGTTCCGGTGGCCGTACCTGTTCGACGCGCTGGGTGAGCTGACCGTGGAGGAGCGCGACCTGGAGACCGCCGAGGCCGTTGTGGACGACGCGATCGATCACGTTCGCCGGATCTTCCCGAGCCTGCGGATCAGCTCCACGGTGTTCGCGGGGCGTGCGATCGACGCCCTGCTGAGCGAGGCGCGAGAGGGCGCGCTCGTGGTGATCGGCCACGGGAGGAGGGGCGAGCGGAAACTTGCCCGCCGGTTGGCCCGTCGTACGTCGGCCTCACTCGCGGTGGTCGGTCTGACACCGGACCACACGGTCGGCCCGTCCTCCGGACGAGTCGTCGTGGCGATCGACGGCGACGGGTCGGACGCCCTGGGCTTCGCGTTCGGTGCTGCGCGCCGGCGGGGCACCGGCCTGACGGTCCTGCAGACAGACTTTGGCAGGGGCCGGGCGGGTGCGGATCCCGTGTCCGCGTGGCAGACGGCGTACCCAGAGGTGGACGTGCGCCGCAGCAAGGTCAGTGGGACCAGTGCGGTCCTGGCCGAGTCCGTTGCCGCGGCCCTCACCGTCCTGACCGCCGACCGCGGCTGGCGTCCGCAGGAGTCCACCGCCGAGGTCGCCCGCCTCGCCCGGGGCCCCGTCGTGCTCGTCTGATCGGTCCCGTCCGGCACGGCGACGGCCCGCCGCGTGCCATGTCCTAGGCTGGCCCGCGTGGGGATGGCTGAGGGTGGGCTTCGCGGGCGGCGGCGGGAGATCGACGTACTGAACGGCCTGGTCAGCGCGGCGAAGGCCGGGCAGAGCCAGGTGTTGCTCCTGACCGGCGAGGCCGGGGTCGGCAAGACGGCGCTGCTGGAGGTGCTGGTGGCGGGCGCCGAGAGCTGCCGGATCACCCGGACGGCAGGGATCGAGTCCGAGATGGAGCTCGCCTACGCCGGGCTGCACCAGCTCTGCCTGCCGTTCCTGGACGGCCTCGACCGGCTCCCCGAGCCGCAGCGCGCCGCTCTCGGTACGGCGTTCGGCCTGCAGAGCGGCTCGACGCCGGACCGGTTCCTGATCGGGCTCGCGGTGCTCAACCTGCTCGCCGACGCGGCCGCCGACCGGCCGGTGCTGTGCGTGGCCGACGACGCACAGTGGCTGGACCTGATGTCCGCGCGCATCCTGGCGTTCGTCGCCCGCCGGCTCGCGGCCGAGTCCGTGGTACTCGTCCTCGCGGTCCGCGACGGCATCGAGCATGCGTTCGCCGGCCTCCGCGAGTTGCCGATCGGCGGTCTCGACGAGGCCGACGCACGGGCGCTGCTGGAGTCGGTGCTGCCAGGGCCGATCGACCCACGGGTCCGCGACCGGATCGTCGCCGAGACCCGCGGCAACCCACTCGCCCTGCTCGAACTCCCCCGCGCCTGGACCGCGGCCGAGCTGGCCGACGGCCTGACCGCCGGCACACTCGCCGGCCGGATCGAGGACAGCTTCGTACGGCGTCTCGAAGTACTGCCGACCGAGGCGCGGCTGCTCCTGCTGACCGCGGCCGCCGAGCCGCTGGGCGATCCGACACTCCTGTGGCGTGCGGCCGAGCAGCTCGGGCTGGGCGCGGACCCGGCGGCGGTGGCGGCCGAGTCCGGGCTCATCACGTTCGGGCAGCACATCCGCTTGCGGCATCCGCTGGTGCGGTCTGCGGCGTACCGGATTGCCACTCCGCAGCAGCGGCTGGCCGTGCACCGGGCGCTGGCGGCCGTGACCGACGCGGGCACCGATCCGGACCGGCGCGCGTGGCACCGCGCGCAGGCGACCGTGACCCCCGACGAGGACGTCGCGGCCGAACTCGAACGATCCGCTCAGCGTGCCCGTTCCCGCGGCGGGTTCTTTGCCGCAGGCATCTTCCTGGAGCGCTCCGCAGCACTGACCATCGACCCCGGGCTCCGCGCGAACCGCGTGCTGGCCGCAGCGACCGCGAAGCGCACCGCCGGTGCCCTCGACGCCGCGCTCGAGCTCCTGGCCGGTGCCGCCGCCGGCCCGGCCGATCCGATCCGCGACGCCGAGATCACCCGCCTGCACGGCGAGATCGCCTTCGACCGCGGGCATGCCGCCGAAGCCGCCCACACCCTCGTCGAGGCCGCGAAGCAGCTCGAGCCGTACGACCACGAGCAGGCGCGCGTCGCGTACCTCGAGGCGATGTCGGCCGCGATCTGGGCGAGCGGCCCGGACACGCCCGGCATCCTCGGCGAAGCCGCCGCTGCCGCGCCCGCACCGGCCCCGTCCGACCCGCCCGGCGACCTCCTCCTGCAGGCACTCGCGCTCCGGTTCACCCGTGGGTACGTCGCCGCCGCCCCGCAGCTGCTGAAGGCCCTGGACCAGGCCCGGCAGAGCCAGAGCGAGGCCGAGGACGTCCGGAGCTGGCTGTGGCTGGCCGGCAACCGGGCCAGCGGCATCGTCGCGATCGACCTCTGGGACCTCGAAACGGCCCTCGAACTCGCCGCCCGCCACGACCGGATCGCCCGCGACAGCGGTGCCCTCGTCCAGCTCCAGTGGGCGCTGAACTTCCGCGCGAACGTCGTCTCGATGACCGGGGACCTGGCGACGGCCGCGGCGTACGTCGAGGAGGAACGCCAGATCGCCGCGGCCACCGGGAACCGCGTGCTCGGGATCGGCGCGATGCAACTCGAGGCCCTGCGCGGCAACGAGGCCGGCGCGACGGCGCTGATCGAGGCGATGATCCGCGAGGCACGGGCCCAGGAGCAGGGCCGGATGACCGCGATCGCGACGTACGTGAACGCCCTGCTGCACAACGGCCTCGGCCGGTACGAGACCGCGCGGGACGCGGCGCTGCAGGTGTTCGAGCAGGACCCGGTCGCGTACGGCGCCCTCGTCGTCGGCGAGCTGGCCGAGGCCGCCTCCCGGACCGGCGACGCCAAGCTGGTCGAGACCACGCTGGCGTGGCTGACCGAACGGGTCGCCGCCGTGCCGACGTACTGGGGTCACGGGATCGAGGCCCGCGCGCGGGCGCTGCTCAGCAACGACGAGACGGCGTACGTCGCCTCGATCGACCACCTCTCCCGGACCCCGCTGCGCGTCGAGTCGGCCCGCGCCGAGCTGCTGTACGGCGAATGGCTCCGCCGCCAGGGCCGTCGCCAGGACGCCCGCGAGCATCTCCGTACGGCACACGAACAACTGGCCGCGATGGGTGCCGAGGCGTTCGCCGAACGCGCCCGCCACGAACTCCTCGCGACCGGCGAGACCGTCCGCAAGCGCACCCCGGAGACCACCAACGACCTGACCGCCCAGGAGTCTCAGATCGCGGGCCTGGCCCGCGACGGCCTGACCAACCCCGAGATCGCCGCGCAGCTGTTCATCAGCCCGCGCACGGTCGAGTGGCACCTGCGCAAGACGTTCTCGAAGCTCGGCATCACGTCCCGCCGCCAGCTCCGCACCGCGCTGCCCCGCTGACGTCTAGAAGTAGTCGATCCGCGGCCGGCTGCGGTCCTCCGTCGCGACCAGTACGTCGAGCAGCATCTCCTGCAGGCGTAGCCGCTCGACGGCGTGCCCCGGGTCGTCCCACAGGTTCTCGAGCTCCTGCGGATCGGCCGCGAGGTCATACAGCTCCCCGGTGCGCTCGCGATCCGTCGCAGGCGACCCGTGGTAGACGACCAGCTTCCACTGCCCGCTGCGCAGCATCGTCGTGTGTACGGCGGGATCGTACGGATGCCCGCTGTTGCGGTACTCGCACAACGCCCACCCTCTCGCGGTCGCGCCGTCGTCCCCGCGGGCCAACGCGAGCAGACTCTCGCCCTGCGCCCGCGGCAGCGCCGGTGCACCGGCCGCTTCCAGGAACGTCGGCGCCAGGTCGATCCACTGCACCAGTTCGGTACGCCGCTCCGCCGCCGGCAGCTGGCCCGGCCAGCGCACCACCAGTGGCACGCGAACGGCGCAGTCGTACATCATCGGTCCCTTGAGCATCAGCTGGTGATCGCCGAGCATCTCGCCGTGGTCGCTGGTGAAGACCACGATCGTGTTGTCCGCCAGTCCTTCGTCCTCGAGCGCCGCGAGAATGCGCCCGACCTCGTCGTCGACCAGCGTGACCATCGCCCAGTACGCCGCCTTGACGTCCTGCAACTCGTCCTCGGTGTAGGACAGGTAGCCCCGCGCGTGTCCGCCGTACGACTCCTTGGAGGCCTCGGTGAGGATCGGCGGCTTGCTGTCCAGCTCGCCGGGCCGCGTCACCGGCGGCGGGAGCTGCTGCGCGTCGTACCGCTCGAGGTACTCCTTCGGGGCGCCGAAGCCGTGGTGCGGGTCGAAGAAGTTCGCGACGAAGCAGAACGGCTTCGACGTGTCCCGCGACTCCCGGAGGAAGTCGATCGTCTCGTTCCCGATCCACCGGCTGTAGTGCGCCTCGGTCGGCACGTTGTCGAACCCCTGCCCGCCGTGCGCCTCGGCGTAGACGTCCGGGTACGCCGTCTTCAGCCAGCGGTGGTACTGGTTCTCGGACGAGCCCGGGTACGGGTCGTGGGCCCAGCGGAAGACCCGGAAGCCGTCGTCGTGCCGCGGCTCCAGCCGGCCGTCCTTGCAGGCCGACAGGTGCAGCTTACCGACCAGGCCGCAGTCGTACCCGTCGTCGGCGAGCGTCTTCGTGAAGAACTCCTCATGGCTCGGCAACTGCACACCGTTGGCCCACAGACCGTGCGCGTGCGGGTACCGCGACGTCATCAGCGATGCCCGCGACGGCGAGCAGACCGGATTCTGCACGTAGCAGTTCTCGAACAACACCCCTTCGCGCGCGAGCTGGTCCAGGTTCGGCGTGTGGACGAACTCGTTGCCGTAGGCACCCAGCGTGTCGTACCGCTGCTGGTCGGTGCAGATCAGAAGGATGTTCGGCCGTTCACTCATGGCTTGACAGCTCCAGCACTAGCGGGCTTGTGGTGGTGAGTTCGATGATCGTGTACGAGCTCGGAGGCAGGGTCAGGGCGAGGTCGTCGTCGAGCTTCACGTCCTCCGAGCGGGGGCGGACACGGTCGGGTTCGGTGACAGTATTCCGGTCGAGGGGGTTCTCGGTGTGCAACTGGTGGAGCGTCACCACGTTGCTCAGCAGCGGTACGCCGAGGTTGATCGCCAGGCGTACGGAGCGTTCGCGGTCGCGGTTGACGACCGACAGCCACACCGTCGTACCACCGGCAGCTGTGGACGCGCTGATGTCGAGGGCAGGCAGCTCGATCGCGGTGCGTTCGAGCGTCTCCCCCGGGACCGTTGCGCAGCGGGTGTCGCCGCCCAGCGAGATTCCGCCGCTGTGGTGACGCTGCAGCTGCAACGGCCAGTAGACCGTCTCGCGAACAACGTGCTCGTCGGTGACGACCAGGGCGCCGACGACGTTGACGGTCTGGGCGAAGTTCGCCAGCGTCACACTGTCCGACCGCCGTTGCAGGACATTGAGGAACGACGCGACCGCGAGCGCATCGACCGTCCGATAGCGGGTCTCGCCGGGCCGCCACGTCGGGCTCATCTCGAAGCGGGTCGCGTCCGCGCAGTTCCATTCGGTAAACGCCAGCTCCGGCTTCGGCGTGCCGGGCTTCTCACGAGCCACGAGGTCGACCAGGCCCTGGATCGCGACGATCGCGGCCTCCGTACGGTACGGACCGCTCAGCACGCGCGCGTAGTCGCCGTCCTCGGCGGTGGGGTCGAACGGCCAGTAGGTGTGCAAGGTCAGGTAGTCGATGTGGTCCCAGGCCTCCCGCAGCAGTGCGAGGTTCCAGTCGATCGACTGGCTCGGCTCGAAACAGCCGACGGCAAGGACCTTCAGCGTCGGGTCGATGCGCTTGATCGCCTTCGCCCATTCGCGGCACCGTACGGCGTTCTCCCGCGGGCCGACCTGCCCCAGCTCCCAGGCGCCCCACTCCTCGTTGCCGATCTGCCAGTACCGCACGCCGAACGGCTCGTCGTACCCGTGCGAGCGGCGCAAGTTGACGTAGACCGAGTCGCCGGCGCCGTTGCAGTACTCGACCCAGGCGAGCGCCTCGCGCAGCGATCCGGTGCCGGTGGTCAGGTTGATCTGCGGCTCGGCTCCGATCCGCCGGCAGTACGCGACGAATTCCGCCGTACCGAAGCCGTTGCCGACGTCGTACCCGAAGTGCCAGTCGACGGTCCGCTCGCGGTCCGGTCCGGTCCCCCGCTCCCATTCATACGACGTCCCCGTGCAACCGCCCGGCCAGCGGACGACCGGCGCGCCCAGCTCGGCGATCGCGTCGACGACCGACCGCCGCAGACCGTCCGGTCCTGCGTCCGGATGGCCGGGGTGGTGCAGCGCCTCGTCGGCCACCCAGCGGCGGCGGGACAGGAACTGCCCGTAGATCTCCGGCCGGATCGTCGCGTCGACCGTGCCCCGCAGCGTGAACGTCGCCTCTGTACGCACTGGCCGGCCGCCTTCCGTTCGATTTTCTTTGAGTTGAAGATAATAAGTCGCGGTCGAGGGTGTCAACGTGTCGGCACCGCCGCGACGTGCTAGAACCGTTCCCATGAAGGAGCTCACGCGTTCTGCCCAGCTCAGCGACATCCGGCAGCAGAACTACTCGACGATCATGCGTGAGCTGATGCGCTCCGGCCCGACCGCCCGCACCGACCTCGCGGCCGCGATCGGGATGTCCACCGGCTCGGTCACCCGGCTGACCGGGGCCCTGGTCCGCTCCGGGCTGCTCCGGGAGTCCAGCGAGCCGGCCCAGCGCGGCACCGGCCGCCCGAAGGTGCCGGTCGCCATCGACGAGTCGACGTACGGCGTGATCGGCGTGCACTTCGGCCTGTACCGGGTGAACATCTGCCTGATCGATCTGCGCGGACAACTCGTCGCCGAGGCCCACACGACGGAGCGTACGACCAACGCCGAACGCCTCGTCCGGAGCGCGGCCCGATCGGTGCGGAAGATGATCGACGGCCACCGCCTCACCGTCCTCGGAGTCGGCGCGAGCACCGGCGGGTGGGTCGACAGCACGAGCGGGGTGGTGCACAGCCAGCCCGTGCTCGGCTGGCACGACGCCCCGCTCGCCTCGGCGCTGCACAACCTCGTCGACCTGCCGGTGCTCGTCGACTCCCAGGTCCGCGCGCTGGCGCTCGCGGAGCACTGGTTCGGCGCGGCGACCGGTGTCGACAACTTCATCCACCTGTTCGTCGGCAACGTCCTCGGCGCGGGCTTCGTGCTGAACGGTGCGCCGTACCGCGGGGTGCATTCGGCGGCCGGTGGTCTCGACCACTTCCCGGTCCCCGGGCGGTCCAGCGAACCCTGCGTCTGCGGCAGCCGCACCTGCTTCGCCGTCGTCGGCGGGGACCTCGAGGTCGCCCGCCGGGCGCGGGCGGCCGGCCTGATCACCGACGAGCAGGAGGTGTACGACGTCTTCGCGCTCGCGCTGGGCGGCGACACCCGCGCGCGTCGCCTGCTGCAGGACCGGGCCGCCCTGGTGGGCACCGCCACCGCGACGCTGATCGAGTTCCTCGATCCCGAACTCGTCGTGATCGGCGGCGGCATCAGCGCACCGGTCGACCACGTCTCCGTCCTGCGCGACGCCGCGCTGGCCAAGCTCGCGACCGACCGCGGCACCCCGGATGCCACCCACGGCGGCAACCACACAGGCAACCACACAGAGAACCACACAGACAACCCCGTTGCCCGTATCCTGCCCAGCGCGTTCGGCCCGCACGCGCTCGGCATCGCCGCCGCCGCGATCATGCTCGACGCCATCTACCGCTCCCCCGAGTCGCTCGTCCCGGCTCTCGTCAGTAGTTCAGGGTGATCAGGTTCGCCGAGTGCGGCGGCAGCTCGGCCTGGACCTTCTGTCCCCCGGCCAGCGTCTTGGTCGTACGCTGCACCGGCTGCACCTGATCGTTGTTGTAGGCCGTGATGTCGTCGTCGGTCACGGTGGTCTGCACGGCCGACCTGACCGCGGGACCAGCCGGATCGACCATGATCGGCATCGCCTTGTCCAGGCTGCGATTCACCACCAGCAGCTGCACGCCGCCGTTCGCCCGCGTCGCCGCAGCCACGACGGCCGTGTAGTGCTGACCGGGCACCGTCGGGTTGCCGGTCGTCGTCACGTTCCGCGGCACTGCGCCGATCATTGGCGCGGCCAACGTCAGCGACAGCGAGCGGCCGGTGATCCCGAAGCCCGGCGGCGACCCGAGAATGTTGCCCCAGTCCCGTTTCGCCGGGTCGTCGTTCGGCCCGCCGTTCAGGTTCGAGTTGATCGCCAGCCGGACACCGTTGCCGAGCTGCCCGATCAGCATCGTCGTCTCGTAGACGTTGTGCATCTGCATCGCGGTGAAGTTGCCCGGCGTACTCACCCCGGTCGGCCCGTTCCGGCTGATCGTGCCGTACTCCGTGACGGCGAGCGCCGGCCGTTCGCGCGGATCCGGGAAGTTCCTCGCGATGTCCTTGCGCAGCTCGGCGAGCTCCTGCGTCGGTACGTCGCTCGCGTTCATCAACTGCTGGTACAGCTCCGTCGCGTCGTATGCGCCGTCGGCGTCACCACCGGCCTGGTCGGTGTAGGAGTGGATGCCGATGCAGTCGTACGGGCGCTTGCCCATCGCGGCGACGAACTCCGGCTTGCCCCAGCCCGAGCAGACCGTGATCGTCGGGTCGACCGCCTTCATCGCCTTCACGAAGTCGAGGAACCCGTCCTGCCGGCCGGTCGTGTACTCGATGCTCAGCGCGGCGCCGTGCGCCGGGATCGCGCCGTGCGTCCCGTCCCCGAAGCTGACCGTGCCGTCGGCCTTCCCGAGCTCGTACACCTGATCGCTCGCGCCGGCGGTCGCCAGCGAATCGACCCGCTTCCACTCCACGCCGTTCACGGTCAGCACCGGCTCCGCGATCGGCCCGGACGCAGCCGTCGCGTCGGCCGGCAGTGCGATCGGGTTGTACCGCGTGCGATACGTCTGGTCCGCCGCGCCCGTACCCGTCTTCCGGTTCACCAGATCGCAGCCGCTGAACAGCCCGTCGTCGTCCTTGTACGTCGCCGACGCCGCCGTCTGCCTGCTCCACCCGCCCTCGATGAACTGCCGCACGCGCGTCTGCGGGTCCTCGTCCCGCCAGTACCGCTGCCCGTCGAGGAACGGTTCGTTGCCGTACTCCCAGGTCTTGACGCCGTACGGCGCCGGATGCCCGTTCGCGGCCCGTACTTCGGCCCAGTCGGTGCCGCCGTTCGGGTTGGTCGCCGTGCCGTCGCTCGGCGAGTTCAGGTACTCGACGTAGTCCGCGGCGTCCGACGCGCTCTGGTTGATCGACGGCACCATCACCATCGTCTTCGCGCCGATCGCCGAGACCAGTGCCTCCTCCTCGTCCGGTCCGAACCCGTTGCGCGCGCCGGGCAGGTTGCCGAAACGTACGGCGGCGAATCCGCCCGACGTCTGGCATCCGCGCTGCGCGACCGGTCCGATCGCCTTCTTGAAGTCGAAGAAGTTCGCGACCGTGCCGCCCGGGTACCGGATCAGCCGCAGGTCGGCGGCCTTCGCGGCGGCGGCGAAACCCGCGGCGGGACCGTGCGCCACCGGATCCCAGGCGCCCAGCTCGTCGTCGATCCAGCGCGCGTTGGCCCCGAAGATCTCCGGCGTGATCGCGGGTGCGGGAACCCCGTCCGCCATCACCAGCGGTCCGCGATCAACCCGGATCTCGACCCGGTCTGCCTCCGGCTGCGCCGCGGCCGGGACCTGCGTCAGCGCGGCAACCACCGCGACGGCGATCACCGCTGCCCGCTTCTTCATACGCTGTCCTCTCAAGACGCACGGTCCGGCACAGGTCAGGCCGGTTGGTTGGGCATCGCGGCGCGGGCCGCGAGTACGTCGGCGTACGGGATGACTCCGACGGAGTCGGCCCAGCTCTGCCAGCGGGCGGCGAGGTCCTCGACGCGCTCCGGCTGGTCGGCCGCCAGGTTGTTGCTCTCGCTGCGGTCGGTCGACAGGTCGTACAGCTCCCAGGGACCTTCGTACTCGCGGACGAGCTTCCACCGGCCGGAGCGGATCGCGGCGTTGCCGATGTGCTCCCAGAACAGGTCGTGCTCGGTCGCCTCTCCGCCGCGCAGGACGTCGAGCATGCTCAGACCGGCCAGCTCCGGGAGATCCTGCCCGTCACGTTCGGTCAGGGCCGGTACGCCGGTTGCCTCGAGCAACGTCGGCGCGATGTCGGTGAGCTGGTGCGGGGCGTCGATCACGGTCTCGCTCAGGCCGCCCGCGGGCCAGGAGACGATCAGCGGGGTCGCGATGCCGCCTTCGTGCACCCAGCGCTTGTAGAGACGGAACGGCGTGTTCGACAGGTTCGCCCAGGCCTGGCCGTAGCTGGTGTAGGTGTCCGCGGTGCCGGGCCGGATGCCGGGTGAGTTGCCGACCTTCATCGGCGTACCGTCCGGCGCGCTCGGCGGGATGATCAGGTGATGCTGCCGGAACCGTTCGGCGGCCTCCGGCTCACTGCTGAGCTCCTCGGCGCAGCCGCCGTTGTCGGACAGGAACACGACAATCGTCTTGTCGCGCTGCCCGGTCTCGTCGAGCGCGGTGAGGATCGTGCCGACCGCGCGGTCCATCGCACGGACCTGGGCGGCGTACGCCTCCATCCGCTCGAGCTGCCACTTCTGCTCGGGTTCGTCCACCCAGGCCGGGACGTCGGGGTCGCGCCGGTCGAGTGTGGCGTCCGCGGCACAGATTCCGGCGTCGAGCTGGCGTTGCCGGCGGCGGGTCCGCAGTACGTCCCAGCCTTCGTCGAAGGCGCCGCGGGTCTCGGCGAGGTCGGACTCCTTGGCGTGCAGGGGCCAGTGCGGCGCGGTGAAGGCGACGTAGGAGAAGAACGGACGATCGGACTCGCGGATCGCCGCGGCTGCGTGCGCGCCGATCTCGTCGGTGTAGTAGAAGTCCGGGCCGAGGTCGGACAGCGGTACGGGCGTCTCGCCGTCGTGCAGTGTGGTGGTCTGGAAGTAGCTGCCCGCCCCGCTGATGGTGCCCCAGAAACGTTCGAAGCCGCGTCGCGTCGGCCAGGTGTCCGCAGGCTGCTCCCGCTCGTTCGCCAGGTGCCACTTGCCGGTCATGTGCGTGTGGTAGCCGGCCGCACGGAACGTCTCGGCCAGCGTCGCGCAACGGTCGGTGAGGCTTCCCGGGTAGCCGCCCGGACCGTCGTTGTTGACCAGCTCGGCGACGCCGGTCTGGTGCGGGTGCAGGCCGGTCAGCAACGAGGCCCGCGACGGGCTGCACCGCGCCGTGTTGTAGAAGTTGGTCAGCCGGGCGCCGTGCGCGGCCAGGCCGTCGATGTTCGGCGTCCCGATCTCGCCGCCGTAGCAGCCGATGTCGGAGTACCCCATGTCGTCGACCAGGATGATCAGAACATTCGGTCTCTCGAAAGACATCACAGAAACCTCGCAGTCGGTCAGTTGGTGTCAGGCCCAGGGCGGAAGCGTCGCGAGCATCCCACCGTCGACCGGCAAGGACACGCCGGTCACGGCGCGCGACTCGGAGCCGAGGAGGAACGCGACCACCTGCGCCACGTCTTCAGCGGTGACGAAGCGGCGTAGTGGATGGTTGCCGAGCAGTTCGGCGGCCGCGGCGGGGTCGGACCAGCGAGCCGCGTTCCGCTGCACCGGCACGAATCCCGGCAGTACGGCGTTGCAGCGCACCCCGCTCGCGCCCCACTCGACTGCGGCCGACCGCACGAGTGCGTCCAGCGCCGCCTTCCCCATCGCGTACGCCGCCATACCGGGCTTCGCACGCTGCGCATGCACGCTGGAGACGTGCACGATCGACACGTCATCACGATTCGGCGCCCGCGTCCGGCCGTCATTGCCGTCCGCCTCCCGCGTCCGGCCGCCATCGCCGTCCGCCTCCCGCGTCCGGCCGTCATTGCCGTCTGCCTCCCGCGTCCGGCCGGCGGCATCGACGACCGCCGCGCTCCAGGCCCACGCCGCGGCGACCTGCACGTCCAGAACGTCCGCGAGTGCGCGGTGGTTCAGCCTCTCCAGCGCGTCGCGGTGTTCGGTGAGCGTCGCCGTCACGAGGCCTCGCAACGGCCCGAGCCTCGCCACGGCCTCGAGCGCACGGCTGATGGTCGACTCGTCCCGCACGTCCCCGACAACCCACTCAACCCCGTCCAGCCCGTCCAGATCCGGCGGCCGGTCCACCAGGTCGACACCCACCACGGCCCACCCGCTCTTCACGAGGGTCGGCACCACCGCAGTACCGATCCCGCCGCCCGCGCCGGTGACAACGGCGACCGTACTCATCCCTTCAGCCCCGAGGTGGCGACGCCGTCCACGATCTTGCGCTGGAAGGTGACGAACAGGACCAGCGGCGGCAACAGCGCAAGGGTGCTCATGGCAAGCATCGGGCCCCACGACGAGTCCCCGGTCGAGTCGAGGAACTGCCGCAGCCCGAGCGGCACGGTGAACAGCTGGTTGTCGTTCAGGTAGATGAGCTGCTTGAAGAAGTCGTTGTAGGTCCAGATGAACGTGAAGATGACCGTGGTCACCAACGCCGGCCGCAGCAGCGGGAAGACGATGTGGCGGTAGATCTTCCACGGCGAGCAGCCATCCAGCCGCGCGGCCTCGTCCAGCTCCCGCGGCAGCGACCGGATGAACTGCACCATCAACAGGACGAAGAACGCGTCGACTGCGAAGAAGTGCGGCACGAACAGCGGGTAGAACGTGTTCACCCAGCCGAGCTTGTTGAACACGATGTACTGCGGAACCAGCGTCACGTGCGTCGGAAGCATCAGCGTCACCAGCATGGTCGCGTACGCGATCCGGCGGCCGATGAAGTTCAGCCGGGCGAACGCGAACGCCGCGAGGCTGCAGGAGAACACGTTGCCGACGATCGCCAGCACCGAGATGAACAACGAGTTCTCGATGAAGATGCTGAACGCCGTCGAAATGCCCTTCCAGCCCTCGGCGTAGTTGGACGGCTCGAAGTGCCGCGGGATCAGCCCCGGCTGGGAGAAGATCTCGTCGGTCGGCTTGAACGAACTCGCCACCATCCACACCAGCGGATACAGCATCACCAACGTGACCAAGATCAGCCCAAAGTGCGCAAACAGCCGCCGCCCACCCCCACCCCCGAGCCCCCTCCCACCCCCGAGCCCCTTCCCATCCCCGAGCGAAGCGAGGGTGTTTTTCCCCCTCCCATCCCCGAGCGAAGCGAGGGTGTTTTTCCCACTTCCATCCCCGAGCGAAGCGAGGGTGTTTTTCTTGTCAGTTTTCATAGTGCACCCAGAACCTGCTGAAGAAGAAGTTGACGGCCACGACCGCGCCGGCGAGGAGGACCAGCATCCATGCCATCGCGGCGGCGTAGCCCATGTCGAAGTTCACGAAGCCGTCCTGGTAGAGGTACAGCGAGTAGAACAGCGTCGAGTCGGCCGGCCCGCCGGAGCCGTCGCTGATGATGAACGCCGGCGCGAACGCCTGGAACGACCGGATCAGCTGCAGCGTGAGGTTGAAGAACAGGATCGGGCTGAGCAGCGGCATCGTGATGCTCCAGAACTGCCGGCCGCGGCTCGCGCCGTCCACCTGCGCCGCCTCGTAGAACTCCCGCGGGATCTGCCGGAGCCCGGCCAGGAAGATCACCATCGGCGCACCGAACTGCCACACCTCGAGAGCGATCAGCGTGCCGAGCGCGGTGTGCGGTTCGGAGATCCACGACGGTCCGTGGATGCCGACCAGTGCGAGGACCTGGTTGACCAGACCGTCGCCGTTGAACACCTTCCGCCACAGCACCGCGATCGCAACGCTGCCGCCGAACAGCGACGGCAGGTAGATCGCCGACCGGTAGAAGTCCAGACCGCGCAGCCCACGGTTGAGCACGACCGCCACCGCGAGCGCGAAGCACAGGCTGAGCGGCGTACCGACGAACACGTAGATCGCAGTCACCTTCAGCGACTGCAGGAACAGCGGGTCGTCGCCGAACATCCGCGCGAAGTTTCCGCCGCCGATCCACCGCGGCGCGGTCAGCAGGTCGTACTTGGTGAAGGCGAGATACAGCGACATCAGCATCGGCCCGGCGGTGAACGCCAGGAACCCGATCAGCCAGGGTGCCAGGAACAGCAACGCCCACCCGTTCTGGTACCGGGTCCGCCGTCCGCCACGCATCCCCGGAAACGCAACAGCCACAACTCACTCCTTTCCGACTCGAGGTGCGGCCCCGGCCCCGATCCCGGGACCCACCGGCCACAACGTGCCGTCCACAACCACCTCGGCGGGGTCCAGGAACGTCCGCCGATCCGGCTCACCCCACGCGTACTCGAGCCAGCCGCCCGCACCCGCCAGCCCGACCAGATGCGCCGCGTGCGCCGTACCGACCGGACCACTCGGGTTGTGGAACGTCAACTGGGTGTCCCCGACCACCTCGGCGATCCGCGCGACACCCGCCGGTCCGCCCACGTGTTTCGGATCGACCAACCAATACGCCAGCGCGCCGCCGGCGCACGCCGCCGCAGCGAGGTCGGGCTGCCAGACGTGCTCCCCCGCCGCCAGCGTCAACCCTGCTGCGGCCGCCGCCTCCAGTGCCGCCCGATCGTGGATCGGCACGAGATCCTCGACCCAGTACAGCTCCAGGCCGGCGAACTCCCGTACGACGGCAGCAGGCGGCACCAGGTGGTGGCAGTCGACCATCAGCCGTACGTCGTCCGGAATCGCCGCACGCACCTTGACGACCAGCTCGAGCCCGGCGTCGACGAGCGCCGTACCCGACATCCCGCGGGCGTAGTTGTCCAGGAACGGCGCCACCTTCACCGCCGCGAACCCGTTGCCTACGGCCCGTACCGCTTCAGCGACGATCGCCTCTGTGCCGTCGCCGCCGAAGCGCCGGTTCAGGTTCGCGTACAACCGCACCGGCCGCGGCTCGCCGAGTCCCAGCGACTCCGAGAGCGCGAGACCCTCGCGCCGCGCCGTCAGGTCCGCGAGCGCCGCCGCGAACCCACCGCGCACTGTCGACCAGAGGAAGCTGCCGGCCGGCCGCGCCAGCTCTGCGCGCGCCTGCTCCAAGGACAGCCCGATGATCGACGACCGCACCGTCTGTGCGGCTGCCAGCACCACGTCCAGCGGCCCGCCGTCGGACAGCTCGCCGACGCCACGGATGCCGTCGGCAACCAGTTCGACCATGACCCAGGTACTGCGCGGCGACGGCCGGTGCGACCACACCACCGCGGACTCGACGTACGGACCGGTGTCCATGCCCGTCACCCGTATCGCAGTTCGAGCAGGCCAGGGACGAACTCCGTCGGCGCCGCGTAGATCCGGTCGAGAATCACGCTCGCCGCCGAGACGGCCACGCCGTCGGTGCCGAACGCGCTCAGCCGGATCACCGCGTCGAGATCGACCGCACGCTTGTCGTGCAGGTACGCACGCGCCCCGCGTTGAACCGATCGCAGGTACTCCGGGGCGTCCACCACCCCTCCGCTGACGACCAGCAGCTCCGGGTCGAGCATGTCGATCAACGTCCCGGCGGCGACGCCCACGAGCTCCGCGCGCTCAACCAGCAGGCGGTCCGCTCGTTTGTCTCCGTCCCGTGCAGCTTGCAGGAGCTGCTCCAAGGTGCCGCGTATGCCGATCAGCCCGTCCTTCCGCGCCTGCCCCAGGACAGCCAAGTCACTGGCCGCGACATGCAGGCAGTCCCGCCGCCCGCACGAGCACACCTCGGCCGCAGTGATACCGACCGACAGATGATCGACCGATCCCGCGGCTGCATGATGCCCCGCACACACCTGCCCGCCGATCACGAAGCCCGCGCCGACGACGTTCCCGACGAACAGCCCGACCAGATCGTCGACGCCCTGAGCCCCTCCGAACCACCGCTCGGCCATGGCCAGCGACCGGAAACTCGAGTCGATCTCGGTGGGCAGTCCCAGTCCACCGCCGAGGACCTCGCGCAGCGGCACGCCACGCCACCGCAGTACCCGGTGATCGCGGACGATGCCGGCTTCACGATCGACCCAACCACCGGTGCTCGCCCCGACCCCCAGAACGTTGCCCGGATGCCGCGCGATCAGCTCCCGAATGCCCTCCACCGCCTGCGCCACCAGCGGATCGAACGCGCGCCGCCCCCGGTGCGGCAGCCGTACCTCGGCCAGCAGCGTCCCGCGCAGATCCAGCAGACACACCGTCGTACGGCGGAGTCCGAAGTGCACGCCGACGACGCGATGGACCCGCTCGTCGACCACCATCGGCGTCCGCGGCCGGCCGAGTGACCGGTGCACCGGGTCGGCCGGCAGCTCACGCAGGAGCCCCGCCTCGCACAACAGGCTGGTCAGCTTCGTCATCGTCCCGGTCGACATCCCGGTCAGCCCGGCGAGCTCGGACCGCGCGATCGGACCGTGCCGCATGACCGTCCGCAGGATCGCCGAGAAGTTCTCCGGCCTCACTTCAGGGCGGCCTTCGCGTCGGAGAAGAACTTGGTCACCGCCTGCGCCACCGAGCTCTTGCCGAAGCCGACGACCTGGTTCGCGTTCGGCAGCGACGTCTGCAGCAGCTTGCTCGCACCGGGCGGGTACATCTGCAGCGGCGCCGGACCCTGCGACGCGACCAGCGCGTAGTTGTCCAGGACGAGCTTGTTGAGGCCGGTCGCCGACTTCGCGACGTCGGCCCGGATGTTCTCCGGGAGCGGCACGCCGCGCGCCAGGCCCATCGCCTTCGCGGCCTCCGGGCGGCTGGTCAGATACTTCAGCATCGAGACCGCGCCCTCGATGTTCTTCGACTTCGGCGAGATCGCGAACCAGCCGGCCGGGATGATGTTCGTGCCCGGCTTCGACCCCGGGCCACCGCTCGGGAACGTGCCCAGACTCAGGGTGTCCTTGGTCAGGCTCTGCATCGACGGCAGGCCTCGCGACGTCGCAGTACCGCTGTACGCCGCCTTGCCGACCGTCACCGGGTCGTTCTGGAAGCCGGTCGCCGCGGCCGTCACCGCCATCGGTACGGCCGAACCGTTGCCGCGCAGGTCCTGCCACAGCTGCAGCCACGCGGCGAAGTCGTCCTCGGCGAACCCGAGTGTGCTGCCGTCGCCGAACAGTGCCTTGCCGCGACCGCGCAGGAACGCCTCGAGCGCGATCGGGCTGCCGCCGAGGTCCGCCGTACCGGCCAGCTTGTGACCGCTCTTGTTCCAGACCTCGGCCATCGTCGCCTTGTACTGGTCGATGGTCCAGTCCGGACTCGGTGCAGACAGGCCGAGGGGCTTGAGCTTCGTGGTGTCGACGATGATGGCGGGCTGGGTCGCCGCGCCGAGCAGCGCGAAGTAGTACTTGCCGTCCGCCTTCGTCGTGGTGGCGACGTAGTCCGGCATCTTGTCCAGGCTGAGGTCGTCCTTGTACTGGTCCAGCGGCGCCACTGCGCCACGCTTGATGTACTCCATCAGGTACGGCAGGTGGATCTGGAACACGTCCGGTGGGTTGCCGCCGGCAACGCGGGTCGCGAGCTTGTCGTAGTACCCGGAGAAGCCGGAGTACTGCGGGTTGACCTTCGACGCGCCCTCGCTCTTCTGGTACAGGTCGAGCGCCTCGATCAGCAACTTGTTCTGGTCGCCCTCGCCCCAGAACATCATGTCCAGCGTGCCTTTCGACCCGCCGCCGCTCGAGGTGTTGTTGCTGCCGCCGAGCCCACGGGTGCAGGAGCACAGCGCGGTGACGCCGGCCGCCGCGGCCCCGAACTGCAGGAGCCGCCGCCGGGTGAACTGAGTGGTCATGATCAGCCTTTCGGTGCCTGTGTTGCGGGAATGCGGTGACGGACCAGGGCCGCCGCCTCCGGCAGTACGTCGGAAACCTCGCCGGCGAGCAGGTCCGCCAGCCGGGCCGCGGTCGGTCCGTCGGCGGCTGCGAGGTTGTGCTGCTCCCAGGGATCAGCCGTGAGGTCGTACAGCTCCGCCTCGTCGTGGGAGCGGAAGACGTACCGATGACCGGCGGTCCGGACGGACAGGTTCAGGCTGTCCCGCGGGTACTGCCAGTCCGCGGCGTGGAACGGGTCGCCGTTCCCGCCGGGTTTGCCGTCGTGCAGCATCGTCTCGGCGGTCACGTACGCGCGGATCGGCGCCGCCGTACTGTCGCCGACCATCGCCGCGAACGACCGCCCGTCCTGCGGTTCGCGCCACGGTACGCCGGCCAGCTCGCCCAGCGTCGCCGCGATGTCGACCAGCGACACGAAGTGGGCGTTCCGGCTCTGCCGGGCGTCCGGGTGCCGCACGATCAGCGGAACCCGGAGATCCTCCTCGTAGTGCAGGTAGTGCCCCTTCTCCATCAGCCGGTGCGCGCCCATCAGGTCGCCGTGGTCGGACGTGAACACGACGACGGTCCGCTCCCACTCGCCGGTGTCCTCGAGGTAGCGGCGGATCCGGCCGAACTGCGCGTCGACGAGTGCGCACAGCCCGAGATAGTGGCTGGTGACCTCGATCCAGTCCTGCTCGTCGAGATGCTCGAAGTCGCGCGCGAAGTGCGACTCGCGGACCTCGCGCGGCTTGGTGGCCGTGCCCGTCTTCCAGCTCTCCGGCAGTCGCACCTCGTCGCGGTCGATCAGCCGGTCGTAGGGGCTCGGGACGAGCATCGGGAAGTGCGGTGCGTTCATCGAGCACACCGCCAGCCAGGGCTTGTCCGCCGGCCGCCGGTCCAGCGCTTCGAGGAACGTGTCGCACTGCCACGTCTCGAGGAACGAGTCGAGACCGACGCTCGACGTCGCGTACGGCTTGTCCCGCAGCGCGGCGAGATCCCGGGTGGTCAGGTTCTCGATGTGGTCGGGGTCGAACGTGTACCCACGCGCCGTCGCCCACGAGCGGTAGTCCTCGATGTAGCGCCCGCGGTCCTGCCCCCGCAGTACGGCGGGAATCGCACTGCTCTCGGCCCAGCCCATCCGATCGGGCGTCGTGCCCGGCACGTGCCACTTACCGTTGTAGTGCGTGTGGTAGCCGGCTGCGGTGAACGCCTGCGCGATCCCGGCGTCGCGGAGCTGCGGCTCGATCGGGCGCCAGTTGCCGAGGACGCCGTGATGCCGCGGCATCAGGCCCGTCCACAGGCTGGTGCGGGCCGGGCAGCACAGCGGGAACGGCGTGTAGCAGGCGTCGAAGACCGTCGACTCCCCCGCCAGCGCGTCCAGGTTCGGCGTCTGCGCGGCGCGGTTTCCGGTACAACCCAGAGTGTTCCAGCTCTGCTCGTCGGCCATAACGACCAGCACGTTCAGACGGTCGGTCACACGTCCCACCTTGCCCGGTTCGGCGGCTTTCCTTCCAGTTGAAGTTAAGTGGGTGGGCAAAGGCGTGTCAACAACTTGACCGGCATTAACTTCTGCCGGAAGGAAATCACGGGCCTAGCGGCGGCGGAGGTTCACGAACGCGCCGGTGGTCGCGGTGATCGCCTGTTCGGTGGGCAGCCGCTCCATCGACGACGCGCCGTAGAAGCCGTCGATGTCCGGGCAGAGCTCGAGGATCCGCTGCACGTCCGGCGGCTCGGCGATCGGGCCGCCGTGGCAGAGCACGAAGACGTCCGGGCGGACCGCCCGCGCCGCCGCGGTCCACTCGTTGATCAGCACCGCACAGTCGTCCAGCGAGCGAGCCGTTCCGGCACCGATCGACCCGCCGGTGGTCAGGCCCAGGTGGCAGACGACGATGTCGGCGCCGGCCTCGGTCATCGCGACCGCGTCGGCACTGGAGAAGACGTACGGCGTGGTGAGCAGGCCGAGTTCGTGCGCGACGGCGATCATCGCGACCTCCTCGCCGTACCCCATGCCGGTCTGTTCCAGGTTGGCGCGGAAGTTGCCGTCGATCAGGCCGACGGTCGGGAAGTTCTGGACGCCGGAGAAGCCGAGCTCGATCAGTCTCCGCAGGTACTGCGTCGGCTGGTAGAACGGGTCCGTGCCGTTCACCCCGGCCAGCACCGGCGTGTGCCGGACCACCGGCAGCACCTCGCGGCCCATGTCCACGACGATGTCGTTGGCGTTGCCGTAGGCAAGCAGCCCGGCCAGCGACCCGCGGCCTGCCATCCGGTAGCGGCCGGAGTTGTAGATCACGATCAGGTCGATCCCGCCGGCCTCCTCGCACTTGGCCGACAGCCCGGTGCCTGCGCCGCCGCCGACGATCAGCTCGCCGGCCGACCGCTTGGCCCGCAGCCGTTCCAGGATGACGTCCCGCTCCATCAGCTCTCCTTCTGCAGATACGCGTTCAACTTGTCCGCCGCGGCGTGCGCGAATGCCTCGTCGTTGATCGCCGCGTCCAGCTCGACCAACTCGACCACCGATCGGTCCACGGTTTCCCGGATGGCCCCGAACAGTGCGGCGTCGGCCGCCGGATCGTGGAAGACACCACCCTCGACCGCGATCGCGGACACGCCACGCAGCGGCAGCAACAACGCTACCGGGCCGGTCGAGGCATTCAGCCGGGTCGCGAGCCGCCGGCCCAGCTCGGCACATTCCTCGGGCGTCGTCCGCATCAGCGTCACGCTCGGGTTGTGGACGAACAGGTGCCGGTCCTCGAACTGTTCGGGTACGGTGCCCAGCGGCCCGAAGTTCACCATGTCGAGCGCACCGACCGACACCACCTGCGGGATCCCGGCCTGCCCTGCCGCGGTCAGCCGCGTCGGTCCGGCCGAGAACACTCCCCCGACCAGCTCGTCGGCGAGCTCGGTCGTGGTCAGGTCGAGTACGCCGGCCAGCTGCCCCGACGCGGCCAGCGACTCCAGCGTCCGCCCGCCGACCCCGGTCATGTGAAAGACCAGCACCTCGTACCCGAGCTCGGTCAGCCGCGCCCGCGCCGAGTCCACGGCCGGCGTCGTCACGCCGAACATGCTTGCTGCCAGCAATGGTACGCCGGCGGTCGTGGTCACCGGCGCGGCCAGCACCATCCCCGCGACGCCCGCCGCCGCGTTCGCCAGGATCCGCGCCGACAACCGGTTCACACCCGCGACATCCACCACACTCGGCATCAGCACGAGGTCGGTCTCCCGGACGTACGCCGACGTCTCGCCGGAGGCCGCGGTCGACACGATCACCTTCGGTACGCCGAGCGGCAACTCGCGGAACGCCGCGGCCGCGATCGACGTACCACCGGTGCCACCCAGCGCCAGTGCACCGTCGCACCGGCCCTCGTCGTACAGCCGCCGTACGACGACCGCCGCGCCGGCCGCCATCGCGGTGACTGCCGCGCCCCGATCGCCCGCCGCTTGCAAATGCTGCAAGTCAGCGGAACCGGCGCCCGCCACGGACGAACGGTCGACGTCGGCGGGGATGCCCGGTGTACCGAGTACTCCGGTGTCGACGACGAGGACCTCGACCCCCGCGGAGAGCAGGCGGTCGCGGACGAACGCGTACTCCTCGGCCTTGGTGTCGAGCGTGCCGAGCAACACGACGGTCGGGCTCATCTCATTCACCGACCGTCTCGCGGTCCGGGGCGGAGAACGAGATGACGAAGATCGCCTCGTCGGTGCCCGTGTTGCGGGCGTTGTGGAGTGCGCCGGTCGGGATGCTGATCGTGTCGCCCGGGCCCATCGTGACCGTGTCGTCGTCGACGGTATGCTCGATCGTGCCCTGCAGCACGTGCAGCACCTCGTCGCAGTTCGGGTGGTAGTGCCGTGGGTTCTGCTCCCCCGGCCGGATGTAGCACCGTCCGACCGTCATTGTGTCGGAGTTGCCCAGGGCAGCGGACACCATCCACTCCAGCCGCCCCCACGGCTGCTCCTCCACCGTCACAGCGTCGGCGGCGGTCACGCGGCTCTTCTCTCCCATGCTCAACTCCCGATCTCGGCCGATTCACCGGCAGGCAGCCGGCGGTACAGCTCGTACAGCTTGAGGATTTCCCGTACGTCGGTCAGCGTGCCCTTCTCGACCGGCTTGCCGGCCAGCACGTGCTCGCAGAAGTGCACGATCTCCGGCACGTAACCGAGGTAGAACAGGTTCTTGTTGTAGAGCTGCCCGAGCGAGAACTCCGGCTCCCAGTGCAACGGCGCCACCGCGTCGTCGCTGACGAACGACGCGGACCGCCCGTACCCGAGGTCCGCCCCGGCGCGGTAGTAGGTGATGCGTACGCCGTTGTCGACCACCACGTTCGCTCCGTCGCCGATCACCTCGACCCGCTCGAGCGGCGCGCCGTTCGCCGAGCCCGCGGCCAGGTGCAGCGTCCCGACGGCGCCGCTCTCGAACAGCAGGCTCGACACGCTGGCCCCGGTCCGCGGCTCCCACTCGTAGCTCAGTCTCCGGACCGGTCCCATCAGGTAGGTGAGGATCGCGGCCGGATGGAAGATGTGGTCCAGGAACCCGATCATCTTCACGTCGTCCGAACGGTCGTCCGGCGCGGGCAGCGCCTGCGGGTAGCGCACCGAGATCGAGGACACCGGCCCGAATTCCGGCGTACCGAGGATCGACTTCACCTTCTCGATCGCGGGCGTGAAGATCTTCTTCAGCCCGGTCATCACCGTGCGTCCGGTCTCGTCGGCCGCCGCCTGCAGCCGGTCGAGCTGCGCGAGTCCGGCGGCGGTCGGCTTCTCCATCCAGACGTGCGCACCGGCCCGCAGGCAGTCCTCGGCCAGCGCCGTCGCCTGGACGTCACCCTCCGACGTGTACGACGTGACGACGAAGACCGCATCCGGCTGCTCGGCGGCGAGCATCTCCCGGTGGTCGTCGTACGCCGCAACCGCGCCGAACCGCTGCGCGTAGGTCTCGGCGCGGTCGAGCTGTACGTCGCACACCGCGACCAGGTCGACCGGCGCGTACTGGAACGCGGGATAGACGTTGCGGTACGAGTGCCCGCCCGCGCCGATGAAGGCGACGCGCAACCGCTCGGAGTACTCGAACTGATAGGTGACGGTCATCGCAAAGCTCCTGCCACGAGGCCACGGGTGAACGATCGCTGCAACACGACGTACACCACGACGGACGGGATCATCGCCAGCACGATGCCGGCGAACAACGCACCTGAGTCGGAGCTGTACTGCCCCTGGAACTGCACCAGGCCGAGCGGGATGGTCCGCTTCTCCTGGCTGAACAGCAGCAACAGCGCGAGCTGGTACTCGTTCCACGCGCCGAGGAAACTGAACACCCCGACGGCGAGTACCGCGGGCTTCGCCAACGGCAGCATCACGCTCCGGAAGATCCGCCAGTCGCCCGCACCGTCGACCCGCGCCGACTCGATCAGCTCGTTCGGCAGGTCGCGGAAGAAGTTCCGGGCGATGAACACACCTAGCGGTACCCCACCGGCGACCAGGATCAACCCGAGGCCGACCCGGCTGTCCACCAGCGACATCTCCCGCAGCTGGTAGAACGTCGGCACCATGATCGCCTCGCCGGGCAGCGTCATCACCAGCAGGTACGCGTAGAAGATGCCGTTGCCCCGGCCGGTCGTCAGTTTGCCGAACGCGTACCCGGCCGGGCAGGTGACCAGGACGGTCAGCGCGGTGACGGCGATCGCGATCACCGCGCTGTTCACGAAGTACGTACTGAAGGCGCCGCTCGTCCAGACCGTGCGGAAGTTCTCCCAGCGCCAGTGCGCGGGCAGGCCGAGCGGGTCGCCGAAGATCTCGGTGTCGTTCTTGAACGCGCTGAACAGCGCCCACACCACCGGGACCATCGTCGCGCCGGCGATCAGCGCGACCAGGACCACGAGACCGTGGTGCCAGCGGGTGACGGTACGCATGCGATCACCTCCCGAGGGCGGCGCGGTCGCGCCAGCGGTTGAAGGAGACGGTGATGACGACGGCGATCACCGCGATGCTCAGGCCGGCCGCGCTCGCCGCGCCGATGTCGCCGAGCCCGAACGCCTGCCGATAGGCGTACACCGCGACCAGCTCGGTCGACCGGTCCGGGCCGCCCTCGGTCATCGACCACACGGTGCCGAATCCCTTGAGCGCGTTGATGAACGCCAGTACGACGACCAGGCTGATCGCGTTGTGCAGCGACGGGACCGTGATGTTGCGGAACCGCTGCCACACGCCGGCGCCGTCTATCGCCGCCGCCTCGTGCAGCGCGGGATCGACGGCCTGGATCGCGGCCAGGAAGATCACCAGGTAGAACCCGTACGCCTGCCACGCGCTCGCGATCCCGACCGACGGCAGTGCGAACGTCGTACTGCCCAGCCAGGGCTCGGCCAGCCGCTCGAGCCCGACCGTCTTCAGGAAGCCGTTCAGCAGGCCGATCGTCGGGTGGTACAGCTGGCTCCAGATCACGCCGACGACGGCGAGCGACATGATGTGCGGCACGAACACCAGGTTGCGGAACAGCGTCTGCGCGCGGCGCCAGCGGATCTCACTGATCAGGGCCGCGAGCAACAGTCCGCCACCGACCGCGAGGCCGAGGTGCATCGCCCACCAGATCACGGTCCGGCCGAGCGCCCGCAGGAAGAACGGGTCCGACCAGACGTGCAGGTAGTTGTCGAGCCAGGCGCGGTGCATGACCGGCGCGACGCCGTCCCAGGTGTAGAAGCTCAGCTCGATGCCGCGCAGCAGCGGCAGGAACAGGAACACCGCGAGCAGCAGCAGCGAAGGCAGCAGCATGACGGCGATCAGCGCCGTACGACGGGTTGTGCTCATCGGCTCGCTCCCAGCTTGCCCTGCACGCCCTGCATCGCCTTGTCAGGCGTGGTACGGCGGGTGAGCAGGCCCTGCACCGCCTGGTACCACGCCTCCTTGGCCGCATCGGGCAGGTACACGCTGGGGTTGTACCCGGTGCCCTTGGCCACCTTCTCGAGCCCGTCCTGGACGGCCGGGTCGAGCGCCGTACCCGGCGGCACGATCTGCGCCGGCACCAGCGTCCGGCCCTTCGCCGCGGTCAGCTTCAGGTACTCCGGACTCGCCAGCCAACGCAGCCACTCGACCACCGCCGACCGCGACTTGGTGCTCCTGTTCACCACCCAGCTCAACGCCAGCCCGGACGTGGGCAACGCCTCGGCGCCGGCATCCACCGGCGGCATCGGGAAGGCGCCGTACTGCGACACGTCGATGCCGTCCTGCCGCGCATCGGCCATCGACCCCTGTGGTACGACGGTCATCGCGCCACCGCCCTTCCAGAACGAAGCCTGCGCCTGACCACCGTCCAGCGCAGCCGCCTGACCGCCGTCGAGGCAGCCCTTGCCGATCAGGTCCGCGAGCATCTGACCACCGCGTACGACGGCGGGATCGGCGAACGACCCGGATCCGTTGATGATCTCGCTCATCTTCTGCCGGCCGGCCGACGCCTGCACGAGCGCGCCGAGCAGCCAGCCGCCGGCGAAGTTGTCCCGCGCACCCGCGAGCAACGGCTTCACGCCCGACTGCTTCAGCTTCTGGCAGCTGTCGAGGAACCCGTGCCAGTCCCGCGGCACCTCGAGGCCGTGTGCCGCGAAGATCGACTTGTTGTAGTACACCTGGAACACGTCCAGGCCCTCGACGATCTCGTAGAGCTTGCCGGTGCCGGCCTTCGTCTGCTTGACCACCTCGGGCTGGAACCGGCCGGCCAGCCCGTTGGTCGCGAAGACCTCGTCCAGCGGCCAGATCAGCCCCGCCTTGGCGAGCATGCCGACCCGGCCCGGACCCGAGTTCACCAGCAACAGGTCCGGTCCGCTGCCGGACCGCAGCAGGGTCTGCACACTGCCCTGCTCGAACGAGATCGCTCCCTTCACGTACTCGACCTTGATGTCGGGATGCTGCTGCTCGAAGGCGGCGACCGTGGCATCGGTGTACGGGAAGTCGGCTCCCATGATGCGGATCGTCCGCGACGTGTCCTGCGGACCGTCGGCGCTCAGCGCTCCGGTGCCCGGAGCGCTGACCGTGGCACAGCCCGTCGCACAGCCGGCCAGGACCAGCAGCAGGGCAGTCCAGCACCGTCTCATTGCGCCCCACCTCACAGACCAATAGGCTCGATGGCGTCCTAGATTGGCGTTAGAAAGCCGATGCCAGCTAGAGCCACAGCGACGAAATTGGACCCTGTTTATGATTCAGGACGGTAATGGCCTCAGATACCCGTAGGTTCTCGGCGGACGAGCTCGCGCGCATGCTGGTCGCCACCGGCGCCCGGTCCGGGCCGCTGTACCGTCAGCTGAGCGAGAGCCTCGCCGAGCTGATCGAGCGCGGTGAGCTGCCACCCGGCGCGGTGCTGCCACCCGAACGGGCACTGGCCACGGCGTTGACGGTCAGTCGTACGACGGTGGTCGCGGCGTACCAGGCCCTTCGGGAGCAGAAACAGCTCGAGCGTCGCCAGGGCAGCGGGACGCGGGTCAGCCCGGACCGCAACCGGGAGACGGTGTCCGGCCTCGCGGGCGATCATGCGGCCAGCCAGTTCCTGAACGGGCCGTTGGCAACGATCGACTTCGCCACCGCGGCGCTTCCCAGCCTGGACCTGGTAGCCGATGTCGCGTCGGGGCTGACCCGGGACGACTATCTGCGACTGACCAGCACGTACCACGGCTATCACCTGCGTGGTCTGCCGGCGCTGCGTGAGCGGATCGCCCGCTGGTACAGCGATGCCGGCCTGCCGACCGCCCCGGAGGACATCTTGATCACGTCGGGCGCGCAGCAGGCGCTCGAGCTCGTGGCGCGCGGATGCCTGCTGCCGGGCGACGGCGTGGTCGTGGAGCAACCGACGTACCGTGGAGCCCTGGACGCGTTCGCCCGGACGGGCAGCCGGCTGCGGACGGTGCGGATCGACGAGCAGGGACTTGACGTCGCGGCCCTGGAGAGGCTGCTCGCGGCCGAGTCACCGCGGCTCGTGTACGTGCAGGCGGCCGCGCACAACCCCACCGGCGTCGTACTCTCCGACGAGCGACGCCAGCGGCTCGCGAAGCTCCTGGACCAGCACGAGGTGGTGCTCGTCGACGACACCTCGCTGGCCGGTACGGCGTTCGACGGGCGATCGACACCCGCTGCGCTGGCGACCCACGAGCGGCTCGTCACGATCGGCTCGATGAGCAAGCTGTTCTGGGGCGGGCTGCGCCTCGGCTGGATCCGCGCCGTACCCCAGGTGGTCTCACGCTTCGCGCAGGTGCGCGGCATCACCGACCTGGGCAGTTCGCTGGTCGCGCAGGAGGTGGCGCTGCGGTTGATGGACCATCGCGACCAGGCAGCAGCGGAGCGTCGTACCGCCTTGCCTATCGGGCTGCGGGCGCTGACCGGCCTGCTGGCCGAGCACCTACCCGACTGGTCCTGGCGCGAGCCGGACGCGGGCGCCTCGCTCTGGGTCCGGCTTCCGCACGGCGACGCCACCCACTTCGCCCAGATCGCCCTCCGGTACGGCGTCGCACTGCTGCCCGGCGCGGTCTTCTCCGCCGACGGCAGCACCGACCACCACACCCGGCTGCCCTACGCGTTGCCCACAGCAACCTTGACCCAGGGCGTCACCAGACTCGCCCAGGCGTGGACCGACTACGTCAACCGCACCACCGTCGACGTCACCCTGACGTCGGCGGTCACTTAGACGTGCCCTAGCCCCCGGGAGGTACCGGTATGACCATCGACGTGATCGTCGTCGGGCTCGGGTTCGGCGCGGACTTCGCGCCGATCTACCAGGCGCACCCGAAGGTCGGCCGGGTCGCCGTCGTGGACTCGGATCCGGCCCGTACGACGGCCGTCGCGGACCGGCTCGGAATCGATGACCGGTTCGCGTCGCTGGACGAGGCGCTGGCCGCGGACGGCTGGGACGCCGTCCACCTGCTGACGCCGGTACGGTTCCACGCCGAACAGGTGCAGGAGGTACTGAAGTCCGGCCGGCACTGCGCGTCGGCGGTGCCGATGGCAACGACTCTCGAGGATCTGGACGCGCTGATCGCGGCGCAGGACGATGCCCGGCGCAACTACATGATGATGGAGACCGCGGTGTACTCGCGCGAGTTCTTCCACGCGCGCGCGTTGCTGGCCGGCGGTCACCTCGGGCGGCTCAGTTACTTCAAGGGCGACCATCTGCAGAACCTCGACGGCTTTCCGGACTACTGGCGTGGCTATCCGCCCATGCACTACGTCACGCATGCCCTGTCTCCCGCGCTGGCGTTGGCGAACACCCGGGTCGAGTCGGTGCGGTGCGTCGGGTCGAGTCGGCTCACGCCCGATCACATCGGGGTCGCGGGCGACGGGTTCGGTACCGAGGCGGCGCTGTTCAAACTGGCCGGGGACGATCTGGTGGCGAACGTGACGATGTCGTTCTTCCAGCTGGGACGGAGCTACCTCGAGGGCTTCTCCGTGTACGGCGACGAAGGTGCCCTGGAGTGGCCACAGCTCGAAGGCGGACCGATGAAGGAGTTCCGGATGGCGCCCCCGGCCCCAGGACGGCGGGGACGAGCGGTCCACGAGGCAGACGTCGAGCCCGCCGGTGCGCCGGAACTGCTGCCCGACGTCCTGCGCCCGTTCACCAAGGGTGGGCACGGTGGTTCGCATCCGCATCTGGTGCACGAGTTCGTGTCCAGCATCGTGGAGAACCGCAAGCCCCGGGTGGACGCGCGAACGGCGGCGACCTGGACGGCACCGGGGATCTGCGCGCACCGGTCCGCGTTGCAGGGCGGGGCCGAGATCGAGGTGCCTGACTACGGGGCGCCCTGATACCGGCCGTCGCGCTCGGACCTACTCACCGATCTTCTTGGAGCGTAAGACGATCTTCGTGTCGGGTGCTGCCTTCGTCCCGCCGGCGGGTTGCTGGGAGACGACGACCCAGTTGCGGTCGTTGATCAGCAGACGCCCCTGCCCAGTGGCGTCCTCTTCGGTCAGGAAGTAGAACCCGGCGGCCTGCATCGTGTCCTGAGCCAACTGATGGTTCAGCCCCACCACGTTCGGCACCACCCCCACCCGCACAGACGGCCGCGTGGCCGAAGGCGGCGTCGGCGACGGCTGCGCCGTGGTGCTCTGCACAGGCGGCGCCGTCTGGGTCACCGTCGCCGTCACCGTGGGCTGCCCCCCGGACCCACCACACGCCGACACCAGCGCGACCACCAACCCAACCACCACAACTCCCCGAATCACCCTCTACCAATACCCCAATCACTCCCCGTGCAACCAGCACCGCGACCAGTGACCGTCGGCGAACGTCGTCTTCGGCGGCGGCTGCTCGGTGCAGATAGGCATCGCGTGCGGGCACCGGGACGCGAACGGGCAGCCCGCGAGTTCTTGCTCGCGGTCGACCGGCTCGTTCGCCGGATCGGCGACCGGCAGCGCAGCCCGGTCGGTCTCGCGGTCAGGATCCGGTGAGGATTCGAGCAGCAGTTGCGTGTACGGATGCCGCGGCCGCTGCGTCACCTCCTCCGCCGGACCACCCTCGACCATCCGGGCCGCGTAGATCACGTTGATCTCGTCGGCGAAGTACCGCGCACTCGCGATGTCGTGCGTGATGTACAGCATTGCGAGCCCGTCCCGCGCGCACAGGTCCGCGAACAGCCGCAGTACGTCGAGCCGGATCGAGACGTCCAGCATCGACACCGGCTCGTCGCCGATCAACACCGCCGGGTCTGCCGCCAGGGCTCGCGCGATGGCGACTCGTTGCCGCTGGCCACCGGACAGCTCGTGCGGGTACTTGTCGATGTACTGCTCTCCCGGCGTCAGGTTCACCCGCTCGAGCAGCTCGATGATCCGGTGCGTCAGGTCGCCCTTCCTGCCGAAGTTCCGCAACGGCCGGCTGAGGATGTAGCGCACCCGGTGCAGCTGGTTCAGCGAGGCGAACGGGTCCTGCATGATCAGCTGCACGTGCCCGAAGTGCGCCTGCCGATCGGCACGACGACGGCCGCTGACGTCCCTGCCGTCCAGGCGGATCGTGCCCGCCGACGGCTCGTCCCCGAGCGTGAGGATCCGCGCCAGCGTGCTCTTGCCCGAACCGCTCTCGCCGACCAGAGCCACCACCTTCCCGGTCTCGAGCGTCAGCGAGGCCGAGTCCACCGCGGTGAACCACTGACCGTGCCGCCGGCCGTGCAGCGGCATCCGCTTGGTGATCTCAACGGCTTCCAGCATGGCCCGCCTCCTGACGGTCGAGCAGCAGGCAAGCGGCCTGGGTACTGTCGCGTTCGATCAGCACCGGCAGAATCTCCCGGCAGTCGTCGACGCGCTGCGGGCAGCGGGGTTCGAACGCGCATCCGGCGGGGAGACGTCGCAGGTCGGGCGGTGCGCCGCCGATCCCACGCAGCTCGTGCCGCGGTCCGTGCAGCGACGGGAAAGAGTCCCGCAATCCCTGCGTGTACGGGTGTTTCGGAGCGTGGTAGATGTCTTTCGCGGAGGCGATCTCGACCGCGCGTCCGGCGTACATCACCATGATCCGGTCGGCGAGCTCGACGAGCAGCGACAGGTCGTGGGTGACGAACAGCACCGAGAACCCGAAGGTCGCCTGCAACTCCTGGACGTTGTCGAGGATCTGGCGCTGCATCACGACGTCGACCGCGGTCGTCGGCTCGTCCATCACCACCAGGTCCGGTTCGCACGCCAGCGACAGCGCGATCGCGGCCCGCTGCCGCATTCCACCGGACAGCTCGTGCGGGTAGCTGCGCACGCGGTCGCGTGGAATGCCGACCAGCTCGAGCAGCTCCGCGGCCCGCTCCCATGCCTCCGACCGCTTCGTCGGCCGGTGCGCGCGGATCGCGTCGGCGAACTGCGTGCCGACCCGCATCACAGGGTTCAGCGAACTCATCGCGCTCTGGAACACCACGGCGAGCCGCTCCCAGCGCAGCTCCCGCAACTGCTTCGGCGTACATCCGACGAGCTCCCTCGGATCACCGGACACCGGCCGGTAGGTCACCGTGCCGCCCGCGATCCGGGCCGGCGGGCGTTGCAGGCGGGTGATCGCGGTCATCAGCGTCGTCTTCCCACTGCCGCTCTCCCCCAGCACACCGAAGATCTCGCCACGGCCGACGTCGAACGACACCCGGTCGACGGCCCGCACCGCCGGATCCACGCCGTACTCGACCACCAGGTCACGCACCTCGAGCACCGGGTCGGTCATGCCGCCACCTCCGAGGACGTCCGGCGTACCTTCCGGCGCTTCGGCCGCGAACCGGTCCGGAGCGTACGGCGCCGTGGGTCGGACAGCTCGTCGATGCCGAAGTTGACCAGGCCCGCCGCCGTACCGACCAGAGCGATGCCGAGGCCCGGCGGCAGGAACCACCACCACGCACCGCTCTGCAACGCACCCTGCGACTGCGCCCAGTAGAGCATCGTGCCCCAGCTCACTGTGTTGGTGTTGCCGGCGCCGATGAAGTCCAGCCCGGCCTCGGCCGCGATCGACCCCACCACCGCGAACAGGAACGTCGACGCGATCACCGGCGCGAGATGCGGCACGACCTCCATGAACAACACGCGGCTCTGCTTGTCGCCGCTGTACCGCGCGGCCGCAACGAAGTCGCGGTTGCGCAGCGACAGAGTCTGGGCCCGCTTCACCCGTGCGCCACCGGCCCAACTGGTCAGACCGATGATCAGTGCCACCGCCGGCCAACCTCCACGACCCCTTGTGTAGCTGGCGATCAGGAGCAGCAGAGGCAGCCCCGGAATGACCAGGAAGATGTTCACGAACCCGGTCAGCGCGGCACCGGCCTTGCCCTTGTGGTAGCCGCTGACGAGGCCGAACAGGACGGCGAGGAACGTCGAGATCGTGCCGCCAACGAGGCCGACGAACACCGAGACCCGCGTCCCGGTGACGAACTGCGCGAACACGTCCACACCGGACGACGTCGTACCCAGCCAGTGGGCCCCGGACGGACCTTCCATCGGCGGACCCGCGTGCAGCCTGGTCGGCGACTGGCCGAGCACCGACGTGACGAGGATCGGTCCGAGGATCGCGACCAGCAGCATCGCCGCCAGGATCGTCAGTCCGACGGTCACCTTGCGATCGCGGGCCATCAGGAGACCTCCCGGGTGCGTGGGTCGATCAGCACGTACAGCGAGTCGACCACGAAATTCGCCGCCAGGACGGTCAGCGAGATGATCAGGAACAGCCCCTGCATCAACGGGTAGTCGACGTTCACGATCGCCTGGTTGAGAAGGCTGCCGAGGCCGGGATAGTTGAACACCATCTCGGTCAGCAGCGAGCCGCCGACCACCATCCCGATCGACACCGCGAAGCCGCTGATGCTGGGCAGTACGGCGTTGCGCGCGGCGTACGAGAACACCACCCGGCGACCGGGCAGGCCCTTGGCCTGGGCCAGCAGCACGTAGTCCTCGTTCACCACCGAAGCCATCATGTTGCGCATGTGGATCATCCAGCCGCTCACCGACGTCAGCACGATCGTTGCGGCCGGCAACATCGCGTGCCGGACCGCGCTGCTCAGGAAGTCCGGCGTGAAACCGGGCACCAGCCCGAGGTCGGCGCCGCCGGACAGCGGGAACCAGCCGAGCGTGAACGAGAACACGTACGCGAGGATCAGTGCCACCCAGAAGTACGGCACCGAGTGCAGGAAGATCGACACCAGGCTGCCGACCGAGTCGAGCGCCCGGCCCGGCCGCCAGCCGGCCACCACTCCGAGGCCGGTGCCGAGCACGAACGCGATCACGGTCGCGCTGCCGACCAGCAGCAGCGTCCACAGGAATCCCGACCTGACCACGGCCGAGACGGTCGCCGGGTAGAACGAGATCGACCGCCCGAAGTCCAGATGGACGATCCCGTTCAGGTAGCCGGCGTACTCGTGCCACCAGGACTGCCCGCGGGCGCCACCGAACAACCGGTGGACGAGCTCCTCCTGCTGCTCCGACACCGGCCCGAGCTCGGACATCTTGAACAGGATCGCCGACGCCGGATCGCCCGGCATCAACCGCGGCAGGACGAAGTTGATCGTGACGGCCGACCAGGCGGCGATCAGGTAGAACCCGATCCGCTGGACGAACGGCGCGTTGCGGAACCGGCTCATGCCGGCTTCAGGGAGAGGAACAGCTTCGACGCGAAGACCCCGCTGATCGCCCCCGGATCCGGAGTGGTGTAGGGATCCTCGGCACTCGGCCACCCGGTCCAGTGCTCGGTGTTGTACATGTACGGCGTACCCTTCACGGCCACCGGGATGACCGGGACCTGCGTGAGCATGATCTGCTGCAGCGGCTTGGACGCTGCCTGCTGCGCCTCCGGCGCCGCCTGGGCGAGGGCCGCGAGGGCGGCCTCGGTCGCCGGGTCGTCCCAGCCGACCACGTTGGTCTTCGACTTCTTCGACAGCATCTTGTTGTAGAACGTGTACGGGTTCGTGCCGAAGGTGAACGCGTCGCCGTAGATCGCGTCGAAGTCACGCTTGTCCTCGTCACCGGTGTACGCCGCCGACGGTACGCCGTTCACCGCCGCGTCGATGCCCAGCGCGGCCAGCTGACCGGCCAGCTCCTGCGAGTACGCCATACCGTCCGCGAACGCGCTGACGGTGAGGATGCGCAGTTTCAGCTGCTTGCCGTCGGCGCCGATCAGCTTGCCGCCCTGCTGCCGGTAGCCGGCCTGCGCGAACTCTGCCAGCGCGGCCGCTTTGTCCGGCTTCAGCGGGTCCCGGTCGGCGGGATCGATCCACTTCGACCACGTGTCCTGGTACAGCCCGGTCGGTCCGACCGGCTGGTACACGCCCGGGTTGTACGCGTCCGTGACGGCCTGCCGGTCGATCGACAGCGCGATGCCCTTGCGGACGTGCACGTTGTCGAACGGCTTGCGCGACAGGTTCAGCATCAGCGGCTTCATGCTCGCGTAGACCGGCCACAGGTGGTTCTGCGCCGCGTTCTTCTGCACGTACTGGTTCTTGACGTCCGGGATCCCGGCGTACGCGAGGTCGACCTCGTGCCGGACCAGTTGCTGGGCGAGCAGGTTGGTGTTGCTCGTGGTCACGTAGGTGATCTGCGGGACCGGGACCTTCTGCTTCCAGTAGTCGTCGCGTGCCTTGAACGTGGCCTGCTGGCCGGTCACCTGGCCCAGCGAGTACGGGCCGCTGCCCATCGGCTGCAGGTTGGTGTCGGTGTCCGGGTCCTTGGTCGCCCACACCTTCTTCGGCACGATCACGGTCCGGCCCAGGTCCTGGATCGCGGCGTACGCCGGTTTGGTGAACGTCAGGTGCACGCCGTCCGCGGTCCTGGTCACCTTGTCGACCGGCAACGCGAGCAGTTGGTGCTGCTTCAGGAAGTCGAAGGTGAAGATCACGTCGTCCGCGGTCAGTGCTGTTCCGTCGGACCACTTGGCGCGGTTGTCGAGTGCGAGGTCGATCGCCGTGCCGCCGGCGGCCCAGGTGTACTTCGTGACCAGGCTCGGCATGAACTCGGATCCGTGCGCGGTGTTGAAGTCGAACAGTTGCTCGTAGATCAGCCCGATGGTGCCGCGCAGCGCGTTCACCGAGAACGGGTTGAAGTTCGGTTGCAGGGTCGGCTGCGAGTACGCCGCGACCGTCAGCGGCGGCAGCTTCGCGGCCCCGCCGCCGGCGGCGGCTCCTCCCGAACAGGCCGCCACGGTGGACAGCACGGCCAGGCCGGCCAGAAGTGCTGTCAGCTTCTTCGGTGAGCGCACGGGATCTCCCTTCGATCCACGGCCGTACCGGCCGGGGTGTGATGAGACTGCCAACGTTTGCAGCAAGAGTCAACGGTTTGCAGTCGAATCCCGTTCAAGTGGTTACAATCAGAGTGCAGAGCAGCGGCAATCGTTTGCGCTACGATGCCAGGATTCATCCGTACGCGACCTTGGGGAGCTTGCCTTGGCTGTCACGCTGGCGGAGGTGGCCGCGGCCTGCAACGTGTCCACCTCGACGGTGTCACGGGCGCTGACCGATCCGGAGAAGGTGAACGCCGAGACCCGGACCCGGATCGAGCGGGTCGCCCGGCAGCTCGGTTACGCGCCGAGCAGGGCCGGCCGGTCGCTCGTGTCCGGCCGCACCGACACGGTCGGCCTGGTCGTCCCGGACATCGCGAACCCGTTCTTCCCGCCGATCATCAAGGCCGTCCAGGCACGCGCCCGCGACAAGCGGTACGCCGTACTGATCGCCGACACCGACGAGCACGTCGCCGACGAACTCGAGCTCGCCCGTGGGCTGAGCCGCCAGGTCGACGGCCTGATCCTGGCCTCGCCGCGGACCGCACCGGCCGACCTGACCCGGCTCGCCCAGCAACTGCCGGTGGTATTCGTGAACCGGGAGGTCGAAGGTGCCGGCAGCGTGGTGATCGACGAGAACGAAGGCATGCGGGAGGCGGTCGAGCACCTGGTCTCCCTCGGCCACCGCCGCATCACCTATCTGGCCGGCCCGCGGCGCTCCTGGTCGAACCAGCAGCGCCGCGACGCCTTGGCCGCGGCCTGCGAGCAGAACGACGTCGAACTGCGGGAGCTCGGCCCGTTCGAACCGCAGATCCAGGCCGGCATGCGAGCCGCCGACCTGCTCCAGTCGTCCGAGGTCGCGGCCGCCATCGCGTACGACGACCTGATCGCGCTCGGCGTGATGTCCCGCCTGACCGAACGCGGCCTGCAGGTGGGTCGCGAAATCAGCGTGATCGGCATCGACGACAGCCCCCTGTCGACAGTCACCCATCCCATGCTGACCTCCATTCACGTCCCGGCGGCCGAGCTGGGCTCGGCCGCCGTGGACCTCCTCCTCGAACAACTGCGCGAGGCCGAAGCCACCCCCACTCCCACCACGGTCAAGCTCGAAACCCGCCTGGTGATCCGGGGCTCGACAGGCATCCCCCCGGACAACCTTCGCTGAGCGGTGAGAACAGGCGACTTTCCCTTTCCCGGGGCCTGCCTTCGGACTCGGTCAGGTCCTCTTCAGGACCAGGCCGGTGTTCGCGGGTACGTCGATTCGCCCGGCGTACTGCGTCCCGTGGAGGTCCGTGTAGGTGCCGGCGGGGAGGAGCAACTGGCCGGAGTTGGTTGAGGACGGGTTCACGACTGTGAGGCCCTCGCGGTAGAGGCGGGTCCACAGGGTCGGGCCGCGGCGGACGGGCGGGGTGATCGCCGTGCCGAGGTCCGCCGCGAGTTCCGGGATTTCGTTGAAGGCTGCGTAGTCCTTGCGCCCGGTGGTCTCCAGCATCGCCGGCGCCTCGCGGTACAGCAGGTAGTTCGCGACGACCCACTGCCGCTGCTCGGGCGTTGCCTGGTACCAGTAGTCGGTGGGCAGCTTGTTCATCACCACGGACGGCTTGCAGCGGTGCCGCCGCAGCAGGTCGAACATCAGTTGCCATTCGTCGTCGACGACGTTCTCCACCCGGTGCACGGTGAAGCCCTGCTCGTTCAGCCAGATGTCGGAGATGTCGACCATCTGGTCGAGCGCGGCCAGGTACTCCGGCGACTTGTCCTGGAACTCGTCGTGCAGACTGCCGTTGAACGTCAGGTTGAACGCGACCGCCACTCCGCGCGCGTGGGCGTAGTCCCGCAGGTAGCGCAACCAGTCCAGCACGTCCGCGATCCACGCCGGATCCTTCGGGTCGGTGCCGAACTGCTGCACCCAGTTCCCGGCCTTGTCGTAGTGGCCGCTGACGTGGAAGTCGTTCCGCACGCCGATGTTGTCGACGGCAATCACCTTGAAGCCGGCGGCGATCGCGGGGTCGATCAGGTTCGTCGTGAACCACTGCCGCACCTCGGGGTTGCCGATGTCGATCGGCGTGTACACGTGGTTGTTGAACTCCCAGGCCGGCGTGGTGCGGTCGGCGGTGTACTCGATCCAGTCCGGGTGGTTCGTACTGAACCACTCCGGCGTGTACTGCCGCGCCGGTGCGTTGCGGAACGCGGTGACGTACGAGCTGGCGAGTACGCCTTCCGGCTGCGCCGACTGCAACGCGGCCCAGACGAACCCGACCCGGCCCGCGTACACGGACGGATCAGGGACCTGCCGGTCGAACACCTGCGCCTGCAGTACGCCGTGATCCCGCGTCACCGGCAGCGGTACGCCGGACGCGGCGGGCGCACACGTACCGCCGGCGCTGCCGGGCTCAGCCGCTTGTGCCGAGGGTGTGAGCATTCCCAGGCCGACGGCGACGATCACCGCGGCCGAGGACATTCGGCGGAGTCTCATGGACGGTCCTTTCAGTGAGCTAACACGCTGCCCGAGTTGGGCGGAAGCGACAGTTGGCCGGAGACCGTGGCACCGTGCAGATCGGTCCAGGTCCCGGAAGGAAGCGTGACCACCGCGGTCGCGGTGGACGAGGGATTCACCAAGGTGAGACCACGCTGGTAGGCGCGCGTGTACGCACCGGACGTGTCGTGCACCGGAGCGGCCGACGGGGCGCCGATGTTCGTGTGCAACTGCGGGCAGTCGACCCATACGTGGTACTCCCCGACCCCGCAGAGCGTCATCATGCTCTTCTGCTCGCGGTACAGCAGATAGTTCGCGACCGCCCAGTCGAGCTGTTCCTGGGTCGCGGTCGCGAGCGTCTCCTCGGTGGTCTGGTTGATCGCGAAGTGCAGCGTCTGCGCCGCGATCTGCCGGGTGAAGTTGTACTTGTTCAGCCAGGCGGTGTCGTTGTAGTTGCCGGGCCGGTGCACGGTGAAGCCCTGCTCGTCGACGTACACGTCGACCAGACTCACCGCCTCGAGCATGTCAGCGAGCTTGACCGACGCATTCCAGGTGATGTTCGCGGCCATCCCGATCCCGGCCGCGTGCAGCCGCTGGGACAGGTACGACATCCAGTCCAGCACCGCCGCGGCCCAGGCGTCGTCCACCCGCCCGGCAGTCCCGCCGACGTACTGCTGAACCCACTGCGAGCCCTGGTAGTGACCGGCATTCCCGTAGCCGTTGAAGGTCGCCACGTTGTCGAAGGCAATGACGGGGTAGCCGGCGTCGATCTTCGGCTGCACGAACGTGTTCCAGTAGAAGGTCCTCACGTCCGGGTTCTGGAAGTCGATCGGGACGTACGTCGTGTTGCCGAACTCCCACGCCACGGCCGAGCGGTCCTCGGTGTCGGCGGTGTAGGCGATCCAGTCCGGGTGGTTGGACCGGTACCACGCGAGCGTGTGGGTCTTGTCGAAATCGCGGAAGGCCGGCAGGTACGCCGACGGCACCGCACCGACCGGTTGCGCGAGGCTGGAGGCACCCCACACGAACTGGACCAGCCCGGCATACACAGAACGGTCCGGGATGGAGTTGTCGAAGACCTGGCCGCGGCCGATGCCGTCGGCAGGCGGACTCGGGAGGGTCAGGGCAGCGGTGCTGAACGGCTCGGCGTACGCCGTCGGACCGGCTGTCATGAGTGCTGCGGCTGCCGTCGCGGACAGCACGGTGCGACGGGTGAATCGGGGCTCGTTACCCACGGGCGGACTCCTCTGCGGCGGAGGGGATGCGCTGGACGATACGGACTGCAAACGTTTGTCGCAATAGCAGAGAATGTTGCTATCGTGTCCGGCATGGTGAACAGCTCCGGTAGTCCGGCCGTGACGGCCGCGTTGCGGTCGGCAGAGCCGATCCGCTGGTCGACGATCGGCGACAGCATCGCCCAGGGCGCGCACTGGACCGGCGCCGAGCGCGACTACGTCCAGCTGCTCGAGGAACGGGTCCGCTACGAGCTGACCCGGTACGGCGACTCTTTCGTTCGCTGGGCCGTCTCCGGGGCGAACACCGCGGACACCCTCAGCCGCCTCCCCGCCGCACTCGACCTCGCCCCGGACCTGGTCGTGATCGGCGTCGGCACGAACGACGCGAAGGCCGGTCCCGACGGCCTCGAGGAATTCGCCCGGCGCTACGACACTCTGCTCACGACCGTGCTGGACACCGGCGCCATCGTCGTCGCCCAGACACCGACCGCCGTCCTGCGGACGTGCCGGTACCACCTCGACGATCATCTCCCGGCGTACGCCGACGCCATCCGGACCGTCGCCACGTGGCGCGACGTACTGCTGGTCGACCATTTCGCGCACTGGACAGCGGCCGGCGGCGGGTGGGCGCCGGCCGAGTGGATGGCCGACCCGATCCACCCGAGCGGTCGCGGTCACCGGGTCATTGCCCGGACCCTGTTCGAGAGCCTCGGCCTGTTCGCCCCCGACAGCGCCTGCTGCCGGCTGCTCACCTGAAGGAGACCTGATGCCTGCCATCCGCCGGTACGCCGTGTGCGGCCTGTCCGCCCGCGGACTCGCCAGCTTCGTCCTGCCGATCCTGGGCCTCACCGACCGCACAGCCGACGGCGGATTCGGGTACGGCGTCGACGAGGACGACCTCTCGCAGTACGCCGAGGTGGTCGCGATCGTCGACACCGACGCGGACCGCGTCGCCGAGTTCAACCAGGCGCTGCAGCGGCTCGGCCGCGCGACGATCCCGTTCTTCGCGCAAACGCAGTACGACGAGATGCTCGCGACGGTTGCCCCGGACGCGGTGATCGTGACATCGCCGGACCACACCCACGAGCAGTACATCGTCGGCGCGCTGCGGCACGGCGTGGACGTGATCACCGAGAAGCCCATGGTCACCACCGCGGCATCCGCGCGCGCGGTGCTCGCCGCCGAGCGGGAGTCGGCCGGCTCGGTCCAGGTCACGCACAACTTCCGCTACCCGGCGGCGCACCGCGAGGTGAAGCGGCTGATCCAGGCGGGCACGATCGGACGGGTCACGCGCGTGGTCATGGACTACCACGTCGACCTGCGGCACGGCGCAAGCTACTTCCTGCGCTGGAACCGCCGTCGCGAGCTGTCCGGCGGCCTGCAGGTGCACAAGTCGTCACACCACTTCGACCTGCTGAACTGGTGGATCGGTGCGCTGCCGGAGGAGATCTTCGGGTACGGCGCGCTGAACTACTACGGACCGTCGAGCCCGCACCGGGTCGACGCGCGGGCCGAGGACCCGTATTTCCTTGCCCAGCAGGGATCCGGGGTCTTCCCCACCGATGACGGCACCGCCCGCGAAGGGCTGTTCGGGCTGCACTACCCCGGGCAGTATCCGGCGTCGCGGCCGCTGTACCTGTACGACGCGGAGATCGACATCGAGGACACGTACAGCGCGATCGCCCGCTATCCGAGCGGTGCCTGTCTGACGTACTCGGTGGACTTCTCCAGCACCTGGGAGGGGTTCCGGGTCAGCATCGCGGGAACGCACGGGTCGATCTCGTTGCTGCACGGCCGCACCGTCGACGGCACCGGTCTCCCCGCATCCGACGAGATCACCGTCGCGGAGTTGTTCGGCTCGAGCCGCGTGATCGCCGTACGTCCGGAGACCGGCGGCCACGGCGGCGCCGACCCGCTGATGCGCCGCGACCTGTTCACCGGCCCGAGCCCCGAGTCCGTCGAGCTCGGACTACTGGCCACCGGCACCGAGGCCGCCTACGCCGTAGCCATGGGCGACGCCCTGACCCACTCCTTCACCACCCACCGCCCTGTCAACCTTCCCCACCTCCTGACCTCCGGCTCAGGGGATGGCCGCTGAGCCGGAGGGTTGCGCTGGGGTGCTCAGGCGGAGGTGGGGAGGAGGTCCAGGGAGGCGGTGGCGGAGGCGGCGTCGAGGTAGAGCTTCGCGTGCGGGGTACGGCGGAGGATGGTCGACGGACAGCTCGCGTCGATCGGCAGGGTCAGCGTGTTCCGTACGGCGGCCGCCTTGCGCTGCTCCGGTGCGACGACCTGCACCGACCTGGCGCTCAGCAGCGCCGGCACGGTGAGCGAGATCGCCGTCGGCGGGACCGCCGCGACGTCCGGGAAGTGCCCCTCGCCGACCTGCTGGTGCAGCGATTCCGGGGTCAGCGTGATCGGTCTGACCCACCGCCGGTCGTCGAAGTCCGCCTGCCCGGGCTCGTTGAACGCGAGGTGCCCGTTCTCGCCGATCCCCATACAGGTCAGGTCGATCGGCGCGGCGCGCAGCAACGCCTCGTAGCGCGCGCACTCGGCCTCGACGTCGGCCGCCTCGCCGTCGATGTACTCCACCCGCGCCGGGCCGAACGGCTCCGCGATCCGCTCCCGGATCCATCGCCGGAACGACGCCGGGTGGTTCGCGTCGATGCCGACGTACTCGTCCATGTGGAAGACCGTGACCTGCGGCCAGGGCACGTCGTACGACGCGAGGGCCGTGACGAAGGCGAGCTGCGAGTTGCCGGTGGCGATCACGACCCGGGCCGCGCCGCGCTCGGCCACCGCGCGGCTGAGGATCTCGGCGGTGCCGGCCGCGGCGGCCGCTGCCATGTCCGCGGTGGCGGCGAAGACTTCGAGGCGCAGGTCCTCGATCTGGGTGTCGGGCACGGTGCACTCCTAGGACGGTTGAGATAGTCTACAAACGTTTGCAGCAAACTAGCAGGTTTTGCCGTCAGTCCCAAGATGTAGTTGGCTGGTGTGACGAGGATGTGGAGGTGGGTATGGCGGTGCTGGAAGGGCGTACGGCCACGGGGCGGGGGGTTCGGGTGTGGTTCTCGGCGGGCGGGATCGAGGAGGTCGGCGATTGCCCGTCGGCGCCGGATCTGCTGCTGATCCCCGGGCTGGTGGACATTCAGCTGAACGGGTACGGCGGACTCGACGTCAACGACCCGTCGCGTCCGGCGAGCGAGTTGCCCGACCTGGTTCGCGCGTTGTGGGCGCAGGGCGTGACGACCGTGCTGCCGACGATCATCTCCGCGGACGACGCGACGACGACCACGCTGGTCGAGCAGGCGGCGGCTGCGCGGGCGGCCGATCCGGTGGTGGCGTACGGCGTACCGGGTCTGCACCTGGAGGGTCCGTACATCTCGTCCGTGGAGGGTGCACGCGGTGCACACGACCCGGCCGTCATCCGGGATCCGGACGTGGACGAGTTCGAGCGGTGGCAGGCCGCGGCCGACGGGGCGATCGCGATCATGACGCTGGCGCCGGAGCGCGACGGCGCGATCGAGTTCACCCGGCACCTGGCGGCGAACGGCGTGCTGCCGTCGGTCGGCCATTCGATGGCCGACGCCGCGGACATCCATGCGTTCGCGGCGGCCGGCGGGCGGATGTCGACCCATCTGGGCAACGGGCTGCCGGCGCAGGTCGACCGGCATCACAACCCGATCTGGGCGCAGCTGACCGAGGATGCGCTGACCGCCGGATTGATTGCCGACGGCCACCATCTGCCGGCCGACACGTTTGCCGCCCTGGTGCGTGCGAAGGGCGCCGGCCGCTGCGTCCTCACCAGCGACGCGGCAGCGCTGGCCGGGTGCGCTCCCGGCGACTACCGGACGGCGGTCGGCGGCGCGGTCACGGTCGCGTCCGACGGCAGCCTCCGCCTGCAAGGTACGCCGTACCTGGCAGGCAGCGGCGCTTCGCTGCTCGACTGCCTCCGCTGGGCCGCCGACCAACTCACGCTCGAAGCAGCCGTCGCGATGGCGACGACCGTCCCCGCGGCCCTCCTCGGCCTCCACGACCGGGGCCGCCTGCAACCGGGAGCCCGAGCCGATCTCCTCCAACTCCGCCGCACCCCGACCGGCGGCATCGGCGAGCTCACCGCCGTGGTCGTCAACGGATCAATCATCAGCCAGTAGTTTGCGGAGACGTTCCGCGATGGCAGGGACGTGCCGGGCGCCAGCAGCTGCAGCAGGTTCTCGGCTCGCCCCAAGGCGGCGCGAGCGGACGGCAGGTCACCGGCTCGCCGGTGCGCGACACTGAGATCGGCGAGTACGTCGATCGCCTGCACGTACGTGCGGGAGCGCAGCGCCGTCGTGGCTGCTCGTTCGAGGTACGGCACGGCGGCCGCGACGTTCCCGCGCTGACTGTGCGACTCCCCCAGCGCGTTCAGCGCGACGACCAACTGCTCGGAGTCGTCCCGCTCCTCGGACAGCAACAGTGCTTCACCGGCGGACTCGATCGCCGCGTGCAGATTTCCCGCCCGGACATGACAGACCGCGAGTCCGTTGAGAGCGCCGGTCAGCCCGGACCAGTCATCGCGCTCACGACACATCACCACCGTCTGCCGATTGAGCTCGAGCCACCCGCAGCTCCGCCCGGGGCTCGATCGCCGTCAGGTACAACTCGATCAGCCGCCGCCGCTCGTGCCGGTTGAGCCACTCTCAGAAGCCGGTGCCGAACGGCTCGCCCCTCCAGAGCGCGAGGGCCGCCTCCACGGCCTCACGGTCGGCACCTGGCGTCAGCAGGCCGGCGGACACCGCCGCGTCCACCTGCTCGGGCGGCAGGTTCAGGTAGTAGCCGTAGTCGGTGGTCCCGATCGCGTCGGCGCCGAGCGCCAGCCGCAACCGCCGTACGGCGACATGCAGGCTGCCCTTGGCATCGGCCGGTGCCGTCGCGCCCCAGCAGCGTTCGATCAGTACGCCGGTCTCCACCGGCCGGCCCGGTGAGAGCGCGAGCACGGCGAGCAGGTTCCGCACCCGGTTGCCGCCGAGGTGCAGCGGCCGGTCATCGGCCAGTACCTCGAACGCCCCCAGCATCCGGATCCGCAGCACGCCGTCCTCCCCCTGTCGCCAGCACCCTAGCCGCCCGGCGGTTTAATTGCTTTGAGCAACAGTCAAGTATTCACCCACCTGCAGCTAGTTGCAGGACTGTTGCCGGTGAGCCCGGACTTACCGTATAAGGCGTACATGACAGCGATCCGGCTCGACGCGGTGTCCAAGGTGTTCGAGGGCGAACACCTGGCCGTGGACGAGTTGTCGCTGGAGATCGGCGACGGCGAGTTCATGGTGCTGCTCGGTCCGTCCGGCTGCGGCAAGACGACCCTGCTGCGGATGATCGCGGGGCTGGAGCGGGTGACCGAGGGCGAGGTGTGGTTCGGCCGCACCAAGGGGACCCAGCTCGCGCCCCGCGAACGCGGGGTGGCGATGGTCTTCCAGACCGGTGCCCTCTACCCGAACCGGACGGCACAGGAGAACATCATGTTCCCGCTGCAGGTCGCCGGGCAGGACGACGCCCAGGCCGGGTCGACCGCGGCGGGCCTGGCGCAGATCCTGAGCATCGAGTCGGTGCTCGACCGGATGCCGTGGACACTGTCGGGCGGGCAGCGGCAGCGGGTAGCGATCGGCCGCGCGCTGGTCCGGCGGCCGGAGGTGTTCCTGCTGGACGAGCCGCTGTCGAACCTGGACGCCACCATGCGCACCGAGCTCCGGCAGGAGATCGGCGCGATGACCAGGGACCTGAACGTGACCACGCTCTACGTGACCCACGACCAGGTCGAGGCGCTCACGCTGGCCGACCGGATCGCGGTGATGCGCGACGGCCGGATCGAGGACGTGGGGACGCCGACGCAGGTCTACAACGATCCCGCGACCGCGTTCGTGGCCGGCTTCCTGGGTACGCCGCGGATCAACCTGCTGGCCGCCACCGTCCGCGTGACCGCACACCACCGGGTCGCCCTCGACCTGGGCAACCAGTCGATCTCCCTCGACCCGAGTGATCGCCGCTCGCTGATCCTGCGGCACCACGACGGCGCCCCGGTGATCGTCGGCGCCCGTTCGAACGCGTTCAGCCTGACCGACGACGCGCCGAACCAGCTGACCGGAACGATCCGGGCGTTCGAGTTCCACGGCCAGCAGTCGATCGCGTTCGTGCAGTGCGGCATCGAGGTCGTCGACCCGGACCGGATCGGCCGGCCGGCACCCGGACACGCTTCGCCCGCGGACGATCCGGCGCCCTCCTTCCTCGGCAGGCTGCGTGCCTGGTTCAGCCCTGGGACGCCCACTCCTGCACCCGAGCCGCACGCTCCCACCCACCGCCGCGCCGACGTCGTCGTCGAACTCCCGGTCGACATCGAACTGGCCCGCGGAACCCGCGTCCACCTCGCGCTCGACACCTCCCGAATCCACATCTTCGACCAGACCGGCCACCGAGTGGACCGCATCACCCGCTGACGACAGGCCCCTGAGCACCTGACTTCACGGCAGCAGCGAACCAGCTGGTGATGCTGGTCGGATGCGTGATCGCGGTGCCGACGACGACGGCCCAGGCACCGGCCGCGAGCGCACCGGCCGCCTGGTCCGGGGTGTGGATCCGGCCTTCGGCGACGACCGGCCGATCGAGCGCGGTGGCCAGGCGGCCGACCAGTGCGAGGTCGGGTCCGTCCCCTTTGATCGTGTACGGCGTGTAGCCCGACAGCGTCGTACCGATGGCGTCGGCCCCGGCCTCCGCTGCCGCGACGCCCTCGTCGTACGTCGAGCAGTCAGCCATCACGAGCTTCCCGGTCCGGTCGTGGACGGCCGCGATCGTCTCGGCCAGACTGCGACCGTCCGGGCGCGGGCGCTGGGTCCCGTCGAGGGCGACCACGTCCGCGCCGGCCTCGGCAACCGCGAGCGCGTGGTCAAGGGTCGGCGTGATGAAGACGCCGTCGTGCCCGTCCTTCCAGAGCCCGATCAGCGGCAGCTCGACCGCCGCGCGAATCGCGACGATGTCCTCGATCCCCTGCACCCGCAGACCCGCGGCCCCGCCCTCGACGACCGCCAGTGCGACCGCACGCATCGTGGGCGTGGTGTTCATCGGCTCCCCCGGGTACGCCTGGCACGAGACGACCAGCCCGCCATGGATTGCCTGCAGTACGTCGGTCATCCTGTCCTCAACCTCGCCCTGTCTCCCGTCACGCTGTCCCCGACCACGCGCGCCCACGCGACCTTGGCCGCTCCGATCAACGCGGCGTCGTTCCCGTACCGCGCCGCAGAAACCGGTACGTCGGCCAGCCGCGGCAACACCTGGCGCCGGAACTCCGCCCGCAGTGCATTCCACCAGAGCGTCCCGAGCCCCGCGACGCCGCCACCGATGACGACGACGTGCGGATCCAGCATGTTGACCAGTCCACCGAGAGCGGAGCCGACCGCCGTACCCCCGTAGTCGATCACCTCCGACGCCACCCGGTCTCCCTCCGCCGCCCGCTCAGCAACAGCGTGCAGGTCGTCCACGCGCTCTCCGGACAGTTGCTTGTACGCCGCAACGAGCGCGGGACCGGATGCGATCGCCTCGAGGTGCCCGCGTCCCCCACACGTGCACGGCGTACCGCCTCCATAGGCCGACGGCACGTGTCCGGCATGCCCCGCGGCGTAATGCGCGCCGGCGAGGACGGCTCCGTCCACCACGTACGCACCACCGATCCCGGTGCCGACGGCGAGAAACAGCATGCTGCCGTCCGGGGACGCTTCGCCGAGAGCATGGGCGTGAACGTCGTTCATCGCCGCCACTGGCACCCGCCACCTGTCGCCGAGCGCGGCGAGATCCGTGCCCACCCAATCGGCCAACTGATCCGTCGCCGCCAGCACCCGACCCGATCCGGGATCGACGACTCCCGCACTACCGATGCCAAGGGCAACCAGTTCGGCGCCTGCGCCGGCGAGCAGGCCCTCGGCAAGCTCACCCGCAGCGCCGAGGACTGCCTGTCCGCCCTCCCTCGCCGGGGTCGGAACGCTGCGCCGAGCCACGACTTGACCCGACCGCGTGACCAGCCCCGCAGCAATCTTCGTGCCGCCGATGTCGATCGCCGCGACAACCGCACCCACTACAAGAGCCCTGCGATTTCGAGCTCCGTGCGTACCCGGCCGGCCTCCCGCTCGTCGAGGGACCGCAGTGGCAGCGACACCACGTTGGACTCGATGATCCCGAGCAGAGTCAGCGCCGTCTTGAACGCACCGACGCCCCGCGTGGCCCCCGCGGAAGTCGCGGGATCGGCGGCGTCGACGATCCGGAACAGCCGGGTCAGCCGATCCTGCTCGCGCCGCGCCGCCTGCCAGTCGCCGGCGACGCAGGCGCGATGCAACCGGACGTACCCCTCGGGATCGACATTCCCCAATCCAGGGACCGATCCCGACGCGCCGGCCAGCATCATCGCGTCGACCACGACCTCGTGTCCGGTGAGCAGGCTGAAGTCAACGTCCTGCACCGCAAGGCACAGTTGCCGAAACGCGACGTCGTCACCGCTGGAGTCCTTCACCCCCGCGAGTACGCCGTCCGCTGCCAGCCGCGTGAGCAGTTCCACCGACAGCTTCGTGTGCACGCACACCGGGATGTCGTACGCGAACACCGGCACCGGCACCGCCGCGGCGATCGCCCGGAAGTGCCGCTCGATCTCGTGCGGGCCGACGATCGCGTAGAACGGCGCCGTGGTGACAACGGCCTCGACTCCCAGCCGTACGGCGGCCGCGGTGCGATCGATGACGCGCTGGGTCGACGGCTCGATGCATCCCGCGAGGACCGGCACCGAACCGCCGACGGTCTTCACGATCACCTCGAGCGCGCGATCGCGCTGATCGTCGCTGAGGAACACTGTCTCGCCCGAACTCCCGAGCGCGAAGACACCGTCGACACCGGCCGACAGCAGATGCTCGACCAGGCGCTCCAGCGAGGCGGCGTCGACCGTGCGCTCCGCGGTCAGCGGGGTGACGATCGGGGGTACGACGCCGGCGAAACGTGGGACGGTCACTGATTCTCCTCAACAGGCGATGTGCCGGCTGCCCGCGCGAGCTCGGCGAGTTGCCGATCGCTGGTGCCGCCGGGGACAGGGTGATAGCAGCGGAAGACGTGCGGTGCACCTCCACCGTTGACGGTGCCGGCAGTGGCCGGCGGGAAGGCCTCCGAACAGATTGTGGTCGCCTTCCAGCACCGGGTGCGGAACGGGCAGCCACTCGGCGGATGCGTTGCCGAGGGCACCGGTCCGGCCAGTGGGACAGGCTCGAGCGGCGACAGCAGACCGGGGGTGGCCGAGAACAGGGCGCGGGTGTACGGGTGCTGGGCCTGTGCAGGCACCAGACCAGCCGGCGTCTCCTCGACGATCCGCCCGAGGTACATCGTCACGACACGGTCGCTGACCCGCTTGACGGTCTGGATGTCGTGGGACACGAACACCATCGCGAGTCCGAGCCGGTCCTTCAGGTCGAGCAGCAGGTTCAGGATCTGGGCGCGCACCGAGACGTCGAGCGCACTCGTCGGCTCGTCCGCGATCACCAGTCCGGGCTCGAGCGCAAGTGCGCGGGCGATCGAGACGCGCTGCCGCTGACCGCCGGACAGCTGACTGGGCAGCACGTCGGCGACCGACCGCGGCAGACCCACCAGCGCCATCAGCTCCTCGACGCGCCGCTCCCGTGCGGCCTTCGTCCCGCGGCGGTGCACGTCCAGCGGATCCCGCAGGATCTCGCGCACCGGCATCCGCCGGTTCAGTGACGTCGCCGGGTCCTGGAACACCATCCCGACCCCGGCACCGATGTGCTGGCGCCGTTCGGCGGCCGTCATCGACCAGACGTTCTTGCCGTCGATACTGACCACACCGCTGGTTGGGCGTTGCAGACCGACGAGCACCTTGGCGAGCGTCGACTTCCCACAACCCGACTCCCCGACCACGCCGACGGTCTCACCGGCACGGATCACCAGATCCGCGGCGGTCAGCGCGTACACACGCTCCCGGTTGAACAGACCGCCGCCACGCGCTCGGTGGACGACATGGACGTCCTTCAGGTTGATCAGCTCGGTCATCGCGCCAGCTCCTTCTCGGGCACGGCAACGGCCGGGTGGTGACACGCGAGCCGGTGCACGGCCGTGCCCGCCAACGCCGGCGCCTCGTCGCGACATACCTGCGTGGCCATGGGGCACCGGTCCGCGAACCGGCAGCCCGCCGGGAAGTCGGCCGGCGACGGTACGACGCCACGGATCTGGGTGAGCCGCTCCGCGCCGGACTCCAGCGAGAGCACCGACCCGAGCAGACCGCGGGCGTAGTGGTGGCCCGGGGCACCGATCACCTCGGCCGTCACGCCGGCCTCGACGATCTGGCCGCCGTACATCACCACGACGCGGTCCGACACGTCGCTCACCAGCGCGAGGTCATGACTGACAAGGACGAGCGCGAAGCCGAGCTCGTCGCGCAGCCGCAGCAGCAACTCCATGATCTGCGCCTGCACGGTCACATCGAGCGCCGTCGTCGGCTCGTCCGCGATGATCAGCTTCGGGTCGCGGGACAGCGCCATCGCGATCACCACCCGCTGCCGCTGACCGCCGGAGAGTTCGTGCGGGTACGACGACAGTGTGCGGCGCGGATCGAGTCCGACCAGCTGCATGAGTTCCTCGGCGCCGCGGGTACCGCCGCGGCGGATCAGCTGACCCAGCTGGGTGCGGATCTTCAGCGCCGGGTTGAGCGCGGACAGCGCGTCCTGGTAGACCATCGCGATCTCGCGGCCCATCAGCCCGCGGCGGCGCTTCGCGTCGAGGGTGAGCAGATCGGTTCCCTGGAAGCGGATGTGGCCGTTGACGCGGGCGCCGCGGGCCAGCAGACCCATCACGGCGAGCGCCGTCAAGGACTTGCCCGACCCGGACTCACCCACCAACCCGAGTACCTCACCCGGCCGTACCTCGAACGAGATCCCGTCCACGATGTCCACCCCGTTGTGCCGCCCCTCGAACCCGATGGACAGCTTCTCCACCTCCAGCACCGGGTCCCCCGCCGGCAACGGACGCGCCCGCTCCCGCAGGCGCCGAGCAGCCACCTCGAGCCCCGGCAAGACAACAACCTCCCGGCCACTATCGGCGGCGGCTGCCTGCGGCGCCGCTGCGTCCGCGGCGGTGTGCGACGCGGTGTCGGACGCGGTGTCGGACGCGGTGACGGACGCGGTGACGGACGCGGTGTCGGACGCGGTGACGGACGCGGTGTCGGACGCGGTGTCGGACGCTGACCGCGAAGTGTCTGCGCGGTTGGTGGGCGACAGCGCCGCCGTGTCGGCGGTGGCTGCTCGGCGGGCGGCGGGGGTGGCCCAGGCGTCGGAGATTCCTTCGGAGAGGATGTTCAGCGCGAGGACCGTGAGCAGGATCAGCAGGCCGGGGAAGAAGGTCGCCCACCAGCCGCCGATCTGGACCATCTCCTTGCCGAAGGCAATCACCGAGCCCCAGGACGACTGCGCCTCCTGGGGCGCGAGCCCGCCGCCGATGAACGACAGCGACGCCTCGAACACGATCGCGTCCGCGACCATCACGGTGACGAAGACCAGGATCGGTGCCGCGCAGTTGCGCAGTACGTGCCGCCAGAGGATGTGTGGACGCCGGGCCCCGATGATCCGCTCGGCGGCCACATAGTCCTCGCCGTACTGCGCGAGCACGTTGGCGCGGACGATCCGCGCCACCGACGGCAGGAACACGAAGCCGATCGCGATCACCAGCACAAGCAGGCTGTTCTTGCCGAACGAGATGATCAGCAGCGCGGACAGCACGACGGCCGGGAAGGCCATCACCACGTCCAGGCAGCGCATCACGATCTCGTCGGCAATCCGGCGACTCGTGCCCGCGATCGCCCCGAGCACGGCCCCGCCAACCAGCGCGATGGCCGCCGCGCCGAACCCGACGATCAACGACCTCCGGGTGCCTGCGACGAGCCGCGCGTACACGTCCCGCCCAAGCCGGTCGAGGCCGAACCAGTAGTCGCCGTTCGGCCCGGTCAGCGCCGGACCGAGCCCGGTCTGCCCGGGATCGTGTCGCTGCAGCAACGGCGCGAACACGGCGACCAGCACGATCAGCGCGACGAAGGCCAGTGCGATCCGGGACGGGATCGGCAGCCGCTGGAAGCCGATCCCGGGCCGGGACAGCCGCCGGGTCAGACCCGCGCGCATCAGTGCGCTCCTCTCAACCGGGGATTCGCGAACAGATAGAGGATGTCGACGATCAGATTGACGACGACGAACCCGAGCGCGATCGTCAGCACGGTGCCCTGCGCGAGCGCGGTGTCGTTCTGCTGCACCGCGCTCATGATCTGTGTGCCCATCCCGGGCAGCGAGAAGATCGCCTCGATGATGACGGTTCCGCCGATCAGGTAGCCGATCCGCAGGCCGAGCACCGTCAGCGGGTTGACCAGCGCGTTCCGCAGCACGTTCCGGCCGACCACCACCCGCGGCGGCAGCCCGGCGCCGATCGCGGTCCGGACGTAGTCCTTGTCCAGTTCCTCCACCATCGACGTCCGGACGATCCGCGCCAGCGAACAGCCGACCGGTACGGCGAGGGCGAGCGCCGGCAGCGTCATCGACCGGAGCCATTCCGCGGGCGAGTCGGCCGGGTTCACGTAGCCGCCGGTCGGGAACACGCCCCGCCGTACCGCGAGCTCCTGGATCAGCAGCAGCGCAAGCCAGAACGACGGCATCGCGATCCCTGCCATCGAGACGAACCGCATCACCTGGTCCGGCCAGCGGTCCCGGTAGACGGCGGCCGTGATGCCGAGGAGTAGCGCGATCACCAGCGCGCCGGCCACGCCGAGCAGCGTGAGCTGCACGGTCAGCGGCAGCGCGGTCGAGATCTTCGTTGCCACCGGCACCGACGGCGGGAACGTCATCCCGAGATTCCCGTGCAGCAGGTCACCGAGGAAATGCAGGTACCGCAGCGGGAACGGGTCGTTCAGGCCGTTGGCGAGCTTGAACGCCGCGATCTGCGCGGGCGTTGCCTGGTCCCCCAGGACCGACAGCGCCGGATCGATCGGCGAGAACTGCATGACCGCGAAGACGAACAGCGTGATGCCCAGCAGCAGCGGCACCAGCGTCAGCAGTCGCCGCGCGATCATGCTCAGGACGGTCAGCATCGGGAACTCTCAGCCCTTCCGGCCGACGCCGAGGAAGAACAGGCCGGTGGTCGGCGCCGGCTTGAAACCGGTCAGCTTGTTCGGGTCGTACGCCGTGACGACCTTGGTGTGCAGGATCGGGTACAGCGGAACCTCGGTGGCGGCGAAGTCCAGCGCCTGCTTCCACAGGTCCTTGCGCTCGGCCTCGTCGGAAGTCTGCGCGGCCTTGTCCAGCAGGCCGGCCATCTTCGTCCGGTCGGCGGTGTCCCAGCGGTACCGCGCACCCGGCCAGGTCTGGCCGTAGTAGAACCAGCGCATCAGCAGGTCCGGGTCGTTGCCGTAGACACTCGGGTCACCCGAGGCGGCCAGCACCCGGAAGGTGTCCTTCGGGACGACGTCACCGTAGATCGCGGCGGACGGCTGCGTGTTCAGGGTGGCGTTCACGCCGATCTTCTTCCACGCTTCGACGAGCAGCGGCGCCACGTCCTTGACGATCGCATTGTCGGTCGTGTCGAGCTGGAAGGACAGCTTGCTGACGCCGGCCTCGGCCAGCAGCGCCTTCGCCTTGGCGGGGTCGTAGGTGTAGACCGTCGACGCCTTCTGGTAGTCCTTGTTGCCTTCGTCGAGGTAGCTGGTGGCGGCCGTACCGTAGCCGTTCAGCGCTGTCTTGATCACCGTGTCGGTGTCGATCGCGTAGTACAGCGCCTGCCGGACGCGGCGATCGGTGAACGGCTTCGCGGCGGTGTTGAACATCAGGAACACCTGGTTGAAGGCCTGCTTCTCCTCGACGGTGTACTTGCCCTTGAGCGCGTCCACGTTCAGGTACGGCACCTGCTCGATCGCCTGCACGCGGCCGCCCTGCAGGTCGGCGATCCGGGCGGAGGCCTCGGTCGTCGTGTTCCAGGTCATCGAGTCGACCTGCGCCGGCCGCGGGCCGTTGTAGTTCGGGTTCTTCGACAGCCGCAGGCCGGATTCCTTCGACGCGCTGTCGAGCTTGAACGGGCCGGAGCCGATCGGCGCGGTGTCGAACGCCTTCGAGGCGGTCGGGTCCGCGGTCTTCGCCTTCGGGACGATCTTGATCACCGAGATCCGCTGCTTGAACAGCGGGAACGGATACTTCAGCTGGAACGACACCGTGCTCGCGTCCTTCGCGGTCACCGCGGCGATGAACGGGACGAACCCGGCCATCAACGGCGGCGACGCCGGATCCGCGGGCTTCAGCACGCGTTCGAACGACCACGCGACATCCGTGGCCGTGACCGGCGTACCGTCGGAGAACTTCGCGCCGTCGCGCAGGCTGACCGTGTACGTCTTGCCGTCCGCGCTCGCGACCGGGTCGGATTTGGCCAGCGCGAGGTACGGCTCGCCGGTGGTCAGGTCGAGGTCCACGAGACCTTCGAAGATGTGCTGGTTCGCGGCGGTGGCGACCGCGCTGGACGCGTTCGCCGGATCGAAACCGCCGGACAGCGTGAAGGCCAGCGTCGCCTCGATGGACTTCTTGGACCCCTGGCCGACCGCGTTGGTCGAGGCCGGACCACCGCTGCAGGCGGCCAGTCCGACGGCCAGTGCGGCGGCCGCGACCAGGGCCGTGACCCTGAGCTTCAGCTGGGTCGATGTCGTGCTCACGAGATCCTCCAGGGAGTGTCGACACCGAGATCTGATGTCTGATGTCTGATTCCGATATGCTGAGGTTGGCAGATCGATCAGTGAAGGGTCAAGACCATGGCGACAATCGACGCGGGTCCGCTCCGTGGATCCGACCGTCCCGCCGACCGCCGGCAAACGGTCGTCGCAGGGATCAAGGACTACATCCTCCGCAACCGCCTGCGGCCCGGCGATCCACTGCCCACCGAGGCAGAGCTCTGCACCGCGATCGGCGCCAGCCGGTCCAGCGTCCGCGAGGCGGTGAAGACCCTCGCGACCCTCGACATCGTCGAGGTCCGGCACGGCCACGGCACGTACGTCGGCAGCATGTCGCTGACCGCACTGGTCGAGAGCCTGACGTTCCGCGGACTGCTCAGCACCGACGAGGACCGGCTCGTTCTCGGCCAGGTGGTGGACGTTCGCCAGACACTCGAGCAGGGTCTTGCCGGCGACATCATCGCCACCCTGGACGAGGACCACCGGGCCGCGCTCGCCGAGCTGGCGCAGGAGATGCACGACCGCGCGGCGCAGGGTGAGGACTTCCTGGAGACCGATCGCGCGTTCCACCTCAAGCTGATGGAGCCTCTGGGCAACGACCTGATCCTGCAGCTGACCGGAGCCTTCTGGGAGGTCCAGGCGATCGTCGCGCCGACGCTCCAGGCGGACGCGCAGGACCTGATCATCACCGCCCAGCGGCACCAGGCGATCGTCGACGCGATCGACGCCGAGGACGTCGCCGCACTGCGGACCGCGATCGCGGAGCACTACGCCCCGGTGCGGGCGGCGATCGCCCGCGTCCAGGCGTCCTAGGTTCGGAGAAACTTCCGGGTCAGGTCTTGACCCGGCCCTGCCTTCTGGACAACATCAGACATCTGAGGTCAGACACTCTCCCCCCTTGGAGGCCTGCTGATGCCCATCCCCCGTCCGCTTCACCGAGGTGTTGCCGCGTTCTCCGCGGTCCTGCTTAGCCTGGGTGCCGTGACAGCCGGACAGACCGCGGCGTCCGCCGCCGATCCGGCGCTCGCGTCCCAGGACCTGGCCGCCGCCGGCACCGGCTCGCCCTACTACCGGATCCCGGCGCTCGCCGTGTCCACCAAGGGCACGGTGCTCGCGGCGTACGACGCGCGCCCGACGCTCGGCGACCTGCCGTCGAACATCCACATGGTGCTGCGCCGCAGTACGGACAACGGCAAGACCTGGCAGGACCAGCAGATCGTCCGCCAGGACCCGGCACCTCACGGGTACGGCGATCCCAGTTTCGTGGTCGACCGTCAGACCGGGCGGATCTTCCTGTTCTACGCGGCCGGCCAGAACCAGGGCTACATCGGCGGTACGACGGGTAACGACCCGAACGACCCCAACGTCCTGCAGGCCGACTACTCGTACTCCGACGACGACGGCCTGACCTGGCAGCATCGGCGGATCACGCCGCAGATCAAGGATCCCGCGTGGGGCGGCATGTTCGCGGCCAGCGGCGCCGGCATCCAGATCAAGCGCGGGCCGTACGCCGGCCGGCTGGTCCAGCAGTACTCGATCCGCTACCAGGGACAGAACTGGGCCGGCAGTGCGTACAGCGACGACCACGGCGACACGTGGCACATGGGTGCGCTCACCGGACCGGGGACCGACGAGAACAAGTCCGTCGAACTCGAGGACGGGCGCCTGATGCTGAACAGCCGCGCCAAGCCGAACCGCCTGGTCGCGTACTCCTCCGACGGCGGCGAGAGCTGGCAGGGTCTGCATGCCGACCCGAACCTCGTCGACCCGGGCGACAACGGCGCGATCCTGCGCTACAACGACAACGCCGCGCCGGGCACCCAGCAGGCGAGCTGGCTGTTGTTCAGCAACAACGAAAGTACGTCGTCACGCAGCAATCTGGTCGTGAAGCAGTCCTGTGACAACGGGCAGACCTGGCCGATCCGCAAGGTCGTGGAGCCGGGCTTCGCGGCGTACTCGACGCTCACCCGCCTGCCGGACGGAAGCTTCGGGCTGCTGTGGGAGAGCAAGGACTACACGCGGATCACCTTCTCGAAGTTCGACCGGGACTGGCTGGACGGAGTGTGCGCACCGCTGACCGTCACCGCGCCGAGTGATGCGGCGGCCGGCGGGTCGATCGACGTCTCGGTGAAGGTGACGAGCCAGGCGGCCGGCGATCTGGACGGTGCGGTCACGCTGACCGATCTGCCAGCGGGCTGGAGTGCCGGGACGGTTCAGGTGCCGCGGTTGCGGGAGGGCCAGAGCGCTACGGTCACCGTTCCACTCAAGGTGCCGAGCGGTACGGCGACCAACGCGTACCCGATCCGCGCCGTGTACACGACGAGCCAGGGCCGGTCCACTACACCGAACCCGACGCAGATCGTCGTACGGGGTGGGAAGACTGTGTGGGAGGACACGACGTCGCGCACCTTCGACGGGTCGGCGTTGCACGACGTGTCGGACCAGTTCCCCGCCCTGAAGGATCTGACTGCCGGCGCTGTGACGATCAAGTTCCGTACGACGGCCACCGCGCCCGCAGCCACGTTGCTGTCCAGTGCGGACCCGATCAGCCAGGTGCGCGATCTCGTCGTGTCGCTGAACTCGGGAGCGCCGTACGTCGAGTTCCGCAGTGCGTCGTCGACGTACCCGATCCGGATCCAGAGCTCGGTGAACGCTGCCGACGGCCACGACCACGAACTGATCTTTGCCAGCAGCAACGGAATCAGCAGCCTGATCCTCGACGGCCGCGTCGTCGGCCAGGCCACCACCCAGCGCTTCTTCCGTGATGTCGACGAGATGACCCCCGCCCACACCCTGAACCCGACCGGCCTGCCGAACCTCACCATCGGCGGCAACCGCGCCTACGTCACTCCCCCGGCCACCCTCACCAACCGCTGGCTCTACACCGGCACCATCCACTCGACCAACGTCACCACCTCATGAGCACCACCGCGCGGCGCAGCGTGCTCACTGGTGCGCTCGCCGGCACAGTCGGGACGGTGGGCGCCGTGGCAGTCGGCGCACGGAACGCGCCGGCGCTTCCGGTCCTCGAGCCCGAGGACGACTTCGGTCAATTCCTGGCAGCACATCGGCAGGTCGAGCTGCGGCCGACAGCGACGTACGTGCTGCCGAAGCCGGTCGAGGTGCCGGACGGCTGCGTGATCATCGGCAACGGTGCGCGCGTCACGGTCGCGGGTCAGGACGGTGCGCTCCGGATCAGCGGTCGGCGGGACGTGACGATCCGGGACGTCCGGTTCGTCGGCCAGTCCTCCGATCCGCTCGGTACCGATCAGGTCGTCGGCCACGTCGGAGTCCGGATCACCCGCAGTACGAACGTCCGCATCGTCGACTGCGACTTCGAGAACTGGCGCGGAGCGGGCGTCGTCGCGACCGGCGCGGCGGCCGACGACTACTTCGGGTACCGGGTCAAGCTGCGCGGAAACTCCTTCGTCCGCTGCTACTTCGGCGTCTCAACGACCGACCGCAGCGAGTACTCCGTGCTGTCGGACTGCAGCTTCACCTACTGCCGGCTGGCGATCTGGAACTCGTCCGGGAACTGGGAGATCAACAACAACGACATCGTCGGCTGCTACGGCGCGTACTACTCCTTCAACCGCACCTCCCCGTACGGCGTGGCGGCGTCCGACAACTGGGGCCACGGCTCGTTCGTCGGCAACACCGCGAACCACAGCAACGGCGGCGCCAAGGCACTCTGGTCGACCGGCACCGCCTTCGGTATCGGCGGCGTCCCGTCAGACCCCGGCCACGGCGTGGTCGTCAGCGGCGTCCTACCACCGACGTTCACCGCCAACACCCTCTGGTACACCGACATCACCGCCGCCGACCTGGCCGGAACCCGCTGGCTCCTGTCCGGCTGCACCCTTTCCAACCTCACCGTCACCGCGACCGGAACCATCGGTATCCGGATCGTCGGCATCCAGTCGAACGCCGCCCCCACCCTGATCGGCAACGTCAAGGACGCCCTCGCGAACCTCTACTGACGCCGGCATCAGCACGCTCCCAGCCAGTGGCCGAAATTTCAGGATGCTTATATCAGGAATCTTAGTTCTGCATCTTGATATAAGCAACCTGATATCCTCTCGGGCATGAAGCACCAGCCCGCGGACGTCGCTCTCGCCGTCAAACGCCTGCAGTACCGTCACCATCGCGCGCTGAGCCGCGCGCTCGCGCCGCTCGGCCTCTCGCTGGTGCAGTGGGACACCCTGCGGCATCTGCACCGCCGGCCCGATGCGTCCCTGCACGACCTCGCCATACTGACCTTCCAGACCGACCAGTCGTTCGGTTCGCTCGCGACCCGGATGGCCGATCGCGGCCTGATCGAGCGGGTCCCCGGGCCGGGCCGCGCCGTCAAACACCGCCTCACCGACAAGGGCGAGCAGCTGCGCGCCGACGGTCAACGGGCAGTGAACGAGGTTTTCAAGTCGTCGTTCGACACCCTCTCCCCCGCCCAGCTCCAGCAACTGGGCGACCTCCTCGACACCGCCCTCGGACCCGACCCCACCGCGTGAGTGCAGTGGTCAACCAGGGCGGGACGGATCTAGTCTGAGGATCCGGTGGCCGGTCCTGGGACGGCACGTAGCGGGCGCACTGCGTGGAGGGGCGGACAGTGGAGCATGGGGATGGGTTCCGCGGCCTGGGGGCGGAGCGAGCACGAGGTACGAAGCTGCTCGGACGACGGCCGGAACGCGCCGTTCTCGACCGGTTGCTGACCGACGCCCGCAACGGCACCAGCCGGGTGCTGGTCGTCCGGGGTCAGGCCGGCGTCGGGAAGAGCGCGCTGCTGACCTATGCCGCCGAGGCCGCGCCGGACTTCTGCGTACTGCGTGCGGTCGGCGTCCAGTCGGAGATGGAGCTGGCCTTCGCCGCACTGCACCAACTGTGCGTACCGCTGCTCGATCGACGGCACCGGATCCCGGAGCCACAACGCCGCGCGCTCGCGACGGTCTTCGGGCTCGCACCGGGCCCGGCGCCGGACCGGTTCATGGTCGGGCTCGCGGTGCTCAGCCTGATCTCGGACCTGGCCGAGGAACAGCCGGTACTGGTGATCGTCGACGACGTGCAGTGGCTGGACACCGCGACCGCGCAGACGCTCGGCTTCGTCGCCCGGAGGGTCGGCGCCGAGGCCGTCGGGATGCTGTTCGGCGCGCGTGAGGTCGGCGTGGACCTGCACGGACTCGCCGAACTGCAGGTCGAGGGTCTGCCGGACGACGAGGCCCGGGCCCTGCTCGGATCGGCCGTCGAATTCCTGCTCGACGAGCCGATCCGCAACCGCATCGTGGCCGAGACCGGGGGCAACCCACTGGCCCTTCTCGAGCTGCCGCGCGGCCTGACCGCGACGCAGCTCGCCGCCGGGTTCGGCCTGCAGGGTGCACACACGCTGCCGGGGCGGATCGAGCAGAGTTTCCTCCGGCAGGCGGAGACGCTGCCGGCACCGACCCGGCAACTTCTGCTGGTTGCCGCGGCGGAGCCGATGGGCGATCCGGTCCTGGTACGACGGGCCGCCGACCAGCTCGGCGTCGACGAGGCGTTCGCCGAGATCGACGGCCTGCTGAGTCTGGGCGAGCGGGTGACGTTCCGCCATCCGCTGGTCCGGTCGGCGCTGTACGGATCGGCGTCCGCGGCCGAGCGCCGCGCCGTACACCTGGCACTGGCGGGAGCGACCGACTCGGCCGCCGACCCCGACCGGCGGGCCTGGCATCTCGCCGCGGCCGCGACCGGGCCGGACGAGACCGTCGCCCGTGAACTCGAGCGCTCCGCGGATCGGGCTCAGGCGCGCGGCGGCTTCGCCTCGGCGGCAGCGTTCCTGCAGCGGGCGGTCGCCCTGACCCGCGATCCGGTACGTCGTAGCGAGCGTGCGCTGGCCGGCGCACATGCCAGCCTGCAAGCGGGAGCATTCGGCACTGCCTGGGGACTGCTGGCGACGGCGGAGGCGGGCAAGCTCGACGATCTCGGGCGGGCCCGGATCGACCTGCTCCGCGCCGAGGCGGCGTACGCGCAACAGCGCGGCCGGGACGCTCCCGGCCTGCTGCTCCGGGCGGCGGAGACCCTCGAACCGCTCGATGCGCGACTCGCCCGCGACACCTACCTCGACGCCTGGAGCGCTGCCCTGTTCGCCGGGCAACTGACCGCGGAGACCGGCCTCCGCGAAGTGTCACTGGCTGCCAGAGCGGCCCCGCGGCCCGAGTCGGCCACCCGGACTTCCGACGTGTTGCTGGACGGCCTCGCCACGCTGTTCGCAGAAGGACGGCATCGTGCGATGCCGCTCCTCAAACAGGCCGCGACCGCGTTCGGAGGGCAGGAAGCCACAACTGAGGAAGTGCTGCGCTGGGGATGGCTGGCCACTGCCGCGGCGGCCACCGCCTGGGATTTCGACGCCTGCCTGTCCACCGCCACCCGCCAGGTGCAGGTGGCTCGGGCCGCCGGTGCGCTCGCGGTGCTGGCCGTCGGGGTCAACGTGCTCGGCCAGGTGGTCGCGCTGGCCGGCGACTTCGCCGAGGCGATCTCGCTGCGCGCCGAGGCCGATGCGGTCCGGGAGGCGACCGGGACGCATGTCCTGCCGTACGGCGCCCTGGTGCTGACGGCGCTGCGCGGACGCCCGGACGAGGCGTTCGGGCTGATCGACGAGACGATCGCAAGTGCGACCACCGAAGGGCAAGGGACCGCTGCGCAGTACGCCCGCTGGGCGCGTTCCGTCGTACTGAACGGACTCGCACGCCATGACGAAGCGTTGCCGTGGGCAACGTTGGCGAGCGACGACACGCCGGAGCTGTTCGTGTCGGCGTGGGCGCTCGGCGAGCGGGTCGAGGCGGCTGCGCGGAGCGGCCGTCAGCGCGAGGCCGCCGCCACCCTCGAGCGACTGCAGGACGCGACCCGCGACACCGACGAGCCCTGGGGCCGAAGTCTCGAGGCGCGGGCCCGGGCACTGGTCCACGACGGCGCGAGGGTCGAGGATGCGTACGTCGAGTCGATCGAGCTGCTCGACGGCACCCGGCTGCGCCCGGAGCTGGCGCGTGCACACCTGCTGTACGGCGAGTGGCTGCGACGCCGCACGCGCCGGGGCGCGGCCCGGGAGGAACTGCGGATCGCGTACGACGCGTTCTCGTCGATCGGCATGATCGCGTTCGCCGAGCGGGCCCGCCGCGAGCTGCAGGCGACCGGGGAAACGGTGCGCAAACGCGCGACCGGGCCGTCCGCCGGTGACGAGCTCACCCCGCAGGAGCTGCAGATCGCCTTGCTGGTCCGCGACGGCCTGTCGAATCCCGAGGTCGGCGGCCGGCTCTTCCTGAGTCCGCGCACGGTGGAGTGGCACCTGCGCAAGATCTTCGACAAGCTCTCGATCAGCTCCCGCAGACAACTCCGGGAGGCCCTCCCCGAGGCCGGCTACGCAACGACCTAGTGTCCTGCGCGATGCAGGGCACTAGCTGCGGAGAAGTTGCTGGCCGCCGTCGACGTCGTAGGTCGCACCGGTCAGGGCGGTGTTGGTCATCAGGTGGATGACGAGTGCTGCCACGTCGTCCGGGCCGACCACGCGCCGGATCGGAAGCGTGGCGCGCAGGTCTGCGCGCCGTTCCTCGAGCTGATCGCCCAGGATCCGCGCCGACAACGGTGTGTCGACGAAGCCGGCGGCGACGGCGTTCACGCGGATCGGCGCCAGCTCCACAGCGGCGTTCGCAGCGATCGCCTGCAGGCCGACGGTGCCGATCGCGGCGACGCTCAGCCCGATTCCGGGCCTCCGTGCGCCGGTACCGGTGATCAGGGTGAGCGAGCCGCCCGGCCGGACCCTGCCGATGCACAACCGCGCGATCCGCAGCGGTCCGACCAGTTCCTCGCCGAGGACGCGTTCGGCCCGGCCGAAGTCGAGCTCGGCGATCGGCGCGTAGAACGGTCCGCCACCGCTCACCAGGACGTGGTCGAGCTCGCCGGGCAGCTCGGCGAAGACCTGCTCGAGCCGGGCCGGATCGCCCAGGTCGAGCGTCAGCGCGTTCTCCGCGTCGACCTCCGCGGCGGCTTTGGCGAGGCGCTCGGAGTTGCGGCCGGTGATGACGACCCGCGCGCCGAGCGCCCGCGCCTGCTGGGCGGTGGACAGCCCGATGCCGGAGGTCCCGCCGATCACGACCACGACCTGCCCGCTGAGACTCATGAGGTTTCTCCCGTCTAGGTCCTGTCTGGATTACCAGACAGGACCTTGATGTTCAGGTGGATACAGGGACCGCGCAGCCGTGCACGCGCGGCGTTGCCGGAAGGTGGGTCGCCGGGCGTCCGCGTCCGACGTACCGCAGGGTGATCAGTGCGGAGGCGACGCTCAGGGCGGCCATCACGAGCATCGCGGTCTGGTACCGGTGCGCGAGGGGCTGGGCGAGTTCGTCCGATCCGCCGACGCCGAGCAGTGCGGGGACGAGCGCGATCAGGACTACTCCGCCGACCCGCGAGGCCGCGTCGTTGATCGCCGACGCCTCCCCCAGATCCGCGTCGTCGACAGCGGCGAGTACGCCGGCGGTGAGCGGCGCGACGGTCAGACCGATGCCGAGACCCCACAGCAGCGCACCCGGCAGGATGGCCTCGGCGTAGCTCTGGCCCGGGCTCGCGGCCGACAGCCAGGCGAACCCACCCGCCACGATCAGGATGCCGGCCGCCATCGGCCACCGGACGCCGACCCGGGCGACCAGACCGCCCACGAACGGCGAGACGATCAGGAACACGGCCGACTCCGGGATCAACGCGGCGCCTGCCTCGGTCGCGCTGTAGCCCAGCCGGAGCTGGCACTGCAGAACGACCAGATAACTGGCGGCGGACAGCGCGCCGTAGAACAGAACCGTCGTCGCGTTGATCGCGACGAACTGCCGGATCCGGAAGAGCGCCGTACGCAGCATCGGTGCCGCCCGGCGTTGCTCGACCGGGATCAGGGCGGCCAGGCAGACCACGCCGATACCGGCCGGCAGGAGTACCTCGGCGCTGGCCCATCCGGAGGCCGGACCCGCCGTCAGCCCGTAGATCAGCCCACCAAGGCCGAGTACGGTCAGGAGCGCTCCGGCCACGTCGACGGACAGTGCGCGGTGTGGGCGGCTGACTTCCGGTACGCCGCGCAGTACCCACAGTGCTGCCGCGATCAGCGGGACGTTCAGGAGGAACACGTACCGCCAGGAGCCGTGGTCGATCAGCCAGCCTCCGCCGTACGGGCCCAGCGTCGTACCGAGGGTCGACAACCCCGCCCACACGCCGATCCCCCGCGCGCGATCGGCGGGCCGCAGAGTGCCGTTGAGCAAGGACAGGCTGCTGGGCACGACCATCGCTCCACCCGCGCCCTGCAGCACGCGCGCGGCGATCAGCACCGCCGCGTTCGGGGCGGCCGCGCAGCACAACGAGCCGATCAGCATGACGGCGAGGCCGGCGACCAGGATCCTTCGCCAGCCGAAGTGGTCGGCGAGCGCGCCGGCAAGGAGAAGCAGCGAAGCGACGGTCACCAGGTAGCCCGTCAGCACCCACTGCAATCCGCTGACGCCGGTCCCGAGGTCGCGGCCGATCGCCGGGATCGCGACGTTGATCATGTACGCGTCGATGAAGCCCACCATCGAGGCCAGCACCGTCGCGGCCACCAGCAACGACCCGGCCCGTCCACGCAAGGCGATCCCGGCGTACGACGACCCGCCGCCGACCGCCGCCCGCTCGTCCTTCGCGGTCATGCCGAACTCCCGGGTAGAACGAGAAATTCCATCGGTGGCCTCCCTGTTGCTCCCAGGTCCACGATCTGCCCGGCCGCGCTCCGAGCACCCCGGTGACTGTCCCTGGTCTGCCGGGACCAGTGACATCTACTGGCCTGACGGCCGGGTGCGCCGGGTCAGTCTGGAAGTCACCGAAGGGAGTGCGAAATGGACAGCAAGCGCGAGTACGACGTGATCGTGCTCGGAGCCGGTGCTCCGGGCGAGCATTGCGCGGCAGCGTTGGCCAAGGGCGGTGCGCGCGTCGCCGTCGTCGAACGCGAACTGCTCGGCGGTGAGTGCAGCTACTGGGCCTGCATTCCCTCGAAGACCCTGCTGCGTCCCGGCGAGGCGCTGGCCGCGGCTCTGGATGCGCCCGGCGCCCGCGAAGCCGTCACCGGCCGGCTCGACGTCAGCGCGGCACTGGCCTGGCGGGACTTCATGGTGTCCAGTTACGACGACTCAGGCCAGGTCTCGTGGGCCAAGGGCGCCGGGATCGACGTACTCCGCGGCCACGGCCGGCTCGCGGGTCCGCACACCGTGGCGGTGGACGACCGCAACTACACCGCTGACGCGATCGTGATCGCGACCGGCGCGGACCCGGTGATACCGCCGGTGCCGGGACTTCGGGACCTGCCCGGCGTGTGGACGAATCGCGACGTCACCGGGCTCGTCGACGTACCGGACCGGCTGCTCGTCCTGGGCGGCGGAGCGACCGGCGTCGAGATGAGTCAGGCGCTCGCCCGGATGGGCGCGACCGTGACACTGCTCGAACGGAGCGAGCACCTGCTGCCGCGGGAACCCCGCACCGTCGGCGAGGCAGTCGCCAATGCGCTCGCCGCGGACAAGGTCGACGTCCGGGTCGGCACCGGCGCGGAGCGAGTGGCGCTGACCGGATCGACGTACGTCATCGATCTCAGCGACGGGACGCGGGTCGAGGGCGATCGGGTCCTGGTCGCGACAGGCCGCGGGCCGCGCGTCGACGGCATCGGGCTGGAGACGGTGGGCATCGACCCGGATCCACGCGGCATCGAGGTCGACGACACGCTCCAGGCCGCTCCCGGGATCTGGGCGATCGGCGACGTCACCGGGCTCTGGCAACTGACACACGTCGGCGAATACCAGGGGCGTGTTGCCGCGAGCAACATTCTCGGCATACCCCGGACGGCGGACTACCAGGCGGTGCCACGCGTGGTCTATTGCTATCCGCAGGCGGCGTCCGTCGGTGCGTCCGACGGTCCGTTCACCGGCACGGTCCAGCTGTCCGCGGTGCCGCGAACGGCGACGTACCTGCGCTCGTACGACACGCAACCCGGCTTCCTCACGCTGGTGTCCGACGGCAGCGTGCTCACCGGCGCGTACGCCGTCGGTCCCGAGGCCGGTGAGTGGCTCCAGCAAGCCACCCTCGCGATCCGCGCGAAGGTCCCGCTCACGGTTCTGCTCGATGTCATCCAGCCGTTCCCGACCTTCTCCGAGGCCTTCCTGCACGCCCTCCGCGACCTCGAGAGCCAACTCGCCTGACCTCCCGCGCTTCAGCGCAGCATCAGGACCGCGGCGACCACGCCGGCGATGACGATCAGGGCCCGCAGGAGGGTGCTCGGGAGGCGGCGGCCGATGTGCGAGCCGACGTAGCCGCCGACGATCGATCCGATCGCGAGCAGCACGATCGCGGTCGGGTTCAGGTCGGCGACGAACACGAAGATCACGCTCGCCACCAGGTTCGCGGCCAGCAGCGACAGGGTTTTCAGGCCGTTCAGCACGCGCAGCTCGAGGTCGAGGCCCAGTGCGAGCACGGCCATCATCATCACGCCTGCGCCGGCGCCGAAGTACCCGCCGTACACGCCGGTCAGAGCTGCGAAGGCGGTGGTCGCGGGCGTCATCGTGGTTCGCGTTTCCTGCGGAGCGTCGTGCCGGGACCGCAGTGAGCGCGAGATCCACGGCTGGACGCCGACGAGCAGGCAGGTGAACAGGATCAGCCACGGTGCCGCCGCTGCGAACACACCGGGAGGCAGGGCCAGCAGCAGTACGGCGCCACCGATCGCGCCCGTCGCACAGGTCAGGACGACAGCGATCGTGGTCGGCCGGGACACCTCGCGCAGCTCACGGCGATACCCGAACGAGCCACTGAGCGCGCCGGGAAGCAGGCCGATCGTGTTCGAGGCGTTGGCGACCACCGGCGGGATCCCGAGGGCGATCAACGCCGGGAAGCTGATCAGTGACGCCACCCCGACGGTCGAGGTGAGCACACCGGCGCCGAGGCCCGCCGCGATGATCGCCAGATGCTCCGCCCCGGTCACGTCCGATCCCGCAGCAGCGCCACGTCGGACACCAGCATCACGTGCTCGTGCATGGCCTGCGCCGCCGCTTCTGGGTCTCCCGCGGCGATCGCGTCGCCGACCTTGCGATGACCGGCGAGCGATTCGCGAGGACGCCCGGGCTGGGACAGCGACTCCAGCCGCGTCTCCCGGACCAGGTCGTGGATCGCCTCCATCATCTGCGCCAGCAGCTCCGACCGGGCCGCCGCCGTCACCGCTCCGTGGAACGCCTCGTCGGCCTCCACGCCTCGGCCGCCCTTCTCGATGTCCCTCTCCATGGCGGCCAGCGCAGCGCGGATCGCGACCAGGTCGGCCTCGGTACGACGGGACGCCGCCAGCGACGCCAGCTTCGACTCGAGGGCGTCGCGGGCCTCGATGATCTCCGGCAGCCGGTCGGCGTGCGCCCGGATCGCCTCGATCACCGGGGCGGTCCGCGCCCGCTCGGTCAGGACGGTGCCGTCACCGTGCCTGACCACCACGACGCCGATCACCTCGAGCGCCACCAGCGCCTGGCTGAGCGTCGCCCGGCTGACACCGAGCCGCTGCGCCAGCTCACGCTCAGGCGGCAGCCGATCACCCGGCCGCAGGCCGTTCTCCGTGATCCAGGTGGTGATCTGGTCGGCGACCTGCTCGTAGAGGCGGGACCGCAGTACCGGACGGGGTGGTGGCGGTGGCTCCATACCGACAGCTTATTGACAACTGGCTCATTGGGCTATTGGCTAGGCCACTGAGCCAGCAGCACAAGTCCCCCGCCCGGAAGAAGGACTCGTCATGGGACCAGAGTGGGTCGCGATCCTGGCGCTCGTCGCGCTGTTCGTCGTCGGTACCGTCCTGCCGATCAACATGGGCGCGCTCGCGTACGTCGCGGCGTGGCTGGTCGGCGTGTACGCGTTGCACCTGAGTGAGAAGGAGATCCTGGCCGGCGTCAGCGGCGACCTGATCCTGACCCTGATCGGCGTCACGTATCTGTTCGCGATCGCCAAGAACAACGGCACCGTCGACCTCATCGTGGCGAGCGCCGTGCGCGCCCTCGGCGGCCGGGTCGCGCTGATCCCGTGGGTGATGTTCGCGGTCACCGCCGTACTGACCGCGATCGGCGCCGCCAGTCCGGCGGCCTGCGCGATCATCGGCCCGATCGCGCTCGGGTTCGCGGCGCGGTACAAGATCAACCCGCTGATGATGGGCATGTTCGTCGTCCACGGCGCCCAGGGCGGCGGCTTCTCGCCGATCAGCATCTACGGCACCATCACCAACTCGGTGATGGAGAAGAACGACCTGCCGTCCAGCGAGCTGACCGTCTTCTTGTCCAGTCTCGTCGTCAACCTGGTGATGGCGACGATCCTGTTCATCCTGTTCGGCGGCCGCAAGCTGATGGACCAGCGGGTCGACTTCAGTGCTGAAGGCAACGTTTCGGATGAGCTGCACCACGGCGGCAACACCGTGACCGCCCGGGGCACCGGCGCGTCGGCGCCGACCGGGACGCTCGCCCGCGGCGTACGGCGCGACCAGCTGCTGACGCTGATCGCCTTCGTCGGCGTCGCGGTCGTGGCGCTGGCCTTCGACAAGAACATCGGGTTCGTCGCGATCACCGCCGCCGTACTGCTTGCGATCCTGTCGCCGACCGAGCACAAGGACGCCATCAAGCAAGTCGCGTGGCCGACTGTGCTGCTGGTCGCCGGCGTCAGTACGTACGCCGCGGTGCTCACCGAGTCCGGTGCGCCCCAGTTCGTCGGCAAGTGGGCCGCCGGGCTGGGCGCCGCAGTGATCGGCGCGCTGGTGCTGTGCTACGTCGGCGGGGTGGTGTCGGCGTTCGCGTCGTCGACCGCGCTGCTGCCGGTGATCATCCCGATCGCGGTGCCGCTGATCGGCCACGGCGGGATCAGCGCCGGGTTCTTCGTCGCGGCGCTGGCGATCGCCTCGACCATCGTCGACGTCAGCCCGTTCTCCACCAACGGCGCACTGATGCTCGCGAACCGGCCCGAGACGATCGCGGAACCCGTGTACTACAAGCAGATCCTGACCTACAGCGTGATCGTGGTGGCGGCCGGTCCGCTGCTCGTCTGGGCCGCGCTCGTGCTCCCGGGCTGGTGACGCGGATGCACGGGCCGCTGGACGGCGTTCTCGTCGTGGATCTGTCCCGGGCGCTGGCCGGGCCGCACGCGACGATGATGCTCGGCGACCTCGGCGCCCGGGTGATCAAGGTGGAGGCGCCCGGCCGCGGTGACGACACCCGCGGCTGGGGGCCGCCGTTCGCCGGCGACGAGTCCACGTACTTCCTGTCCGCCAACCGCAACAAGGAGTCGATCGCGCTGGACCTGAAGGACGACGCCGATCGCGACGTCGTCCTGCGGTTGATCGATCGCGCCGACGTCCTGGTCGAGAACTTCCGGACCGGCGTGCTCGAACGGCTCGGCCTCGGGATCGACGTACTGCGGGAACGCAACCCGCGACTGGTCGTGCTGTCGATCACCGGCTTCGGCCACGACGGACCGGAAGGCGGACGGGCCGGCTACGACCAGATCGCCCAGGGCGAGGCCGGGCTGATGTCGCTGACCGGGTCCGGGCCGGAGGATCCGCAGCGGGCCGGCGTACCGATCGGGGACCTGCTGGCCGGGATGTACGGCGCGTACGGCGTCGTCGCCGCCCTCCACGAACGGTCGTCGACGGGCGCCGGATGCATCGTCCGTACGTCGTTGCTCGCGGCAATCGTCGGCGTACATGCCTTCCAGGGAACGCGGTACACCGTCGCCGGCGAGGTCGGGGTGGCCCAGGGCAACCACCATCCGTCGATCGCGCCGTACGGACTGTTCCACTGCGCGGACGGCGCGGTCCAGATCGCGGTGGGAAGCGAGGGCCTGTGGCAACGGTTCGCCGCGGCGTTCGGGCTCGACGTCGACGGTCTGAGCACGAACGCCGACCGGGTCGCGCACCGGGACCGCCTGATCGCGGTGATCGAGGACGCGTTCAGCGGTCTGACCGGCGACGTACTGCTGGGGAAGCTTGCCGAGGCGGGCGTCCCGGCGGGGCGGGTTCGGACACTGGACGAGGTCTATACCTGGGACCAGACCCTCAGCCAGGGTCTGCTTATCGACGTCGACCACAGCACACTGGGACGGCTCCAACTGCCTGGCCCGCCGTTGCGATTCTTCGACGGGCAACAGGAGCGGCAACCGGGTGATCACCGCCCGCCGCCGATCCTCGACGAACACGGTGCCTCGATCCGCGCCTGGCTGGACAGATGACCGCGCACGGACTGATCGACGCGGTGCTCGATCCCGGCTCGTTCGCGTCCTGGGACCGTCCGGGTACGCAGTCCGCGGACGCCGCCTACCAACAGCAACTGCAGCAGGCGGCCGAGCGGGCGGGCACGGACGAATCCGTGATCACCGGCCGCGGTACGGTCCGCGGCCGGCAACTCGCCGTACTGGCTGGGGAGTTCGCGTTCCTCGCGGGATCGATCGGCCGGGTCGCCGCCGAACGCATCACCGCCGCGATACGGCGGGCGACGGCCGAACGGCTGCCGATCGTCGCCTCGACAGCGTCCGGCGGCACGCGGATGCAGGAGGGCGCCACCGCGTTCGTCGAGATGATCACGATCTCCCGGGCGTTGATGGACCATCGCGCCGCGGGCCTCCCCTATCTCGTTCACCTCCGGCACCCGACGACCGGCGGAGTGTTCGCGTCCTGGGGTTCGCTCGGGCACGTCACGGTCGCCGAGCCCGGAGCACTGATCGGCTTCCTCGGGCCGAAGGTCTACCAGGCACTCCACGGCGAGCCGTTCCCGTCCGGCGTACAGACCGCCGAGAACCTCGCTGCGCATGGCGTGATCGACGGTGTGGTCGAGACCGCCGACCTCCCGTTCCTCCTGGACCGCGCCCTCGGCATCCTGGTCGATCCACCGGTCGCCCCGACCCTCCCCCGGCGTTCCGGCGCCTCCAGTCCTGTCGATGCGTGGACCTCGGTACTGCGGACTCGGCGAGCCGACCGCGCCGGCGTCCGCGACGTGGTCCGCCACGGCGCCACCGGGACGGTCCGGCTGACCGAACCCGACGCGGCCGTCCTCGTCGCTCTCACCCGGATCGACGGGCAGCCATGCGTCCTGGTCGGCCAGGATCGTTCGCAGAGCAAGGCGATGGGGCCCGCCGCCCTGCGCCAGGCGCGCCGCGGCATGAACCTGGCCCAGAGCATCGGTCTACCGCTCGTGACCGTCATCGACACCGCCGGCGCGGAACTGTCGCAGGCTGCGGAGGAGGGCGGACTGGCCGGCGAGATCGCGCAGTGCATCTCCACCATGACGACGCTGACCGTCCCGACGCTGTCCGTCCTCCTCGGGCAGGGCGCGGGCGGCGGCGCACTGGCGTTGCTCCCGGCAACGACCGTGATCGCGGCGGAACACGCCTGGCTGGCGCCGTTGCCGCCTGAAGGAGCCAGCGCCATCGTGTACCGCGACACCACCCACGCACCCGAGCTCGCCGCCGTGCAGGGCATCACCGCACCCGATCTCCACGCGACCGGGGTCGTCCACCACCTGGTCCCGGAGCGCGACACCGACACGACCGAGACCCTCGCCCGCGCGATCGCCGCCGAGTGCGCAGCCCGTCTGCGGCGGTAGACACGCACCTCGGTCAGGCAGGAGCGGTCGCGGCGCGGCCTGTTGTGAAGGCCAGTACGGTGGCCAGGTTCGCCACGATCGCGGCGATCACTGCGAAGGCGAGGTAGGTGTCTCGCCGCTCCGAACAGTCGCGGGCGATCCCCAGCCGGCCCTCGGTACCAACGCTTCGGCCGGCGGTGACGTGGTCGCCCCACGAACTGTAACCAGCGGTGTCGAGGGACGAGTGGTCGCTCGGCCACCCGACCGCGATCAACGAGCCACAACTGACGTCGACCCGCCCGGCACTGTCGTCGTCGATCGTGAAACTCGGCCCCTTGAACAGCAGGACCGCGATTCCGACGTACAGCAGACCGGCGATGACACCGAACACTTTGCGCGCCACGCGATTTCCTTCCGAGCGAGTGCCTGGGCACGCACAGTATCGGTCGCGGGGCTACGAACTTGTTCGTAACGAACATGTTCGTTACGATGTCGATATGACGGATGAACCCAGGAGCCGGCGCGAACGGCCCGCCAAAGCGGCGCTGACCCGGCGCGGGATCGTGGCCGAGGCGGTGCGGATCATGCGCGCCGAGGGGATGGATCGCGTGACGATGCGACGGCTCGCGAAGGAACTCGACACCGGGCCCGCGTCGCTGTACGTGTACTTCCGCAACACAGCCCAGCTGCACGGCGCCGTACTCGACGACCTCCTCGGCACGGTGGACCTGTCGCCCGTCGACGCCGCGGGAGACTGGCGCGAGCGGGTCGCTGCCCTGCTGACGTCGTACATGGACGTCCTGTTCGAGTATCCAAGCCTCGCCCAGTCGGCGGTGACCGCGCGCCCCGCAGGAGAGAACTACCTCCGGCTGCTGGAGGGATTGCTCGCGCTCCTGCACGAGGGCGGCGTACCGCCCGGGCAGGCCGCTTGGGGCATCGATCTCCTGCTCCAACTGGCAACCGCGACCGCAGCCGAGCACGCCGGCAGCGACGACCCGGAGCAATGGGAGGCCCTGACCGCAGCGATGCGAGCGGTCGGGCCACAGACGCACCCGCGCATCCACGCCCTCAGCGAGGACCTGCTGAGCGGCCCAGTCGAAGACCGCGCGTCCTGGGGCATCCGCGTCCTGATCAACGGAGTGCTCGCCACTCCACGCACTGAAGGAGAACCCCTGTGACCCACCACGAAATCGCCATCATCGGCGCCGGTCTCGGCGGCTTGACGCTGGCCCGCATCCTGCACGTCAACGGCATCCAGGCCGCTGTCTACGAGCGTGACGCCTCGCCGGCCGCCCGCACCCAGGGCGGCATGCTCGACATCCACGAAGACTCAGGTCAGGTCGCGCTTCGCGCTGCCGGTCTGTACGACGACTTCCTGCGCATCGTGATGCCCGGCGGCGAGGCGATGCGCATCCTCGACAAGCACGCCGTACTGCGTCACGAGGACACCGGCGAGGGTCGCCCCGAGGTCCATCGCCGCGACCTCCGCGACCTGCTGCTCGGCAGCTTGCCCGAGGACCTGATCCACTGGGGCTCGAAGGTCGTCGGGATCCGCACCGGCCTCGCGGGTTCCAGGAGCGAGGTGCGGCTGGCCGACGGGAGCACGTTCACGGCCGGTCTGGTGATCGGGGCCGACGGCGCCTGGTCGAAGGTCCGCCCACTCGTCTCCGACGCGACACCGGCGTACGTCGGCCTGTCCTTCGTCGAGCTCGACCTCCTCGACCCGGAGGTCAACCACCCCGAGAGCGCCGAGCTGATCGGCAACGGACTCATGTTCGCCCTCGGTGCCGGCCGCGGGTTTCTCGCCCACCGGGAGCCGGACCGACTGCACGTGTACGCGGCTGTTCACACCGAGCTCGACCAGCCTGCTGCGGAGATCACCAAGGAAGCTCTGCTCGTCGAGTTCGACGGCTGGGACGACCGCCTTCTCCGCCTCGTCCGCGACGCCGACACCACACCGACCCTCCGGCCAATCCACGCGCTCCCGATCGGCCACCACTGGGAACGCGTGCCCGGCATCACCTTGCTGGGCGACGCCGCGCACCTGATGTCTCCGTTCGCCGGCGAAGGCGCCAACCTCGCCATGCAGGACGCTGCCGAACTCGCCGCCGCCCTGATCGCCGAGCCCCACGACACCGAAGCCGCCCTGGCCAGCTACGAAGCAGCCCTCTTCCCCCGAGCCGAACAATCCGCCGCCGGCTCCGCCGAGAACCTGGAAACCGTCTTCGCCCCGACCGCTCCCGACCCCCTGGTCTCCTTCTTCAAAACCATGTCCGAACCTGCTGCCTGACCCTCCCCTACCGCCCGGTGCACCTGGTTCGGAACTGATAGGTCCCGGAGCCGACTTCGAACACGGCCCGGTCGCCGTCCATCCGGACGAAGCGGACCCCCTCGGCGTCGGCTGCCTGCGGCACCGTCGACCCGTGGCCCTCGGTGACCTCGTCGGGAGATGCCGCAGGGACGAAGACCTCGGCCGTGGCGTTCGCGGGGATCATGACAGCCAAGCGCAAGCCGTCGTCCCGCTGCTCCCACCGCGAGCCGACGACCCCGTGAACCGTACGTACCGAGGCCGAGACATGATCGAGTCCGGCCGGCAGGTGCGGCCGGATCGCGATCCGTGCGTAGCCGGGCGCAGCCGGCTTGATTCCCGCGAGCTCCCGGTAGAACCAGCCTTCGATGCTGCCGAGGAACGCGTGATCGCGTGAGCGTGTGTTCGTCTCCCAGGCCTCCCACAAGGTGGTGGCGCCGTTGTCGATCCAGAATCCCCAGCTCGGGTAGGTCCGTTGGGTGGCGACCGCGAAGGCAAGATCGACGTGACCGTGCGCGGTGAGAGCCGCCAGGAGTTCTTTGGTGCCGGCATGGCCGGTGTTCAGATGGTTGCCTCGGGCCCGTACGTCCGCCACCAGGCCCTGGGTCACCCGATCGACGAACTCGGCCGGGACCAGCCCGAACGACAGTGGCACCGCGTTGGAGGTCTGCCGGTACCCGACGTCACGGTCGGTGCGGTAGATCTCGGCCTCGTGGTCGAGGAACCTCTCGTTGAACGCGGCCGCGATCCGCCCGGCGAGTTCGTGGTAACGCCTCGCGTCGTCCTCGTGGCCGAGCTCGTACGCCGCCTCGGCCAGCACCCCGGCGTACCGCCAGAAGTAGGCGGTCGCGGTGAGCTGCGCGCCTTCCGGTGGCCACGGGAAGGTCCCGGACGTGGCCGGAGACACCCAGTCGCCGTAGAAGCCCTGCTGGATCAGCCCGTCCGAACACCGCGTGAGATGGTCGACGTAGCGCGCCATCGAGGGGTAGCTCAGCTCGAGAACATCGCGGTCGCCGTAGTCCTGGAACAGCTGCCACGGGATGTCGACCAGCGCCCCGGCCCAGATCGGGTCCGTGTACGCCGCCGGGTCAGGATTCGGCGACAGCTCGACACCGGCTCCGTCGGGCGCCTGGCCGTCCCGGACGGAGTGCAGCCAGTTGCGGTAGAAGCGGTGCATCCCGAAGTTGTCGATGGTTGCCGGGAGCAACACGTTGACGTCGCCGAGCCAGCCGCGCTTCTCGAACATCGGCGTGTCGGTCATCACCGAGTGCAGGTTGTTCAGGATGGTCCGCCGGCTGATCTCGTGGATCGTATTCAGCAGCGGCGCAGAACTACTGAAGGTCCCGCTGGACGGCACGTCACTGTGCACCACCCTGGCCACCAGGTCATCGACAGTCGGGACACCGGGGTAGCCGTCGACCTGGACGTACTGGAATCCCTTGTAGCTGAAGTTCGGTTCCCAGATCTCGGTGTCGCCGCCGCGCAGCAGGTATCGATCGGTCTGCACCGGGCCGTTCGTCAGGCCGGCGTCGCCGCGGTTGTCGACGGTACCGTCGGTTCGCAGAGTCTCGCCGTACCGTAGCGTCACCTCGGTGCCTGCCGGACCGGTCACCCGGAGCCGTGCCCAGCCGGCGGTCACCACTGGGTAGCGGAACAC
>DASXXB010000495.1:0-4095 GCA_036503355.1 Kribbella sp. | reverse complement strand
GCGTTCGGTTCTCGTCGGCGGGCCGGGGCGACGGCTGCTGGCACGCGTCACAATTCTCCTGGGAGCGGTTGGTTCACCGCGGTCTGACGGCCGGCGGCTCTCTTACTCTAGGAGCTTGTGAACGTGAGAACAAAATCGGCGGAGGTGACTCCTACCTCATCAGCGCTTTCCGCAGTCGGGCGGGGTCCACGCGCCAGAAGTCGTGCTGCTTGCCGTCCACGAACGTGACCGGGATCTGTTCGCCGTACTGCGTGAACAACCGGTCGTCCTGCGTGATGTCGACCTCGGTCCACTCGACCCCTGCCTCGGCGCAGACCGCGCGGATGATCTCCCGGGCGTCGTCACACAGGTGACAGCCCGGTTTCCCGTACAACGTGACCCTGTTCATCGCGTCTCCCGCAACCGTCCCTTGGCGACCTTGCCGGTCACCGAGTGCGGCAGGTGGTCCACCACCTCGATCTCGACCGGGCACTTGAACCGCGCCAGCCGGCTCGCGGCGTACTCGAGGACCGTTGCGACGTCGACCGATGCGTCCGGCAACGGCACGACGAACGCCTTCACCGCCTCGCCGGTCTCCTCGGACGGTACGCCGATCACCGCGGCCTCGCGGACGCCCGGCGCCCCGACCAGCACGTCCTCCACCTCGCTCGGGAAGACGTTGAAGCCGGACACGATCACCAGCTCACGGAGCCGGTCGACCAGGAAGAGGTCGCCGTCGGCGTCCAGGAACCCGACGTCACCGGTCCGGTACCAGCCGTCCTCGTCCGGGCCGTCCACCCCGTCGGGCCAGTAGCCGGAGAACAGGTTGCCGCCACGGATCAGGATCTCGCCCGGGTCGTCGCCCTCCACGTCCTCGCCCTGCTCGTCGGCGATCCGGAGCTCGACGTTCGGCAGCGGCCGGCCGACCGATCCGGGCTTCGGGTCGTCCTCGCCGAGCGTCGTGGTGACACCCGGGGACGCCTCGGTGAGGCCGTACCCCTGGTGGACGTGCAGCCCACTGGCCTCCTCGAAGCGGTCCGCGAGCGCGCCGTCGAGCGTGGAGGCACCGGTCAGGACAACCTTCACGGTGTTCAACGCCGGCCGCAGATCTGGCCGGCTGAGCAGTGCGTGGAGGGCAGGCGGGGCCAGCGGCAGGCGCGTCACGCCGTACCGCCCGACCAGCTCCAGCGTCTGCTGCGGGTCGAACCGCTGCTCGACGACCAGCGCCGCGCCGGTCGCTACCGCCCAGCCGAGGACCGCGTTCAGGCCGAACGCGTGGAACATCGGGAGCACCCCGAGCACCACGTCGTCCGGCCCCATCCGGTCCTCGCCGAGCTGCGTGAGGTTCTGCACATTCGCGATCAGTGCCCGATGGGTGAGCATCGCGGCGCGCGGATCGCCACTGGTTCCGGACGTGTACAGCAGCACCGCGAGGGTCTCGGGATCGATCGGCCGAAGTAACGGTGCGTCACCCTGAAGCTCGTCGGGCGCCACCGTCCGGACGCCCTCGATCCGGTCCGCGAGGCCGGCGCCGGCGATCGCCAGCCGGGCCCCGGAGTGCTCCGCGACGGTCGCCAGCTCGGGCTTGGTCAGCCCGGTGTTGAGCGGTACGGCGACCAGCCCAGCGCGAAGAATGCCCAGGTAGGACGTGACGAACTCGATGCTGTTGGCAACCAGGAGCAGCACCCGGTACCCCGGTACCAGGCCGGCCGCGGCGAGGCCCTGCGCGGTCCGGTCGACGACCTGGTCGAGCTCGCTCCAGGTCAGCCGCCGATCGGAGTCGACCAGCGCCGGCCGCCCGCCGTGACGTTGCGCTGTGTCACGAAGGATGTCCGCGAAATTCACGTTCACCAGGCGAGTCTGTCACGGCCGGGATCCGGGCCGGGAGCAACCAGGTTGCCCAGAACGGTTGCAGCGGAGCGTAACCACCGATATACAGGTGACTTCGCGGCCGAGCTTCTACAGAACCTCACACTGCAGAAACCCGTCCGCGCGGGGATCCTCATGCGCGACGTACCACTCCCCGACAGCAGGCTGCTCCGCACACGGCGGACGCGGTCCGCTGGCGCATTCGTGACCATCGGGACGGAAGGCGGCACGCCCCAGCCTGTTGACAGCACGTGCTTGAGCAGTAACGCTCTGTGCTGATCCAGTCACTGAGGCCATTCGCGGATGTGTCGAACGACGTGTCAGTCGAACGGGGAGACAACTTGACCACGCCGGAGCCAAGCCCGGACGGGATGCGGCGAGCCGAGCTCGTCGATCGCGCCCAGGCCGGGGACGTCGGTGCCTTCGGTGAGCTGTACGACGAGTACTCGCTCACCGTCTATCGCTACATCTACGCCCGGGTGTCGTCGTCGGCACTCGCCGAGGACCTGACCAGCGAGACGTTCGTCCGGGCGCTGCGCGCACTGGACTCGTTCCGCTGGCAGGGCCGGGACTTCGGAGCCTGGCTGGTGACGATCGCCCGGAACCTGATCACCGATCACTACAAGTCCGGGCGGGTCCGGCTCGAGGTGGTCACCGACGAGATCGAGACCCACGACCGGCAGACCGAGGGCCCGGAGATCGACGTACTGGCCGCAGCCACCGCGGAGGTACTGCGGGACGCCGTCGCCGGCCTGCCCGACGAGCAGCGCGACTGCCTGACGATGCGGTTCTTCGCCGGTCTGTCGATCGCCGAAACGGCCAGGGCGCTGGAGAAGTCCGAAGGCGCCGTCAAGCAACTCCAGCTGAGGGCCGTGCGGCACTTGGCGAAGGTTATCCCCAAGGACTTGAGATGAGGCGGATGACAACGAACGTCTTTCGTAACCCGTCAGGGAGTTACTTCGTTTGCCTGATGAGGACCTGTCGGTGACCCCGACCGGCCATTGAGGAGAACGAGAACTCATGAGTGACCTACACAGGGCTCGAGCGCGCGCGGAGTCATTCGCGCACGCCGTCGATCACGGGCCCCGTCACTCCGCGCGACTGGGCGATGATCCAGAGTTGCTGGAAGCTGTGGAGCTGGTCGGACGGCTGAGGACCGCCGGCGCAGTCGCACCGCGACCCGAGTTCAGTGCCGAACTGCGGCACCGCCTGCTGGAACAGGCGGCGGCGCGGTCCGCGACCACTGCGACTCAGTTGACGGTGCACACGGCACCAGACGACTCGGACGACCCGCCGGGTAGCGAGGACGTTGGCGCGTCCGTGACAGATATCCGCCGCCGCCAGGGCCGGAGGATCCGGTTGGTGGCATCGACTGCCGCGCTGGTGCTGCTGGGAGGTGGCATCGGTTCTGCCGCCGCCGCCCAGCAGGCGATGCCCGGCGACACCTTGTACGGGATGAAGCGCAGCATCGAGAACGTGGCGACCAACGTGGGTGTCGGTGACGACTCCCGCGGCCGGCGCGATCTCGAGCACGCGATGACCCGTCTGTCCGAAGTCCAGGAGCTGGCGACCAACGGCGGCTCGGTGACCACAATCAACGCGACACTGGACGACTTCTCGGTGCAGGCCCGCAAGGGCGTGTCCCGGCTGCTCGCGTCGTACCAGCAGAACGGCGACCAGAGCTCGATCACGGCGATCTCGGCCTTCGTCACCAGCGCCCGCCAGGCTCTCGGTGACCTCGCGCCGAAACTGCCGCCCGAGTCGCTGAAGTCGGGCGTCGAGGCGCTGGTCACCATCGAGCAGCTGGCCGGCAACACCGCGGCCGTCTGCCCGAAGTGCGACGGACCGAAGCCGGCCGCCGGCACGCCGGGCACCGGCACGAACAACAACAACCATCCGAACCGCACCACCCCCGGCGTCACCGAGTCGAGCAACCCGGTCAAGGCGTCGTCGTCGACCAGCCCGAAGGGCTCGGCGACCGACCCCACCCAGGCGAACCCGACGACCCAGCCGAGCACAGCGCCGACCAAGCTGCCGAACACGACGATCGTGGAGGAGTCCACCGCTCCGCCCCCGACCGCCCTGAAGACACCACCCCGGACGTCGTCGTCAAACTCGCCGATTGCGACGCCCACCGTGCTGCCTTCACTGACCCCGACCACACCGTCGTGGCCGTGGCCGTTCCCGACGACACCACTGATCAACCTGCCTGGCATCATCCAAACCCTGCTTCCACCCTGGAAGTAG
>DASXXB010000494.1:0-20930 GCA_036503355.1 Kribbella sp. | reverse complement strand
CACAGAAGGGGTACGGATATCGATGAGCATCTTCAAGCGGATGTCGACGATCTTCAAGGCCAAGGCGAACTCCGCCCTGGACAAGGCCGAGGATCCTCGCGAAACCCTTGACTACTCGTATCAGAAGCAGCTCGAGCTGCTGCAGAAAGTACGGCGGGGCGTCGCGGACGTGGCGACCAGCCGGAAGCGGGTGGAGCTGCAGGCCTCCCAGCTGCAGTCCCAGTCGTCGAAGCTGCAGGAGCAGGCGCAGAAGGCGCTCTCGATGGGCCGCGAGGACCTGGCCCGCGAGGCCCTGACCCGCAAGTCCGGGCTGCAGGGCCAGATCGACGACCTGCAGACCCAGCACGCCCAGCTGCAGGGCGAGGAGGAGAAGCTGACGCTCGCCTCCCAGCGGCTGCAGGCGAAGGTCGAGTCGTTCCGGACCCGCAAGGAGACCATCAAGGCCACCTACACCGCGGCCGAGGCGCAGACCCGGATCAACGAGGCCTTCTCCGGCATCTCCGAGGAGATGAGCGACGTCGGTCTCGCGGTCCAGCGGGCCGAGGACAAGACCCAGCAGATGCAGGCCCGGGCCGGCGCGATCGACGAGCTGCTCGCCTCCGGCGCGCTCGACGACGCCAGCGGCACGGTGAAGGACAACATCACCCTGGAGCTGGACCGGATGTCGTCCGGCTCCGACGTGGAGAACGAGCTGGCCGCGATGAAGGCCCAGCTGGCCGGCGGCGGCGCGCCGAAGGAGCTCTCCGGTGAGGGTCAGCAGGCCGCCCAGCCCGCCCAGCCGGTGCAGCAGCCGGCAGCCCAACCTGCCGCGGAGCCGGCGCGACCTCAGGACGGAGATGTTCGGTGATCGTTCGCATCATGAGTGAGGGCCAGTGGCGACTGGCCGACGACAAGCTCGACGCGCTGAACGCGGTCGACGGCGACCTGGAGAAGGCCGTGTCGTCCGGCGACGAGGCGGCGTACCAGACCGCCTTCGCCGCCCTGCTGGACTTCGTCCGCTCCGGCGAGAAGGTGCCGGACGACGAGCTGCACGACTCCGACGCGATCCTGCCCCCGTCGGACAGCTCGCTTGCCGAGATGCGCGAGCTGATCAGCGGCGACGGGCTCATCGCCGGCTGACCGCCGACTGCTCCGATCGTTGCCCCGACCCGGCGGACGATCACTTGAAGTAGTCGTTTGAGACCCCTGGGATCACCGAAACCGGTCCCGGGGGTCTCGCGTGTTTCCGGAACCCGAGAGTCGGGTTGCCCGCAGGTAAACACTGCCTCCGAAGTGCTTTCACCAGCGTCTTTCCCGTAGTACTGTCTGGGTCACGTCGTTGTGGGGGCGACGTTTGGACGAAGTCCGTGACGGGGTGTGGGTTGGTCACGGGGTTCGCTGTTCACCTGTGGGGGGTGACTGTGCGTGACTGAATTCGTCATGTCCGAGGGGTTGGCCGATCCGGCTGATCTACGGCCGGCGCCGTCGGGGGAGCGTCGTCGGCCGGTCTGGGTGGTTCCGGACGAGGTTCCGGCCGTCGTGCCACGCGCGGCCCGGTTCACCGAGGCGCGGTGGGTCGCGAAGTACCGGTGGGCAGCGCTCGCCGGGGACCTGGGGGCTGCGCTGTTCGGTGTGTCGCTGGCGCTGGTGGTCCGGTTCGGGGCCCAGATCAACGGTGGTTACGTCTTGCTGGGCGCGGTGCTGCCGATCGCCTGGCTGGCCTGTGTGGCGCTGGAGCGGGGTTATGAGACCCGCTACTTCGGTACCGGGCCGGAGGAGTTCCGCTCGATCATCCGGGCAGCGGTCGCGCTGACCGCGCTGGTCGCGATCACGTCGTACGCGACGAAGAGCCAGGTAGCTCGCGGTTTCGTCGTACTGGCGGTCCCGATGACCTGCTTCGCGGCGATGTTCATCCGCTGGGTGCTGCACCGGCAGATCTCCAAGCGGCGGTTCGCCGGCCGGTGCATGCGCCGGGTGCTCGTTGTCGGACGCAACGACCAGGTGACCACGCTGCGGCGGCACCTGGAGGAGCGGCCGGCCGACGGGTACGTCGTGGTGGCCAACTGCCTGCCGCGCGGTGACGCGTTCGAGGAGCCCGAACCGGAACGGCTCGGCCGCACCGAGATGGACATCCTGGCAGCGGTCGACCAGTACGACGTGGACGTCGTCGCGGTGGCCACCGACCCGGAACTGGCCGGGCACTCGCTGCGCAAGCTGTCCTGGGCACTCGAGCAGCGCGGCGTCGACCTGATCGTCTCGCCGGGCATCGTCGAGGTGGCCGGCCCGCGGATCTCGATCCGTCCGGTCGCCGGTCTGTCGCTGCTGCACCTGGAGCGGCCGTCGGTGAGCGGCGGGCCACATGTGCTGAAGAACATCTTCGACAGGGTCGTCGGGTGCCTGCTGCTGCTCGCGGTGGCGCCGATCCTGCTGGTCACCGCGGTGCTGGTGAAGCTCACCAGCCGGGGTCCGGTGCTGTTCAGGCAGACCCGGGTGGGTCGTGGCGGCGTGCAGTTCGAGATGCTGAAGTTCCGCACGATGGTGGCCGACGCGGAGGCCCGCAAGGCCGAGTTGCACGCGCTGAACGAGGGCAACGGAATCTTGTTCAAGCTCCGTGACGACCCGCGGATCACGAAGGTCGGCAAGTATCTGCGACGGTTCTCGATCGACGAGCTGCCGCAGCTGGTGAATGTTCTCCGGGGGGAGATGTCACTGGTCGGCCCGCGACCGCCGCTGCCTGCCGAGGTGGCGCAGTACCAGATCGACGACGCGCGCCGGATGCTCGTGAAGCCCGGACTGACCGGCCTGTGGCAGGTCAGTGGGCGCAGCGATCTGACCTGGGAGGAGTCGATGCGGCTCGATCTGCGGTACGCCGACAACTGGTCGATCGCACTGGACCTGCTGATTCTGTGGAAGACCGCGCGCGCCGTGCTGGGGAGCGACGGCGCCTACTGAACGCCCATTGAAGCGGTGCGTTGTTTCTCAGGGATTCTGCAATTCCCGAGGGGGGAATTCGTGACTGTAGTTATGGAACGGTCGGCCGTTGCCCGGTCCGACGCCGCGACACTGGTGGTCCAGGCCGCGGCCGGGGACCAGGGGGCGTGGAGCCGGTTGGTCGACCACTATGCGCGGCTCGTCTGGGCCGTGACCCGCAGCTTCCGGCTGAGCGACAGCGATGCCGCTGACGTCTCGCAGATGGTCTGGCTGCGGCTGCTCGAACACATCAACCGCGTCGACCCCGAACGGGTCGGCGCCTGGCTGGTCGTCACCACGCGCCGGGAATGCCTGCGGGTACTGGCGTTCCGCAAGCGTGTGCTGCTCACCTACGAGGCAACGGCCTTCGAGGAGGTGGCCGGCGACCAGCCCGAACTGGACGCCGACCTGCTCGCCGGCGAGCGTGCGGACGACGTACGGCGGGCGCTCGAGAGCCTCCCGGACCGCTGGCAGCAACTGCTCGGCATGCTGATGGCCGACCCGCCGGTGCCGTACGCCGAGATCTCCGCCACGATCGGCATCCCGATCGGCAGCATCGGCCCGATCCGCGGCCGCTGCCTGGACAAACTCAGACTGCTGCTTGCCTCCTGAAGCAGCATTGCACCGGTCCGGACCGCGGGATCACATCATGATCCACGCGGTCCGGACCGGCCGCTGTGTCCCGCCCGGCCACCGCAGCAGGAAACTGACGAGCCGCGCGCCCAGGTGTCCGTCGTCGCCGCGGGACTCGACCAGCACCGGTCCGGGCGGCGAGACCCGCAGGTCGATCGTCAGGTCGGCGCGCCCGCGCACATCGACGTCCAGCGTGACCCCGTGCCCCGCGAACCGCAGCTGCCGTACGTCGTCCGCACCGGGCGTGTCCACGAGACTGTCGAAGACCACGTCGAGTACGTCGAGGTTCTGCTCGTGCCGCTCGAACGCGGCATACCCGACGGACCGCAACAGCGCGATCCGCGCATCCACGGCGCGCTCGGGGTGCTCGGAATGCTCGGAATGCTCGGGGTGCTCGGGGCGAGGCAGCGTCATCATCGCTCCCCGGGGACCTTGACCACGCTGTCCTGGTCCTGCCCGTACGGCGCTCCCTGCCAGGCCGCCCAGTTCACCGCGTTGCCCTGCTCGTGGACCATGAACTTCCACGGCCCGCTGTAGGTGTTGGCGAAGAACCGGTTGCCCTGGTGGAACGTGATCGCGTCCTCGACCGCCCGGGCCTTGTACGGCGACCACTCGGGGAACGTGCCCCAGTTGGAGAAGATCCCGTTGTACCCACAGCCGCTCCGGGACGCACAGGTGTTGCCGAGCTTGTCCGGGTCGAGGGCGAACACGTTGTCGTGCACGCGAACGTTCTGCGTCTTCCAGCGGCAGTCACCCAGGTACGGCTCGTTCTTGATGGTGCTTGCGTTGCAGGTCTCGTTGGTGACCACCGACGGGTTGACCAGCGTTCCGGACCCGGTGCTGGTGTTGGCTGCCGACCCGGCGAACCGGTCGGCGTTCTCCCACAGGATCACGCCGGCCCAGTTGTCGGTGAACACGTTCCCGCTGACCTCGAAGGTCTGGTTGAACATGCCCGGCACCCGCTTGTCCGCACCGGACTCGGAGATGTACAACGCCGGCGTCGGGAACCCGACGTTCGTCGGGCCCTTGCCGATCCCGTTGCGGACGAAGGTGTTGCCCCGGATCGAGGCGTTGTAGCTGATCTCGTAGATGATGCCCTCGGCGAAGTTGCCGGCGATGTAGTTGCCCTCGATCGCGAACGACGTGTTGTTGGTGTCCGCCCACATCCCGGCCCCGAGGTTGTCGTGGATCCAGTTGCCCCGGACAACGGCTCCGGTCACCGCCCAGAACTTCCCGCCCCCGGTGCAGCCGCAGCCGGGCCGGACCTTCTCCCAGTCGTCGGTGTTGTTGCCGGTGATCTCGTTGCCCTGGATCGTGATGCTCGCGACCCGCTGGGCGCTGTAGGCGTTGAACCCGTACTGGCCGTTGGCCGCCAGGCAGTTGCCGCGGACCACGTTCCGGCTGCCGATCATCAGGCCGGCGCCGGCGTTGTGCCGGATGGTGTTGGCCTCGATGGTCCAGCCGACCCCGGAGTCGTGGTTCACCACGCCCTCGTCGTTGTTGCCGCGGACCCGGCCGAAGTTCTGGATGGTCAGGTTGCGGATCACGACGTCCTTGGCGTACCCGGTGAACGCGTACCGGTTCCGGTTCGCGCCGTCCAGGATCGCACCCGGTGCGCCGATGTAGTGGTTGCCGTCCTTCGGGATCACCTGGACGAACTCGTCGTTGGTGAGCCGGTGCCGCCCGGGCGCCAGCCAGAACGTCGTACCGGCCGGGTGCTGTGCCGTCAGCGTCTGCAGGTTCTGCGACGTGCTGACCACGACCGCGCCCGCCGGAGCCTGGGCAGGGCCGGCCAGCGCCTTGCTGTTCCCGCAGATCTTGGCCGGGGGAGCGGCCGGTGCCTTGACGACCGCGGCCGACGGGCGCGTGGTGGGTGCGACCGGGTCCGCCTTGCGCGCGGGCCGGCCGTCGGCGACCAAGGCACCCGTCGACAGCCCGGCGACGAGCAGGAGGATCCCGCCGGCGACAAGATTGCGTCGCCGTCGGTACCACGCGACTCCACTGCCGGTCGGGGCACGCTCTTCCATGGGTTCTTCCTTCGGGGGGCCTGGCGGGCGGGTGCTACGGGGATGTGACCGGGTTCGCGACGGCGAACCGGTAGACGTCGAGCAGTTGCTGGAGATTGCGCTGCGGGTCGTGCCTGCTCTCGTACGTCGATCGCGCGTTGCGGCCGAGGTCGTCGTACCGGTCGGGGGCGGTGTCGACGTCGAGCAGGAGCTTGGCCAGCTCGTCGGGGCGGTGCGGGTCGAACAGCGCGCCGTCGACGCCGTCGGTGATCAGCTCGGGGAACGATCCGTGGCTGGTCGCGAGCAGCGGTGCGCCGACGGCCATCGCCTCGACGACCACCAACCCGAACGTCTCCTCCCACTCCGACGGGAGCACGACGGCGCGGGACTCGCGCATCAGCTGGAAGACCTCGGGCTTGCTCATCAGGCCGCGGAGCTCGACGGAGGGTCGTTCGGCGGCCCAGGCGGTCACCTCGTCCAGCAGCGGGCCGCCACCGGCGATGACAAGCCGGAGTGCGTCGTCGCCGGCAATCTCGCGGTACGCGTCCCAGCCCTTCATCAGCAGGGGAGCGCCCTTGGGTGCGTCGAGCCGGCCGACGTACGCCACCTGGCGTCGACGCTCGCCGCCGACCGGGCCGTCGTACGGGACATAGTTCGAGCGGACGAAGCTGCGGGCGGGTTCGAAGTCCATGCCTGCCAGCAGTGTGCGTTGTGACTCGGAGACAAACAGGTACGCCGACACCAGGTTGCGCCAGCTGCGGCGATGGGACCGCGTGTTGAGCACCGTTGTCGCGGTCGCCAGCTTGGAGCCGCGATAACAGCTGTGCGCCACCGCGGGCACCGGACTGCCACCCGCACAGTCGTGGCACACGGCACCGTCGCGGTAGAAGTCACCACTCGCGCACAGCAGCTTGTAGTTGTGCAGGGTGATCACTACCGGCACCTTGGCATCGCGGCACGCGTAGAGCACCGACGGGCTCAGGACCGGGAACGTGTTGTGAATGTGCACGACGTCCGGGCGGAACGTGCGCAGCGTATCGGCCAGATCGCGTTTGCTGGCAGGGTTCCAGACCACCCGGGCAGGTAGCGTGGCCTTCTTCCAGGCCGGCCACTGCTCCAGCTCGTCGCTGTGCCGTTCGAACAGGCCGACCTCGTGGCCGAGGGCTGTGAGTGCTTCGCGCTCCTGGTCCACGACGCGGTTCTCGCCACTCGGCGCTGTGGAGCGGTACCTGTTGTGCACGAGCAGGATCCTCATTCGGCACCGTCCTGAATCGACCGTGGGTATACGAGCGTTGCGGCCAGCGTGAGCTCGAGCAGGTACGGCGACGCCTCGCTGAGCCCGCTCTCGGTGAACGACGCGACCACGCAGTACGCCACGATGAACAGCGCCAGCGCGCGACGTGGTCCCTGCGGCGTGAACCACGCGGCGATGAACACGAACAGCACCATGGCGATGCAGAACGACACACCGAGCAGGCCGACGTCGTAGTACGTGCCGAGCCAGTTGCTGTCGATCGGCAGGCCGTTGAACGACTTGTTGGACAGCCCGAAGCCGAACAGCGTCTCCCAGGTCGTCCGTGGCTGCGCAAGGATCGCGTCCCACACGAAGGTCCGTCCGGTCAGTGCGGTGACCTGCTCGGAGTCCTGGCCGCGGGCGAGCCACGTGGTCACCAGGGACCCGGCCGTGAGCGCACCGACCGAGAAGACGCCGATGGCGATCGCGAACGACTTACGTACCCGCGAGCGTGCCGTGAACAGGCTCAGCCCCGCAACCACCGACCCGACCAGCAGGGCGATCAGTGCCGTCCGGGTGTGGGTCAGCAGCAGGACAGGTATCGCTGTGAGCACACTGGCGAGGGCGGCACCCCGTCTGAGGACTCCTGCCATCCACAGCACGCCGGTCAGTCCGGCAGCCATCGCCGCGTAGTGACCGGTCTGGGTGGGCGGGATCGGCCAGATCATTCCCACCAACCGGCCGTCCGGCATCGCCAGACCGGGCGCGACCAGGAAGCCGAGCGCCACCGAGCCGACGATGCACCACAGCACGATCAGGTGCGTTCGGACCAGCAGGAGGTCCTTGCGGGTCCACCACGGCGTCAGCAGCCACAGCACCGCGATGAAGAGGAACAGCCGGGTCGAGCGGTACAGCGCGCTGACGAGGAACTCGGACCTGAGGCTCGCCATGATCGCCTCGGTGACGAGCAGACCGGCCAGGAAGATGAACACACTCGGCCGGACCCGGGCCGGGCGGTTCACGGTCAGCACCAGCAGGACGGCCAGCGGCAGTGCGCCTTGCGCGATCAGCTTCCCGACGATGCCGGGGAACGGGATGAGCTGCAGCGAACCCGGGAAGTACGTCATCACGTTCATCACCAGCAGGGCCCAGACCAGCTGGAGCCGGCGCCGCCGACGGCGTTCCGGGGACACGGCGCGGAAGCCGGGTTTCGGCCCCAGCCGGGTCCGGATCGCGGTCACCGTGCTCATCGGCCGAACATCTCGAGGTCGGCGGTCGGGGCCGAGGCCTCGGCTTCCGCCACCCCGACACCTTCGTCGGTGCGGTCCGCGTGCAGCACGATCGCGGAGTCGATCTCCAGGCCGGCCAGCCGGAGCATCTCGCCGGTCGCCCGGACCTTCGCGGACGTCGACCGGCCGGCCGTCACCACGACCGCGGCGCGCGATGCCCAGCTGCCGAGGTGGTCGGCGCCGATCGCGGGTGACAGAACGGCCAGCGTCAGCACCAGGTCGGCGGCGTCCCAGGCCGCGTCGAGCTGGACGTCACCGGAGCCGCTCGGCCGGTTGTTGTCCCCGAGCCGCAGGTAGCAGCCCTCCGGCGGCAGCCCTTCCGGGTCCGGCAGGAAGACGTCGATCCGCCGGCCGGGCTCGCTGAACTGCGAGTCCCGCGTCCCGAACTCCTTCACTCCCAGCTTGTGCGCGAGCACGCCGGTACCGGTCAGATCGGCGACGAGGACGTGGCGGCCCTCGGCCGCGAGCGACACGGCCAGTGACGCCACCGCCAGCGCAGACGCCGGTACGTCGTCGACGCTGACGACTGCCAGCGCCGGAGTCGGCCGCTTCGCCCAGATGATGCGCTGACCCAGGTGCTGTGACAGCAGCCGGATCTCCGGATGCCGGGTCTGCGACGGACGCAGTACGCCGGCGAACGGCAACCAGTTGCGCGGCGGACGCCCGGTGCTGAGTCGTACCCGGGCACCCAGCGCGTTCGAGATGTCCTGGCGTTTCCACAGCCGGTCGGACATCAACGCCCGTACGACGATGAACCCGATGCCGAGGAACAGCCCCGCGACGAGTCCGGTCCCGGCCTTGATCGCCAGCACCCGCTTCTGGTGCACCTTGACCGGTGTGGGGGTGTCGAGCAGCCGGCTCGCGTTCATCTTCGACGCCCGCACGTTCTGGTCGAGCAGTTGCTGCTGGACGAACCGGTACTTGTCGCCGGCCGCGTTGAACCGCGCCATCTCCGGGCTGTTCTGCTGCTTGGGGTTGTTCGGGTCGTCGCCCGAGGCAACAACCGCCTGCCGGGCCAGTGACAGCTCGTTCTGCGCGGCGGTGAGGTCCTTGCGCAGCGGCTTCTCGTCCAGCGCGATCTGCTCGCGGCGGAAGATCAGGTAGGTCTGGGCGATGATGGTGGCGAGCTTCGTGGCCTGCTCGTCGGTCTTCGCCTGTGCCTGGATCTGCAGCACCCGGTCGGTCAGCATGGTCGCGGTGTACTCGGTCAGCAGCTCGTCCGGCGTCTGCGGCAGCTTGAGCAGCGTGACCGTACGCTCGGCCACGGTCCGGCTGCTTGCCAGGCTGATCTCGGTCGCCATCGCCTTCACCGGATCGTCGCCCTCGCGAGTCGTGACCAGCAGCCGGGCGTCCGCCTGGTGCGGGGAGGGCAGCAGGAAGTACGTCGCCAGACCGCCGGTGAACCCGACGATCGCGAGCGCCAGCCAGATCCGCGCGTGCCGGACGACGGCGTCGCGCAGGAACCGCAGCGTGATCAGGCTCTCGGGCGGCTGCGAGGTGGTCGGCTCGTCGACGAACAGGCCGTCGTCGTCCTCGGCCCAGCCGCGGATGGCTCCGGGATGCTCGGAGAACTGCTGGTTCGTCATCGGGTCCGCCTTGCCGTGCCGGTGAGAAGCGTGGGAAGCCGCGAGGAGGACCGGCGTTGCGACTGCGCGACCCGGCCGATCGTGCGGTCGGACGGATCCGGATCGGTGACCACCAGTCCGTCGATGGTCCGGTCCTCGGCGGTCGTCGCCACGGCCAGCCGGGCCAGCTCCTCGGCGGTCACGGTGCCGGCCGAGAGCGCGACGATCGTGCGCGTGGTCGGCTCGCTGCCGTCCAGGTCCGGCCGGTCGCGATCCACCAGGACCAGGTGGATCTCCAGGGCGACCTCGCCGGAGGGCTTGTCATGGTGCTGGTCGATCACGAGCGAGGTCGAGATGCCGACCGTGCCGGCGAACGCGGCCAGCTGCGGTCCGAGCGGCCGGGCCTTGCTGTCGTCCGCGAACGAGATCACGGTCAGCGACACCTGCTGGCCGCTCTTGGCATCCAGCGCGAGGTTGTGCAGCACCTTGCGCAGGGCCCAGGCGTCGACCGCGGTCGGCGAGTAGTGCTCCAGCAGGTTCGCCCAGTCGGACGGGTCGCTCGCCCGGTACGACGAGACGGACGCGAGCACCGGGAGCCCGACGGCGTCGGCGATCTCGTCGCGCAAGCGGAGCCGCCGGTCGCCGCGTGCCCGGGCGAGGACCAGGATCGCGCCGGCGATCGCACCGAGCAGTCCGCCGAGGCCGCCGTAGATGCCGGTGTGCACGAGCATGCTGCCGCCGTGGGCGTTGACCGCCTGCTCCAGCATCCGGGCACCGGTGCGCTTGCCCAGGTCACCGGGCAGCTTCTGATCGGTCGTGATGAACACCAGGTAGACCTGTGCGACCGCGTTGGCCAGTTCGGTCGCCTGCTTGGCCGTCGTACCCTTTGCGTCGATCTTGATGACGTCCTCGGTGACCGCGGTCGCCGTGACGCGGTCGCGGACCACCTCGGTCGACAGCGCCGGCGTGACGTTCTGGCCGGCGCTGAGCAGGACCGGGCCGCTTTCGGCGATGTAGACCTGGGTGTCGATGCTCTGGGTCTTCTCGGTCGAGCCGGAGGCCGACGCCGGCGGCGGCGGGAGCACGACCAGCGCGGAGGCGTTGTACATGGGCGGCTGCAGGAAGGCGTAGCCGATCCCCGCGAGCAGGCCGGCCGCGGCCACCGCGGCCACCAGCAGCCGGTGCCGCCGGATCGCCTGCCACGATTTCTTCACATCCAACTGCTGCGCGCTCACAGGCCCCCTCCAGGATCGTCTGGACTAATAGAGGGACCGAGCCGCGGGGTGATACACCGTCAGGAGCGGAAACGGAAGGTACTGGTTGCGGGGAAGCCGGGGGTGAGGGAGCCTTCGCCGACGAGGGTGGTGGCTGGGACCTTGTGGCCGAATCGCGGTGAGTACCAGCCCAGCAACGGATCGTCGCCACCGCGGTACGCCGTCCACGTCAGCCCGGCGGGCAGCTCCACGACAGCCGATCCCGTTGGCCATTCCAGGCGCCCGGTCGCCAGGTCCACGTCGACCTCCGGTCCCAGGTGCCAGGCGATGCGTACGTCGGCGGTCGCGTCGAGGCTGTCTTCGACCCGTAGTACGCCGTTCTCCAGTACTGCGCTCCGCCGGTGCGTGACGGGGGCGTACCCGTCGTGCTCGGCCTCCCAGGCGTTCGCGGCGTACCGTCGTACTGTGCCGGTTGCCCCGCGCAGCCAGAGGAACGGGCCGCCCCAGGTCGACTGCTCGGTGCGGGCCACCTCCACGGTGTTGTGGGCGATCGTGGAGCGGAAGTAGTTCCGCCACTCTTCTTCGCCGTGGTAGCAGTACGTGCCCGGGTCCGCGAGGATGTCGACGCCGTCGACACGTACTTCGAGTGAGAGCGCGTCGGAGTGAGCATGGGCGGCGATGGAGAGGAAGCCGTGGGGGCCGGCGTCAGCGCGGCACCAGATCTCCGGACCGCTGTCTTGACTGCGCAGGATGGTCAGGCCGGCGTCTCTGAAGTGGCTCGGTCGCTCAGCCGGGCGGTTCGGTTGCTGACTTTTCGCCAGGGACCCGACGATGGCTGAGGTCGCGGTAGCGGGGCTCTCCGGCCACCAGGGTGCCTTGCCTACGACAGCAGCGCCCAGCGAGAGGTATGCCGACCAGGTGCTCGCGTCCGGCGGGTCGAGGACCAGGACCATGCCTTCGTCGTCGTCGCCCTGGCGTGGTGGTCGTAGACGCGTGTCGACGATCGCTGCGGCCACGTCGACCGTGCGGGTCAGTAGCGCCCACGTGTCCTGGCTCAGCGGGTGACCGGCGTTGTCGGCTTCAAGTGCGGCGTACAGGCCCAGTTCTGAGACGAAGCGGTGGTAGTCGGTGGCCAGCTCCCGGTTGACTCCGTCCGGGAACGTGTTGGCCTCGAGCTCCTTCTGCAGCAGGGCTGCGGCGTCTGCACGCCAACGGTCGCTCTTGGTGAACCAGGGGAACGCACAGGCGCCGACGAGCTGACCTGCTGCCTCTGCGATCACATGGTTGTTGGCCGACGACCCGTGGCTCTGGAACGCGGACAGGTAGCGCTGGTGCCAGTAGAGCTGCTGGAGCGCCAGCTCGTTGTGCTCGAACAGGTCGGTGACGTCGGGCCAGTCGTTCAGCAGACGGCGTACCCAGGTCCAGCTGATCAGGCGCAGGCCGACCTCGATACCGCTCGCCCAGTGCACCCCGGACAGGAACGGGTTGGACCGCCACCAGTCGTTCAGGTGGTCGGCCACGCGTTCGGCGTACCTGTCGTCGTGAGTGAGGTACCAGGCCGCGGCCAGCTGGGTGAGGTGGTGGTGACGGGACAGCTCCCACACCTGCTTGATGTTGCCGACGGCCTGCTCGTTGCGGTGGTTCAGCTTGAACACGTACTGCGCCGGGTCGGAGCGGCGGCCCGTGATCGGGTCGCGGAACCAGTCCGGCGCCCTGAGGTCGGTCCTGTCGACACCGAGTACTTCGAGGTTGCCGGCCAGGATGGCGTCGGCCTGCGCGATCACCGCCTTGCGGGCGTCCTCCGGTACGGAGCAGGCGGTCTTCGTCAGCAGCGTCGTACCGAATGTGCGCTCCCGCCGGAGGGGGAGATTCAGCTTCCCGTCCTGCCCGGGCCGCACTTGTTGGTACGCCCAGGCAGAACGGCGTCCGGCATCGCGGGCGCGCCAGATGAGTTCGGTGGGGGACATCCGGCGCAGCCGGCGGACGTACCAGCCCAGAGGCTGCCGGGTCACACGCGCTCCGGTTTGCCGGAGGCGAGACTGCGGTCCACCGCGATGGTCGCGCGGGTGGTGGCGACCAGTTGGTCGAACGGGATCGGCATCGGTCCGCCGGACTTCACGGCGGCGACGAAACGCTCGACCTCGTTGCGCTGGCCCTTGTCGGTACTGCGGGACTTGCGGATGACCGGTTTGCGCCCGGCCCACACCGAGGCGCTCTGGAAATTGTCGAACCGGGCGTTCCGGCCGCCGCCGGTGATGTCGATCGTCTCCTTCGGGAAACGGTTGTTGCCGCCACCGGCGTAGGTGATCGTGCCGACGGAGCCGTTCGCGAACCGGAGCGTGACGAGGACGTCGCCCGCATCGGGGCCTGGTACGGCGTACACCTCGGTCGGGACGCTGTTCAGCCACCAGGTCAGGGTGTCGATGAAGTGGCCGCCCTCACCGGCGAAACGGGTACCTTCCTTGCCGGCGTCGAGGTACCAGCTGGTGGCGTCGAGCTTGCCGGCGTTGACGAGGTACCGCAGCGAGAAGTTGCCGCCCGGGTTGCCGAAGCGGTCCCTGAGGTCGGTCAGCAGCGGCGCGAACCGCCGGTTGAACCCGACCGTCAACCGATCGTTGCCGGTGGCATCCACCGTCGCGACGATCCGGTCCAGCTCGTCGTCGGTCAGCGCCAGCGGCTTCTCGACGAAGACGGCCTTCCCGGTCTCCAGCGCGCGGCAGGTCAGCTCGGCATGCGAACTGTGCCGGGTCACGACGAACACGGCATCCAGGCTGTCGTCCGCCAGCACTTCGTTGGCATCAGTCGACACCGCCTCGAACCCGAACCGCCGCTGGGCGTTCGCGGCAGACAAGGACTTGTTGGTAGCCACTCGCCCCAGCACGGCGCGCTCGTCGTTCTGCAGATGCGGCAGCAACATGCTGGACGCATAGTTCCCGGCGCCGATGAACCCAACCCGCACGGCGCCGGCGGGAGCCTGCCGGCGGCTGCCCGTGACGCTTGCAGTTGTCGCGGGTGCGGTGCGCGGGTGTTCGGCGTCTTCCTCCTTCTTGGGATACTCGAAGAGGAAGCCGACGCCGGGGTAGCCACCGTTGCTGAGCTTCTGGTACACGTCGGTGGCGTCGGCGATCGGGAACGTGTTGGCGATCAGCGAGCTGACGTCGATCTGTTCGCGGGCAATCAGGTCCACGAAGCACTCGAGGTTGCGGCGTTCGGTCCAGCGGACGTAGCCGGCCGGGTAGTCGATGCCCTGCAGCTCGTAGCGATCGTCGTACCGGCCGGGGCCGTACGATCGCGAGAACCGGACGTCCAGCTCCTTGTCGTAGTACGCGTTCCAGGGAAGATCCAGCTTCGTCTTGCCGATGTCGACCACGCGAGCGCGGTCCCGCGCCAGCCGCGCGGCCGTCTCCACCGGACCGTTGGAGTGACCGCCCGCGGCCAGCAGGATGTGATCCGCGCCGAGTCCGTTGGAGGCCTGCAGCAACGAACGCTCGAGGGCGTCGATTCCGTCGGGGGAGGAGCAGGCGAGGGCGCCGGCCTTCTCCGCCATCCGGCAGCGGTCTGCGACGGTGTCGATGCCCCAGACGCGAACTCCGGCGGCTACGAGCAGCCGCACCACCAGCTGCCCGACCAGCCCCAGCCCGATCACCACAGCCGTGTCGCCCAGCTGGACCTCGGCCTGGCGCACACCCTGCATGGCGATCGCGCCGACGGTCGAGAACGCGGCCTGTTCTGCCGGTACGCCGTCCGGCACCGGAACGCACAGGTTCAACGGCACCCAGTTGTACTCCGCATGCAGTGCGAACTCGTTGCCCGCGGCAGCCACCAGCTGCCCGACCTCGAACTCCTCGGCGCCGGCGCCGACCTCGACGACCACACCGCACAGCGAGTAGCCGAGCGGCGTGTAGGAGTCGAGCTTGTTCATCACCTTCTTGTAGGTGCTCATCACGCCCTGCTGGGCGACGGTGTCCAGCACCTTGCGCACCTGGTCGGGCCGCGCCTTCGCCTTGCCCACCAGCGACAGCTTCGCCTCGCCGACCTTCATCAGCTCGGTCCCGGTGGAGATCAGCGAGTACAGCGACCGGATCAGCACCCCGCCGGGCGCACAGGTAGGCGGAGGCACGTCCAGCACGGCCAGCTCACCGGACTTGTAGTTCTGCGCAACCTGCTTCATATCCGTCCTTCAGATGGAAGTGATGGTGACACCGAGCGTCCGCATGTGCCGCGTCCAGGTCTCCAGGGTCAGCAACTGCCAGATCTGTTTGGAGTAGTCCTCCCGGCCGGCCCGTTCGTCGTCGACGAGCTTCTGTACGGCGGCCTGCCGCAGGAACCCGCTCCCGACCAGCTCGCCCCGCAGCAGGACGTCGTCGACCAGCTCGCGCAGGTCGTTGCGCACCCAGGCCCGCAGCGGCGCGCTGAACGACGCCTTCGGCCGGTAGATGATCTCCTTCGGCAGCCACGCCTCGGCCGCCTTCTTCAGGGCCAGCTTGCTGACGCGGCGATGGATCTTCTCGCTGCCGGGGATCGAGAACGCCGCGCGCGCCACGACCGGGTCCACGAACGGCGTCCGTACCTCGGTCGACGCGGCCATGCTCGCGCGATCGGTGTAGGTGAGGTTCAGTCCCGGCAGGAACATCCGCGAGTCGGCCAGGCACATCCGGTTCACGTGGTCGTCGAGCGCGTTGTCGTGGTAGATGTCGCTGTGCTCGGCGAGCAGCTTCCCGACGTACGGCTCGAGGTCCGGACCGATGAGGCCGGTGAGCTGGTCGGCGTCGTACATCGTGTAGCTGCGCCGGAACGCGGTCTCCTCGGGCAGGTTCGCGAAGGTCTCGAAGCGTTTCGCCCAGCGGGCGTAGCGCAGTCCGCGACCGTTGAAGGTCACCGGGAGACGGCGTACCGCCGGGCCGATCAGGCCGTTGCGCAGTACGCCTGGAAGACGTTGGTACTGCGCTCCCATCACGCACGCGAGGTGCTTGCGGTAGCCGCCGAACAACTCGTCGGCGCCCATCCCGGACAGCAGCACCTTCACACCCGCGTCGCGGGCGGTGTCGCACATCAGCAGCGTGTTGATCGCGGCCGGGTCGCCGATCGGCTCGTCCAGGTTGTCGACAATCCGCGGAAGCACCTCGACGACATCGGGCGCGATCTCGATCTCGTGCAGGTCGATCCCGAACTGCTGCGCCACCTTCCGCGCATAGATCGCGTCGTCCGGCATCGCCTCGAGCTTCTGGTCCTGCGCGCGGAACGTGATCGTGTACGAGTCGACGCCCGGATCCATCCGCTTCGCCAGCACGGTCACGAGGCTCGAGTCCAGCCCGCCGCTGAGGAAGGTCGACACCGGTACGTCGGCCACCAGGTGCGCGGCCACGGACTCCTCGATCACCTGACGCAAATCAGCGGGCGGACCGGCGGCGGCCTCGGTGGCGACGTCGCTCACCCGCCAGTACGTCTCGTGCCGGCTGCTGCCGTCGGGCCGGAACTCCGCCCACGAACCCGGCGGCAGTTTCTCCACACCGTCGATCGCGCAGCGCTGCTCGGGCAGCCAGTAATAGAGCATGGACGCGATCAGCGCGCCCGGCTCGGTGCGAAGTTCGGAGCCGACCGCCGTGACCAGTGCCTTCAGTTCGGAGGCGAAGATCACGCCGCCCTGGCGGCGAAGGAAGTACAGCGGCTTGATGCCGAGCGGGTCGCGGGCCAGGTAGAGGCTGCCGCTGTCCTCGTCCAGCATCGCGAACGCGAACATGCCGCGGAACCGCCGGAGCGCGTCCGGGCCCCAGCGTCGCCAGGCCTCCAGGACCACCTCGGTGTCGGAGCTGGTGCGGAAGTGCACACCGCTCTTGGACAACTCGGCCCGGAGTTCCTTGTAGTTGTAGAGCTCGCCGTTGTAGCAGATCGTCAGGCCGCGCTTGCTGAACGGCTGATCCGCGGCTGCCGACAAGTCGATGATCGACAATCTACGATGCGCCAGGTACGCGCGGACGTCGCCTTCGTCGAACGCGTACACCCGGTCGGCGTCCGGACCGCGATGCGCGATCCGCTCGCTCATCGCCTCCGCGAGCGCGTAACCGTCACGCTGCTGGTAGCAGCCGGCGATCCCGCACATGTCAGGACCCCGTGGCGTTCGTCACGGGCGCGACGTCGCCGCGGTGGCTGACGTGCCCGGTGAGCTGGTCGTACACCCCGAGGTACGCCTTCTGCTGGTGCTTCCACGCCAGCACCTTCTCGACGCGTTCGCGGCCGAGTTTCCCCATCCGGCGCCGGCGTACCTCGTCGTCGAGCAGTTCGACGATCGCTTCGCCGTACTGCGCGACGTCGTTGGGCTCGACGTACACCGCCGCCTCGGCGGCCGACACCTTCGTCTCCACCAGGTCGAACGCGACCACCGGGAGTTCGAACGCCATGTATTCCATGGTCTTGTTCATCGTCGACACGTCGTTGAGCGGATTCTTCGGGTCGGGGGAGAGGCCGAGGTCTGCTGTCGACATCACCGCGCGAACCGTCTCGTCCGGTACGCGCCCGGTGAACTCGACGTACTCGATCAGCCCGAGCTCGTCGCGGAGCGCGACCACCTCGTCGAACGAGTCGCCGCCGCCCATCAGCGTGAACGCGATGTCGGTCCGGTGCAGATTGTTGACAATGTGATCGGCGGCGCGGACGACGATGTCGACGCCGTCCTGTGGGCCCATCACGCCGATGTAGGTGACGAGATGGCGGTGACCGCGGCGCAGCGACTCGTCCGCTGCGCCGCGGAGCAGTTTGTCCGGGTCCGGCCCGGTGCGGACCACGGTCACGTCGTGGTTCGCCTTGCCGCTGCGGGTGATCGCGATCCGGCGGTACGAGTCGTTCGTCGAGGTGACGTGGTCGGCCTGGCGGTGCGTCATCCGCTCGAGGAAGCGCAATCCCTTGTAGGGCAGGCTCGTCGTACCACCGAAGCGCGACTGGAACAGTTCCGGGCACAGGTCGTGGTGGTCGAAGACGAACTTCGTCCCGTCCAGGCGGCGCAGTAGCATCGCGATCGGCCAGAAGATGTCCGGCGGGTTGCACGCCTGCAGGACGTCGAAGCGGCCGGCTTTGCGGGCGCGGAACACCAGACGCAGCGTCATCAGGAACGAGTACGCGTACTCCCAGACGAAGCTGATCTTGCTGCCGCCCGGCGCGTACGCCTTGTACTTGTGCACCTTCACGCCGTCGATCACGTCGTACGACGGATCGCCCGGACCCTTCGGGCAGACGACCGTGACGTCGTACCCGGCCCCCACCAGCGCCTGGCACTCCAGCCAGACGCGGCGGTCGAACGGTACCCAGAGGTTCTGGATGATGATCAGTACCCGCGGACCGGTCACCAGCCCACTCCTTCGTACCCGGGCAATGCCTCGGCATCGGCGCCGAGCCGGCCGCTCAGGTCGATGGTGCGCGCCGGCGGATTCTCCAGCAGGGCGGTGATCGCGGCGGTGTCGGTCGCGGAGACGATGGCCAGGTCGGCGCCCTTGAGCGCCGCGTTCGGGTCGTCGGTGAGGACCCGCTGCAGGTGCGGCAGCTTCGACTGGACGTGTCTCAGGTTTGCCCCGACCAGGCGGGTCGGGTTCACGATCGCGTCGTAGATGCGCAGATTGAAGCCCTTGCCGATCAGGCGTTCCGCGAGCTCGACGTTCGGGCTCTCGCGCAGGTCGTCGGTGGCGTGCTTGAAGCTCAGGCCGAGCAGCGCGATCTCGCGGCCGGGGCCGGCGATCACGCGATCGACGACGTCGCGGACACTGCGCTCGTTGGTGGCCAGCGCACCGGCCAGCAGCGGCAGTTCGGTGTCGTTCGTCCGCGCGAGGTGCAGCACGCTGCGCAGATCCTTCGGCAGGCACGAGCCGCCGAACGCGAACCCGGGCTTCAGGTAGTACGGCGAGATGTTCAGGCTGGTGTCCTGCACGAAGATCTTCATCACCTCGCGCGAGTCCACCGCGAAGTGCCGGAAGATCCGGCCCATCTCGTTCGCGAACGAGACCTTCGTGGCGTGGAACGCGTTGCACGCGTACTTGAGCGCCTCCGCCGTACGAACGTCGACAATCTGAATGTCCTTGCCCAGGAATCCGAACAGGTCGGTCAGAGCGGTACCGACCTTCGGGCTGCGGGTACCGACCACGACGAACGGCGGCTCGTAGAAGTCCGCGAGACCCGATCCCTCGCGCAGGAACTCCGGGCACATCGCCGTACCGAACGTGAGACCCGCCGGCGGCGGGACCTCGGCCAGCACCTGCGCGACCACCTCGTCGACCGTGCCCGGCGGGACGGTACTGCGTACGACGATGCTGTGGAACCCCGACGCCGGCCGTACGACGACCTGCGCCGCCTCGGCGATGTCACGCACCGCGCGCTTGATGTAGGTGAGGTCCGTACTTCCCGCCGCGGTGGACGGCGTACCGACACAGATCAGCGAGACGTCGGCGCGATCCAGCGCGACCCGCGGATCCGTGGTCGCGCGCAGCCGGCCCGACGTCGCACCCGCCGCGACCAACTCGTCCAGCCCCGGCTCGACGACCGGACTGTGCCCCTCCGAGATCGGCTCCACCTTGGCGGTGTCGACATCCACCCCCCACACCTCATGCCCGGCAGCAGCCAGACAAGCCGCCGTCACCGACCCCACATACCCCAAGCCGAACACGGCAACCTTCATAACGCCCCCCACAGGCTCAGACACGGTTCCCCCACACCCCAGCGCCCATGAGAGCACCCACCCCACCCCCCTGATACACCCCTGTGGAAAGTTCCCCCGGGAAAACCCGGCCGGAAACTATCCTGATCACGCAACGTAGGCACGCCCACGATCAGGAGCAGCTATGGAGACCCCCTACGACCTCCCCAGCGGTGTCACGATCCGAGTCGTCGACACCGCGACCGCCGGCCAGGCGCTCGGCAACGCGGTCGAGTCGTGGCGCGAGGGTGCGACCGAGCCACTCTTTTACGGCTCCGAGGGCCGCCCCGAAGGCGTGGTGATCTCCTTCGACCAATGGGCCGAGTACGAGGCGCTGAAGCGCGAGGCCCAGTTCGAGACCCGCGTCGAACACATCACCCGCGATCGGATCGCGAACTTCCGGCCCGAGAAGGGTGCCTCGTTCGATGATCTGGTCCGCGAGTACGGGTGGGAGGACTCCGACGACGACGGCAGCAAATCGTGAGATACCACCTCATCGTCGACGAGGCGCTCAAAGCAGAGATGAACGCCGGACACGCGGCGTGGAAGGCCGATCCTCGCAGCGACGCCGGTCGCGAGTTCAATGCGGCGATGAAAGCCCTGAAGGCACTCCAGGAGGGGCGCGAGGGTGAGTACGAGGGCAAGCAACTCGGGTACGGTCCGCGCTCCTACGATCTGCGCGACACTGCCGAGATCAAGGTCCCGGTCTTCGAGGAGTACAAGGACAACGGTTGGCCCAGGGGTCCGTCGCACCGGATGACCTACCGGGAGTTCGAGCCGCTGCCGAAGGTCGAAGGGGGCCGGGTCGTGCCGGACTCCGACGCTCAGGCGTTCCGGCACGTGGTCGCGTTCGTGCACCGCTCCGAGGACCCAGCGGCGGTCACGGGCGAGCGTCTGGGGCGAGAACGTGGACGGCCCGATCGTGGACTGTACGGATTGTCCGGTGGTGGGCGTCCGTCGGTGGGGCCCCGACATGAGACTGGCCAGACGACTCCGCACCGGATCCAGGTGCCTCCGGATCTGCTTCAGGCGGCACGGATGCTCAGTGGCAGTCCGCCGGCTGGCAGTGGGCCGAAGCCGGAGTCTGCGCCGCAGGCGAATGTCAACCGACCGGCCGGCCCGGGTGCTTCCCGGTCCAAGGAGCGTTGAGCCCGCGGCCGTAGGTATGCGCGTGCTCGAGCTGCTTGAAGCCGACGGATTCCGGTGCGGACGGAGCGTCCGCGGGTCCTGAGACCTGTTTGCCCCGTGTGGTCGTTCGGGTGCGGATCGTTGTCCCGCAAATTGGCTGTATCAACGGGGCTTTCGGGTGATCTGTATTGGGCGACAGGGGCTGGGCTGGGTGAGGGGATGGCGGATGAAGGTT
>DASXXB010000493.1:0-1791 GCA_036503355.1 Kribbella sp. | reverse complement strand
GCGGGCAACGCTGTTGCCGAACGTCGGCTGCTTGCCGCAGACATCGCACTTCTTAGACATGATTCTCCGTGTTCAGGGTCGTGACTCCGACAGATCATGTTACATGCGTGTCAGCACACGACCAATTCGGCTGCCCAGGCCCAGCTAGGCAGTGAGGTAGGCCACTTCTTCGTCGGTCAACGACACCGACAGCCCCGGGGTCGAGGTGCGGGTCTCGCTCACGTGCCGTGGCCCGATCAGCGGGAACACCGGGTACGGCTGGTGCAGCAACCAGGCCAGCGCGATCGCCGTCGGCTCGACGCCCTTCGCGGCCGCCAGCTCCCGCGCCCGGTCCAGCCTACGGAAGTTCTCGTCGGAGTAGAAACAGCGCACCAGTTCGGCGTCCGAGGTGTCCTCCGGCTTGGCCCTCCCGGTGAAGAACCCGCGCGCCTGGCTCGACCACGGGAACAGCGCGACCTGCCGCTCCCGCAACCACGCCTGCGACTCGTCGTCCGCCACGTGCCGGCAGCCGGCCCACGGTACGTCGTACGCCCGGGCGAGGCTGAGGTGGTTGCTCAGCAGCGTGAACGGCTGCTTGCTGTTCGCCTCGGCGTACGCGTTGGCCTCGTCGAACCGCGCAGTGGACCAGTTCGACCCGCCGTACGCCTTGATCCGGCCGGCCTTGAAATGCTCGTCCAGTACGTCGACGAACTCCGACACCGGGATGTCCTCGTTGTCGCGGTGCATGAAGTACAGGTCGACGTGGTCGGTCTGCAGCCGCTCGAGACTCTCGTGCAGCTGCCGGGTGATCGACTCGGGATCGCAGTACGGCGTGTGCGCGCCCTTGCCGATGACAACGACGTCGTCGCGGATGCCCCGCGACGTCATCCACTGCCCGAGCAGCTTCTCCCCGCGTCCGCCGCCGTAGATGTACGCCGTGTCGAACGTCGTACCGCCGCGCTCGACGAAGTCGTCGAAGATCACCGCGGCGTGCGGCAGCGTCTGCTGGTTGTCCACGCCCATCACCAGGCGGGACACCTGCTTGTCGACGCCCGGCACGTGGCCGTACGTCATCGGGGCGTCGGCGCGCTTGGCCAGCGGGCGCCCGGTCGCGGTCGGGATCGTCGCGTCGTCCCGCTCGCTCGCGTACTGCTGCCCGATCGCGGCCCGCCACTGGTCCTGGACGGTGAGGTTGCCGAGCGTGTCCGCCCAGCTCATCTCCGGCGCCTGTTGCGCGCCGGCGGCGATCGCGGCCTGCACCGCCTCGGCCTCCGCGGTGTAGATCAGGGCCGGCTCCGCGGACAGCTCCCGCGGCTCCTCCCCGACCCTGGACAGCACGACCTTGTTCGGCTTGCCGTCGCCGCCGAACCACGGGTCGTCGACCTGCAGGTAGCCCTTGCTGCCGTAGATCCGGACCTGGTTCTGGTCGGCGAGCCGGACACCGGTGCTGATCTGCGCGGTGATGCCGCCGTCGAAGAACAGCGTCGCCGCCGTCCATTCGTCGACGCCTGTCTCACCGACGGTCCCGACCGCGTTCACCGCGGCCGGATCGGCGAACGGCTGCCCGGTCGCCACGCCGGCGATCAGCCGGGCCATCGACACCGGGTAACCGCCGACGTCGAGGATGCCGCCGCCGGCCAGGTCGTCGGCGAAGATCCGGCTCTCAGGGCGGTACCCGGCGGCGAACGCGAAGGTGGCCTGGATCGAGTGCACGGTGCCGAGTTCGCCGTCGCGGACCAGCTGGGTGATCAGCTTGGTCTGCGGCAGGCACCGGTACATGTACGCCTCCATCAGGAAGACGTCGTTGCGTAC
>DASXXB010000492.1:0-3828 GCA_036503355.1 Kribbella sp. | reverse complement strand
TACAGCGTTGGGCAGCGAGGTCGGTGCGACCGCGGTAGACGGACAGTTCGTGGCCGGCGGCAAGCAAGTTGTCCGCCATCGGACGCCCCATCACCCCGAGTCCGACGAAGCCGATCTTCATGAGTGGCTCCAATCCAGGTGGACGACCTCGAGCAGCCCGGCGGTCGGGATCAGCACTTCGGCCCGTCCGTCCACCACGGTCGCCTCCACGTCGACTCCTGCCACGAGCAAGCGGGCCCGTACCCGATCCGTGGGTACGGCGACCGACACGGTCTGCGGCGGCAGCGGCAGCGTCTCGCGGATCGCGCCGCGCATCGCCATCGGGTTCGTGAGGTTGACCAAGGCAACGGCCACGCTGTTGTCCCCTCGATGGACGGCGACATCCAGCAGGCCGGCGCCGTCGACGGTGACGTCCGGCTTCTTCCCGAGCGCCCAGGACACCGCGTTCGCGATCAGCCGGCCGTGGTCGGACTGCAGAGCCTCCCAGAAGATCGCCCCGACGTTGAACGGGAAGTACACCGTCCGCCCGCCCTGGGCGTTCTCGGTGCAGACGACCGCGGGCCGGTCGGGCGCGGCGCGCTGGTAGACCTCTTCCATCGGCAGATCGGGAAAGTCCGGAATGAACCGGAACGGCGCCACCGCGTCCGACTCCACGCCGATAATGTGGGTTCCGCCAATGATCCGGGTGGTACCGTCGAAGCCGGCGTTCAGCGGATGCGGCTCCATCAGCGCGATGTAGTTGTTCTGCACCGGCCGGCTCGGCTCGGTCAGCTGCACGCCGAGGACGTCACCGAGTCCGAAGTCGGAGCGCCCGTCGCCATTATCGTCGTACAGCGAACTCTGGTACGACGCCACCAGCGATCCGCCGCTGTCGACGTACGACCGGAGAATCGCGCACTGCTCGTCGCTGAGCTGCTCGGCGTTCGCGAGGACGATCACCTTGAACCCGCTGAGTCGCTCGACGGTCATGGCCTGGTCGGAGACGAACTCGAACGGCACCCGGGCCTCGACCAGCGCCTGGTAGAAGCCGTTCTCATGGTCGTTGTCGCCGGCCCGGAGCTGTCCGGCGTGGGTCGGGTCGAGGAGCGCGACCTCGGCGGTGATCCGCAGGTCCTTCAGCACCGGCTCGACGGTCGCGTGCAGGTTGAACGCCTCGACGACCGGTTGCACCCAGCGCCGGTCCGGCACGCTCGCGTTGAATTTCGTGAACCACGGCAGCGCACCCTGGGCGAACCCGTCGACGATCCACGTCTTCGTCTCCTCGGCCGGCGCGACCGAGTCCTTCCAGCGGTACTTGTGCTCCGGCCCGACCGACGTGATCAGCCGGACCGGCCGATCCGGGAACACGCCACGGTTGCGTTTCCCGTTGCGGCCCGCGACCCACGGCGCCTCGATGCCGTGCCGGCCCTGCTTGTCGATGATGAACAGCGGCGCGACCGGCTCGGCCAGGTCGCGGGCGAGGTCCCGCGCCGCGAGCGCTCCCATGTTCGGGATGAACCGCGCCCGGGGGCGGAGGTCACGGACCGCCTGGTCCCAGATGGCGACCAGCTCGGCCAGCCATTTGCGGCGCCAGGCGACGTACTCCGGCCAGCCGTCCCCGTTCTCTTCGTGAGGCAGTTCGAGGCCGGTCGCATCGCGGAACGCCTTGCGCGCGCCCTCGCTGTAGGAGATGCCGTAGTACCCCTCCCAGCGGTTCGCGAAGATCGCGTCCACGTCGTACTCACGGACGATCTCGCGGATCACCTCGGTGATGAATTCCCGGTGGTACGGCGTGAACGCGCAGGTCAGCCAGATACCGGGGTACGCCCAGTGCTCAATCGGGTTGCCGTCGCGGTCGCGGGCCAGCCACTCGGGATGAGCCTCGGCGGCGTCGGCGTGGATCGCGTGCGGGTCGACGCGCGCCATCACGGTCATGCCGAGGCTGCGCGCACCGTCGACGAGGGTGCCGAACGGGTCGGTGTCGCCGAGGTACTTGCTGCGGTAGTGGTACTCGAGTCGCGTCGGGTAGTAGGCGACGTACCCACCCGCGCTGATACAGGTCGCGTTGGACTTGCTGTCCCGCATCAGGCCGAGCCAGAAGTCGGCGTCGAAGTGCGCGGGATCGTCCTCGGCGAGGGTGATCTGGGCCCAGCGGGTCGCGGTCAACGGCCAGTCCGGATCGGAATCGGCCCGCTGGTTCTCGTGCTCGGTGTGCATTGCACCTCCGGCGTCGTCGTGTACGTAAGATTGTTAGACAAGAATGCAGGACTGGCAAGAGTTGGTGTTAGCCTTTTCGTCATGGAGTACCGGGGCCACGAGCTGAGCGCCAACGTGTCGATGCTGTTCACCGAGCTGCCGTATGCCGACCGTTTCGCCGCGGCGGCGGGGGCCGGCTTCCGCGTCGTGGAGTCGTGGTGGCCGTTCGGCGTACCCGATCCGTCGGCGGCCGAGATCTCCGACTTCGTGCGGACTGTCTCCACTGCCGGGGTGTCGTTGGGAGCATTGAACTTCTACGGCGGCGACCTGCCGGCCGGGGAACGTGGCGTGGCGTCACATCCGGACCGGCAGCAGCAACTGGCCGCCAACGTACGGGCGATGGTCGGGATCGCGGAGCGGACCGGGTGCCGGTTGTTCAACCTGCTCTACGGCCAACTGGACGATCGCTGGTCGCCTGACGAGCAGGATGAGACAGCGGTGGCGGCGATCCGATCGGCGGCGGAAGCCGTCGCGCCGTTGAACGGGACCGTCCTGATCGAGCCGCTCACGGCCGGCCTGAACGGGCGCTATCCCCTGCTGACCGCGGACGACGTACTGCGGCTGCTCAACGGACCACTGCGCGACGTCGGCAATCTGTCCTTACTGTTCGACACGTTCCATCTGGGCAGCAACGGTGTCGATCTCCTCGCCACGGCGTCATCCGTGCCGGTCGCCCACGTGCAGCTCGCCGACAGCCCGGGGCGCGGCGAGCCGGGATCCGGATCGCTGCCGATCGACGCCACGCTTGACGCACTGAAAGCGGCCGGCTACCAGGGCGTCGCCGCCTGCGAGTACAAGCCGACCACGGACACGCTCAGCAGTCTGAAGTGGATCCCATAAGGGCATCCACCACGGCTGCGATGGCGGGCGTTCGCGTACGACGGGTGAGCAGGAAGACCGCGCGTCCGACATCTCCTTCCGCGGGCAGCCGTACGGCGACACCGGGCGCGCCTGCGCCGACGACCAGGTCGGGGAGCAGTGCGCCCGCGCCCGTCGTACGGACAAGCTCCAGCAGGATCAGGAAGTCGTCGGAGCTGTAGCGGATATCGGGCTCGAATCCGCCGAGTTCGCGGCAGACGCGGACGTGCATCTCGCGGTGGCCGGTGCCCGGTTGACAGGCCGCCCAGGGCAGCTCGCGCAACTGTTTCAGCGGAACCCTGTCGCGAGCGGCGAGCGGATGGTCGTCCGGGAGGACGACGCGGATGTGCTCGCGGAGCAGCGGCTCGCGGTGCAGGTCGGCGTGGACGGCACGCGGCTGGTCGTCGTACTCGTCGCCGACCATCACGTCCAACTGCTGCAACCGCAAGGCCGGCGCAGCCTGCTCCACTTCCAACTCGCTCGCCTCGACGCGAATGTCGGGATGGGCCGCCGCGAGGCTGCGGATCGCCGGCGCGACGACCCTGATGAACGCGGACTGGAAGGCGCCGATGCGGACAACACCGGCGACCCGGCCCGCCGCGACCGCAGCGAGCTCGGCCTCGGCCGCCTCGACCCCTTCGAGCAGCGTCGTCGCATGCCGAACCAGGACCTCACCCGCCGCGGTCAGTCGCACGTTGCGGCCGATCCGCTCGAGTAACGGCGTACCGGCCTCAC
>DASXXB010000491.1:0-24421 GCA_036503355.1 Kribbella sp. | reverse complement strand
GGCGTGCTCGGCGTGCTCTGCGCGTCGGTCGGCGCCGCGCAGGTCACCGAGGCGATCAAGCTGCTCACCGGCATCGGCGACCCGTCGCTCGGCCGGCTGAACATCTACGAGGCGCTCGACCTCAACTGGCGTTCGCTGAAGGTCCGCAAGGACCCGAACTGCGCCATCTGCGGCGAGAACCCGACCGTCACCGAGCTGATCGACTACGAGAGCTTCTGCGGCGCGATCACCGAGGAGGCGGCCGACGCGGCGGCCGGTTCGACGATCTCGGTGAAGCAGCTCAGCGAGTGGATCAAGCTGAAGGAGAACGGCGAGAAGGACTTCGTCCTGATCGACGTCCGGGAGCCGAACGAGTACGAGATCAACCGGATCCCGGGCTCGGTGCTGATCCCGAAGGCGGACTTCCAGACCGGTGTGGCGCTGGAGAAGCTGCCGCAGGACAAGCAGTTGGTCTTCCACTGCAAGTCCGGTGTCCGCTCCGCCGAGGTCCTGGCGATCGCCAAGGGCGCAGGCTTCTCCGACGCGGTGCACGTCGGCGGCGGCGTGGTCGCCTGGGTCGACCAGATCGACCCGAGTCAGCCTTCCTACTAGAAGTCCACCGGGTGTACTAGAAGTCCATCCGGCATGACGCGACCGCCTCGGTGGCGACGGGATCGCCCGTCACCGTCGGGGCGTTGTCGCGTCCGGACAGGGTGCGCATGTAGGCGACCGCGTCCACGGTGGCGTGACCGACCGGCTCACCCCTCCCCAGCAGATAGGTCCCACCTCCCGGCCCGGTGAGTTCGAGGACCACGGGCGGCCGATCGCCCCAGAACGGCCCGGACGCTTCGAGGTCGTACACGACCTGCGCGATCAATTCCCCGGCGTACGGCCCCGGATCGAACGGCCGCCCGAGCGCCTGGCACACGTCGTCGCGATGCATCCACAGGTCGCGCGCGAGCAGGATGTCCTGGACATAGCCGAACGACATCCGCGGCGCCGGATCGACCTGCATCGAGATCCGCCGGAACAGCTCCGGAGCGCTCGAGATCTTCCGCGTCGCCTTCGCCCAGACCCGGTCGAACAGCTCCCGCAGCTCGGCGGGCGGTGTACCGCGGTGCTCGTCGGCCTGCACCATCATGTGCGCGTCGAACCGGGGCACGCCCGGGTACGCCCGCTTGTTCTTGAGCCACCGCCGCGGGAACGAGACCGGATTGATCACGTCCTCCGCCTGCCCGATCAGGTGGCCGGCGATGTCCGCGACGTCCCAGGCGTCGCACACCGTACGGCGCTGCCACTCATCCCCGTCGATCGACGCGAGCAACGCGTGCCACGCCTCGATTTCGGCGTCCCGGTAGACCCGGCTCTGCCGCCGGTCGGCCCGCCCGATCTGCTCCGCGAGTACTGCGGTCATGACTTCCCCCTGGTTGGTGCGTAGTGCTGGTAGAACATCTCGAGTACGACGGGGAGGAGGCGGGTGAACCGCCCCTCTTCGAAGGGCACATCCGGCTCGTTCGCCATCTGCTGCGACAGCACTCCGGACGTGACAGACGTCAGCAGTGCGACCCCCTCGTCGCTCGCCGCGTCCGGATGCAGCCGGCCGGCGTCCACCGCCGCCTGCAGCAGCCGGCGCGCGTCGGCCAGCGTCTCCTGGGCCGGTGCATACGCCTCCGGACTGGGCTCGAAGCCGGGGACCGTCCGCCAGAACAACAGCTGTGAGTACACCGGGTTCTGCATGCTCCACCGGGCGAACGCGGTGGTGCCGATCAGGTGCTGTTCGATGACGTCCTCGGTCGTCGCCGCGGCGATCGCGTCGCGTTGCGAGGCCAGGAAGAGCTCGGCGCCGCGCTGGAACAATGCGTCGTAGATCGCCATCTTCGACGGGAAGTACTGGTACAGCGAGGGCGGCTGCATCCCGAGCCGCCGGGCCACCGCGGACAGGCTCAGCGCCGCCACGCCCTCGACCTGCATCAGCTCGATCGCGACGTCGAGGATCTCCCCGATCGTCTCCTGACGCCGGCGGGTACGGCGATCCTGTGCGGCAGTGCTCATACCATGAGGAAAACCTAACGGCATTAGGGATGTCAATACCTCGTAGGTTGTCCCCGGTGCGGCGTACTGTTTTGTGGCATGTGCAGAAACATCACCGTGCTCCGGGGACTCGAGCCGTCCGCGACCTCCGAGGAGATCTACGCGGCCGCGTTGCAGTACGTCCGAAAGGTGACCGGCGTCGGCTCGCTCAGCGCGACCACCCGCGCCCCGATCGAGCGCGCGGCCACCGAGGTCGCGCGGATCACCGAGCAGCTCCTGGAGGAGATGCCGGCCCGCCGCACCCCACCGCAGACCGTGCCGCCACTGCGCCGTCCTGAGGTCCGCGCCCGGCTGGGGCTCGACTGACATGCGCTTCGCGATCAAGACCAGGCCGGAACACACCACCTGGCAGCAGATGCGCGACGTGTGGGTCGCGGCGGACCAGTTCGAGATCTTCGAGTCCGCCTGGCACTGGGACCACTTCTATCCGCTCACCGGCGACATGCAAGGGCCGAACCTCGAGGCCTGGACGACGCTGGCCGCGCTCGCGCAGGCGACGTCGCGGATCCGGCTCGGCTGCCAGGTGACCGGGATGATCTACCGGCATCCTGCCGTGCTCGCGAACATGGCCGCGACCACCGACATCATCTCGGGCGGCCGGCTCGAGCTCGGCATCGGCGCCGGCTGGAACGAGATGGAGACCGCGGCGTACGGCATCGAGCTGTACGGCCTGAAGGAGCGCTTCGACCGGTTCGACGAGGGTACCCAGGCGATGATCGCGCTGCTCACCGAGAAGGTCGCGAACTTCGACGGCAAGTACGTCAAGCTCACCAACGCGTACTGCGAGCCGAAGGCGGTGCAGACCCCGCACCCGCCGATCACCATCGGCGGCAAGGGCCCGAACCGTACCCTCCGCGCGGTCGCCAAGTGGGCGCAGCAGTGGAACGTCATCGTCGGTGATCCGCAGGAGTGGACGAAGCTCAAGGACGTCCTGATCCAGCGCTGCGAGGAGGTCGGCCGCGATGTCAGCGAGATCACCTGCTCGGTGAACGTCCGCATCGACCCGGACAGCCCGCTCGACAAGGCGGTCGCCGAGGCCGCGGCGTACGGCGAGGCGGGCGTCGACCTGGTGATCATGAACCTTCCGCTGGACGCGCCGCCGTCGGTCCTGGAGCCACTCGCGAAGGCGCTCGCGCCACTCGCCTAGATTCTGCTTGTGGACAGGGAGGAGTACGTCGAGGCGGTACTGCGGGCCGTGGAGTCGATCCCGGAGGGCAGCGTCGCGACGTACGGCGACATCGCGGAGTACATCGGTCAGGGCGGACCGCGGCAGGTGGGCGCGATCATGCGCGAGTACGGCGCGAGCGTGCCGTGGTGGCGAGTGATCCGCGCGTCCGGCGTGCCGGCCGAGGAGGTCGGCGACGAGCAGCTGCACCGGCTGCGCTCGGACGGCGTCCGGATCACCAACGGCCGCGTGAACCTACGCCAGGTCCGCTGGGACCCACAGGACTAGGCCCTGTCTGGCAATCCAGCGAGGACCTAGGCGGCGCGGCGGCCCCGCCCCGGGTCTCCGCGCCGCCGTCGAGAACTCGATGCGCGGGAGCGGCGGAAAGTTGCCGATCGGCCATGGTGATCCGTCCGGTTACCGACGATCTGTGGGCTGTGCGGGGTGCCCGTGAGGTTTTGTCGGTGGCGTCTGTTGAGATGTGGCGGTGGTCAGCAGACAGGGGTCCCGGTACCGCTTGGTCCGGGCATCGGGGCGGAAGGCGCAGACGCCTGTTCTGGATGCCGATCAGCAAGCTGTTGTGGACCATCCCGGCGGGCCGCTGCTGGTGCTGGCCGGGCCGGGGACCGGGAAGACGACGACGTTGGTGGAGGCCGTCGTCGATCGGGTTCGCAACCGCGGCCTGAGCCCGGACGAGGTGCTGGTGCTGACGTTCGGCCGGAAGGCGGCGACCGAGCTGCGCGACCGCATCACCGGGCGGCTGGGCCGGACCACGCGGGTGATGCCGTCGATGACGTTCCACTCGTTCTGCTACGCGTTGCTGCGGCGGTTCACGCCGGCCGACGCGTTCGACGTACCGCTGCGGCTGCCGTCCGGGCCGGAGCAGTCGTCGCGGTTGAGCGAGGCGTTGTCGGGCAGTCGTGAGGTCGGCGCGGTGCACTGGCCCGGCAGTCTGCATCCGGCGCTGAAGACGCGCGGGTTCACCGACGAGGTGCAGGCGGTGATCGGCAAGGCGCGGCAGTTGGGCCTCGACCCTGAGGACCTGTCCGCGATCGGGCGGTCCGCGGAGCGCGCCGAGTGGGTCGCGGTGGGGGACTTCTTCGAGGAGTACCTGCAGGTGCTGGACGCGGAGCAGGTGCTGGACTACTCGGAGCTGATCCATCGCGCGGTGATCCTCGCGCAGCAGCCGGCAGTGCAGGCCAAGCTGCGCGCCGAGTTCAAGGCCGTGTTCGTCGACGAGTACCAGGACACCGATCCCGGTCAGACGAAGCTGCTGCAGGCGATCGCGGGCGACGGGCGCGACCTGGTCGTGGTCGGTGATCCGGATCAGTCGATCTACACGTTCCGGGGCGCGGACGTGCGCGGGCTGCTGCGGTTCACCGACGAGTTCCGGACGCGTGACGGCGCGGAGGCTGCACAGATCGCGTTGGGTACGACGCGACGCTTCGGCACCACGCTGCAACGCGTCTCGCGGAACGTCGTGAGTCGGCTCGGCGTCCCGGGATCGCTGGACCGGGACACGTTCGAACGCTTCCGGAATCCGGATGCCTCGTCGTGTGTCTACGGTCCGGGCAAGGTCGAGGCGAATCTGTACTCGACCAGCGGTGCGGAGCTCGAGCACATCGCGGATCTGCTGCGCCGGGCGCATGTCCAGGACGGCGTCGGGTGGAACGAGATGGCGGTGCTCGTCCGGTCCGGGAGCCGATCGATCCCGCCGTTGCGCCGGGCGTTGTCGGCGGCCGGCATCCCGGTCGACGTCGCGGGTGACGAGTTGCCGCTGTCGCGCGAGCCGGCCGTCCGGCCGATGCTGCTGGCATTGCGGGCGGTGGCGGATCCCGAGACGCTGACGGTCGAGGTCGTACGGGCGTTGGCGCTGTCGCCGCTGGGGGCGATGGATGCGGGCCAGCTGCGGCGGCTGGCCCGGGTGCTACGCCGACGGGACCGGGAGGCGGCGGGTGGCCAGCGGCTGCCGCGGTCGTCGGACGAGCTGTTGCGGGAGGCGTTGCTCAACCCGTTGCTGTTGGACGAGGAGGCGTCGCCGGCCGAGGCGCGGTTCGCGGCACTGGGCGAGCGGTTGCTCAAGGCAAGGAATATCGTGACGGCAGGCGCGGCGCCGGACGAAGTGATGTGGTCGCTGTGGTCGGATTCGCCGTGGCTGCGACGGCTGCGTGGTCAGGCGTCGTCGGGTGGCGAGACGGCTCGGACTGCGAACCGGGACCTGGACTCGTTGTGCGCCTTGTTCGATGCAGCGGGGCGAGCCGAGGAGCAGGTCGGGTTCAAGGGGGTGTCGGCGTTCCTGTCGGAGCTGGAGTCGCTGGACATCGCGGGCGACAACCGCTTCGACGGGACGTACCGCGAAGCCGGCGTACAACTGATGACGGCGCATCGCTCGAAGGGGCTGCAATGGCGCCTGGTCGTCGTTGCATCGGTGCAGGAGGGCCAATGGCCGGACCTGCGGCGGCGCGGGTCGTTGCTGGAGCCGGACCGGTTGGGTCCGGACGGGCTGATCGATCCGTTGTCGGCGGGCGCGCTGCTGGCCGAGGAGCGACGGTTGTTCTACGTCGCGATCACGCGGGCGCGCGAGCGGTTGATCGTGACCGCCGTACAGGCTCCGGAGGCCGACGGCGATCAACCGTCCCGGTTCCTTGCCGAGCTGGACGTTCCTTTGAAGTTGGTGGCGGGGCGGCCGCGCAGGCCGTTGTCGTTGCCTGGTCTGGTGGCGGATCTGCGCTGTGTGCTGGCGGATCCGGCGTCGTCGCCCGCGTTGAAGCGGGTTGCGGCGGATCGGCTGGCGTTGCTCGCGTCGGCTGTCGACGATCGCGAGCAGGCGTTGGTGCCGACGGCGGATCCGGCGCGCTGGTGGGGCGTCCGGGAGCGGACGGAGTCGGTGCGGCCGATCGCGGACCCGTCGCTGCCGGTGCCGCTGTCCGGGAGTGCGCTGACGACGATCGTGGACTGTCCGCTGCGGTGGTTCCTGACCCGGCGCGCGGGCGGGGAGACGCCGAGTACGTCGGCGATCGGGTTCGGCATGGTGCTGCACACGCTCGCCGATGCGGTCGCGACCGGGACGCTGCCGCCGTCCGTTGACGAGCTGAACGGCTGGCTCGACAAGGTGTGGACGCAGCTCGAGTTCGAGTCCGCGTGGATCTCGGACCGGGAGCGGGTCGAGGCGGAGCAGGCGCTGCGGCGGTTCGTCGCCTGGCACCAGGGCCGGCCGGACCGCACGTTGGTCGGGTCCGAGGTGGACTTCGACGTACTGCTGCCGGACGAGGAGCACCCGGCGGTCCGGGTGAAGGGCCGGATGGACCGTGTCGAGAAGGACCCGGAAGGAACGGTCCGCGTTGTCGACCTGAAGACCGGGCGGACGATCCCGACCAAGCCGGCGCTGGCGCGGCACGTCCAGCTGGCGATCTACCAGCGCGCGATCAACTCCCGCCAGCTGAAGAAGCTCGGCGAGGACGCCGAAGCCGGCGGGGCCGAGCTCGTCCAGCTCCGCCACGACGACAACGGCGGCTTCCCCAAGGTTCAGCACCAGGGCCCGCTGGAGACCGACGAGGACGGCCGGACCTGGCTCGACGAGGCCGTGGACGACGCCGAGAAACTGATCCGTTCCGAAGATTTTGTGGCTACGCGCAACGATGGCTGTGCGCGGTGTGAAGCGCGCGCGCTCTGCCCGATCCAGCCCGAGGGCAGGGAGATCGTCTGATGGCTGTCGAACTGCGAACCACTGCCGACCTCTGCGACCTGCTGGGGATCCCGTTCTCCGATCAGCAACTGGCCGCGATCACCGCTCCGCTCGCGCCCGGGGTGATCGTGGCCGGGGCGGGATCGGGCAAGACGACCGCGATGGCCGCCCGGGTCGTGTGGCTGATCTGCACCGGGCAGGTCAAGCCGGAGGAAGTGCTCGGGCTGACGTTCACGAAGAAGGCGGCGAACGAGCTAGACGTCCGGATCCGTGAGGACCTGACGAAGGCCGGCGTCCTCGGTTCGACGCTGCCGAAGGAACAGCACCCGATCCTCGCCGCCCATCTGCGCAGCAACATCCCGAACTGGGAGCCCGAGGAGCCGGGTGAGCCCGTCGTCTCGACGTACCACGCGTTCGCCGGCACGCTGATCGCGGAACACGGCCTTCGCCTCGGCCTCGAGCCGGACTCGCGCGTGCTGGCCGACGCCACCCGGTTCCAGCTCGCGGGCCGGGTCGTACGGCGGTCCGCCGGGCCGATCCGGTTCGCGTCGCATCACGTGCCGACGCTCGTCAACAGCCTGCTCGCGCTGGACGGTGAGCTCGCGGACCACCTGCTCCGTCCCGACGACATCCGCGACCACGACGACGCCGTACGGCGAGAGGTCGCGGCCGCCCGCAAGCAGACGGTCGAGGTTCGCAAGCTCGCCGAGACCGCGCTGAAGCGGGGCGAGATCTTGCAACTGGTCGAGGAGTACCAGGCGTACAAGGGGGAGCGGGGCGTCGTCGACTTCGCCGATCAGATGGCGCTCGGGGCGCGGCTGGCCGAGGAGTGCCCTGAGGTCGCGGCCGTCGAGCGGTCGCGCTACAAGGTCGTGCTGCTGGACGAGTACCAGGACACGTCGGTCTCTCAGCGCCGGATGCTCACGGCGCTGTTCGCCGGGCCGGATCGCGAGCACGGCCGGGGCCACCCGGTGACCGCGGTCGGTGACCCGTGCCAGGCGATCTACGGCTGGCGTGGTGCCTCCGTCGCGAACCTCGACGAGTTCCCGTCGCACTTCCCGCAGGCCGACGGGTCACCTGCCTCACGGTATGTGCTGAGCGTCAACCGCCGGTGCGGCAGCCGCATCCTTGCCGCGGCCAACCAGCACGCGGCCGAGTTGTACGAGCAGCACCCCGGCGTCATCCCGCTCGAGGCTCCCGCCGACGCTCCGGAAGGTGCGATCACGGTCGGGCTGTTCGAGACGCGCTCGCAGGAGATCGAGTGGGTCGCCGACGCGATCGTCGCCGCGCACCGCACCAGGAACCGCCGCTGGAAGGACATCGGCATCCTGATGCGGACGAACGTCGACCTCAGTGCGGTCCACGAAGCGCTGATCGCGCGCAAGGTCCCGGTCGAGGTCGTCGGCCTCGGCGGGCTTCTCGCGCTGCCCGAGGTCGTCGACGTGGTCGCGACCCTGCAGGCCGTCAACGACCTCACCGCGAACGCCGCGATGCTCCGCATCCTGACCGGTCCGCGGTACCGGATCGGCCACCGCGACCTGGCGCTGCTCGCCAACCGTGCGCGGATGCTCGCCGACGCGGGCTCGCATCAGGCTGATGACCTGGTGTCCGCCCTGGACGCGGCCGTCGCCGGGATGGACTCGACCGAGGTGATCTCACTCGCCGAAGCGGTCGACGATCCGGGGCCGCTGGAGTACGCGCCGGAAGCCCTTGTGCGCTTCAAAGAACTCTCGACCGAGCTCCGCGAGCTGCGGGCGCACGCGGCCGAGCCGTTGCTGGATCTGGTCCGCCGGGTGATCAGCACGATCGGCCTGGACGTCGAGCTGACCGCGACGCCCGACCATGTCGACGCCGGTCGCCGCGATCACCTGGCCGCGTTCCTCGATGCCGTGGGCAACTTCGTGTCGACGGAGTCCGACGGGTCGCTGGACGGCCTGCTCGCCTACCTGGCCGCCGAGGAGGAGTACGCCGCCGGTCTCGACCTCGCCGTACCGAGCGAAGCGGACTCCGTGAAGCTGCTCACCACGCACCGGTCGAAAGGGCTCGAATGGCCGGTCGTGTTCGTGCCGACCCTGGTGTCGAAGGTGTTCCCGTCCGACCGCGGACGCGACAAATGGACCACGAACGCCAAGGTCCTGCCGTGGCCGCTGCGCGGTGACGCCGACACACTGCCGGACATTCACGACCTGACGAACGCCGGGCTCAAGGTGTTCGCCGACGAGTGCAAGGACATGAACGCGCTCGAGGAACGCCGGCTCGGGTACGTCGCGTTCACCCGCGCGAAGGAGCTGCTGGTCGCGACCGGTCACTGGTGGGGCCCGACGCAGAAGCGCCCGCGCGGCCCCTCGACGTACCTCGAGACGCTGAAGAAGCACGCGGGCGAGCGGGTGATCGCCTGGGCCGAGCAGCCCGCGCTGACCGACGAGAACCCGGAGCTGGCCGAGCAGACCCAGGCGCCGTGGCCCACGCCGTACGACGTCGACTCGTACCAGCGCCGGCTGGACTCGGCCGCGCTGGTGAGCCTGGCGCGTGCGGAGGGCCCGTCGGCCGAGGCCGAGGAGTCGCTGCTCCTCGACGAGCAGGCGACGGTCGCACGCTGGGACTCCGAGATCGAGCGATTGTTGTCCGAGGCAAAGGAAAGCCGGAGCCGGAAGGCGTACGACGTGACGCTGCCGACCGCCCTGTCCGCGACCCAGCTGATGCGGCTGGCCAAGGATCCGGACGGTCTCGCCGCGGAGCTCGCCCGTCCGATGCCGCGAAAGCCCAACCGGGCGGCGCGGTTCGGCACCCGCTTCCACGCCTGGGTGGAGAGCTACTTCGGGCAGCAGCTGCTGCTCGACCCCGACGACCTCCCGGGCGCCGCGGACGAGGACATCGTCGACGACACCGACCTCACCGATCTGATGGACGCGTTCCGCGACGGCCCGTTCGGCGACACCACGCCGTACGAGATCGAGGCCCCGTTCGCCCTCGCCCTCGACGGCCGCGTCGTCCGCGGTCGCATCGACGCCGTCTACCAGTTCGTCCGCGCGGACGGCTCCCGCGGGTACGACGTCATCGACTGGAAGACCACCCGCGGCGAAACCGCCGACCCACTCCAGCTCGCCATCTACCGCGTCGCCTGGTCCGAACTCATGAACATCCCCCTCGACCACGTCACCGCAGCCTTCTACTACGTCCGCACCGCCGACATCATCCGCCCCGAAAACCTCCCCACCAAACAACAACTCACCGAACTACTGAACGGCTGAAGCCGCTCAGCGCAGTCTGAACAGGTCGGCCGGAACGATCCGCGCCGGGAACGGCAAGATCGCTTCGAACACGTCGTCGCCGTGCACGACATCTCGCTCGATATAGCAGCCGTCCACCAGCTCCAGCACGGTGAGGCTCTCCTTCTCCGGATCCAGGATCCAGTACGACCGGACCCCAGCCTGCTCGTAGACGCCGCGCTTGAGCAGGAGGTCGAGCATCTTCGAGCTCGGTGACAAGACTTCGACCGCGAGTGCGAGCGGCTTCCTCGCGTGGTGTGGGTCCGTGTCGTCCGGGCTGCAGACGAGAACGTCCGGCTGGAGGGACCGCTCGGGCGTCGGCCGGTAGTCGAACGGGGCGACCAGCACCTCCAGGTCGGCGGGGCACACTTGCAAGAGCCGAGAGCCGAGCCGAGTGACAGCCCGTTGGTGAAGTCGCGATGGCGCCGGAGTCACGAACAGACCACCGTCGACGATCTCACGCCGGCGCCCGTCGGCTGGGGCAAGGTCCAGATAGTCCAGCGTGTAGGGGTCTGACTCGACTTGTTCCACGGACACAATGGTGCCTCCTTCTCGGCCACAGGACCAGCATGGCAGCGCTGCACGGGCGGGTGGTTTCGAAGGATTCCTCGGACTGGAGGACGGCTTGGCAGGTGTAGCCGGCGGGGGTCAGTTCGAGGATGGTGAGTTCCTGCGTGGCGGGTCCAGGAGCCAGTAGGACGGGACCTGGTGCGTCTCGTAGAGGGTGCGTTTGAGGACCACGTCCGTGGTGCGGGTGGTGGGGGAGACGACCTCGACCGCGAGCACGGGCGATTCCGTGACCGGCGCGTTGCGGTGGCAGACCAGGAGGTCGGGGCGGAGGGTTGTGGTCGGCGTCGGTCGGAAGAGCGGGGAGCCGACCGCAACCAGCAGGTCTGGTGGGCAGGCGTGTTTCAGCTGCACCATCAGGGCGATCACCGCGGCGTGGTGGGCGGGTGGCTGGGGTCCGGTGACCAGGAGGCGGCCGTCGACGATCTCGTAGCGACGGCCGTCCCGCGTAGCTTCTGCTGTCGGCACCACACCAGCGTGAACCATCCCGGCGTACCGCCGCGGAAGTTATCCACAGCTCAGCGGATTGTCCAGGGTGTCGGCGTACTGGAGGGAGTTGGAGATGTTGGTGAGGTCCACCATTTGCTGGTTGTTGCGGAGTTGTAGGCGGTTCAGGCAGGAGAGGGCGAAGGAGGGCGCGAAGATGTCGTACTTCGCGAAGGCCTCGGCCAGCTCGGGGGTTGTGGACTGGTAGTCGCGGATCGACTCGCCGACCACGGTCCAGAACTCGGCAGGCGTCAGCAGGCCCTCGCTGTCGAGCAGTGGTGCGAGGAAGCGGAAGATGCAGTCGAAGACGTCGGTGAAGATCGACAACAGCTTCTCGTCGTCCGGTACGTCGGCCCGCACCCGCTCCGCCTCGGCCGGCACCGGGGTCGCCGGATCGAGTACGGCGATCTCCTCCGCGATGTCCTTCATGATGACGCGGATCGGGATCGCGTCCCGCAGTACCAGGATGAGGTTCTCGCCGTGCGGCATGAACACCAGCTCGTAGGCGTAGAAGCTGTGCAGCAACGGGATCAGGTAGGCATCGACGTACGCGCGCAACCAGTCCGCGGGAGCCAGCCCCGACGCCCGTACCAAGGCCGCTGCCAGCGACGAACCATGCCGGTCGACATGCAGCAGTGACGCCATCGTCGCCAGCCGCTCACCCGGCTCCAGCGAAGGCACCGGGCTTTCGCGCCACAGCGCCGACAGCATCTTGCGGTACGGCGAGGTGGTGTCGGTCGCGTTCTCGTAGTAGCGGTTGTGATAGCCGGCCGCCGCGATCTCCCGCAGCACGCTGAATCCATAACGCTTGAGAACAACGTCGTTCGAGACGACCGAATGCACCCAGTCGTTGATCGCCGGCGTGGCGGCCATGTACGACGGCGACAGGCCGCGCATGAACCCCATGTTCAGCACCGACAACGCGGTCTTCACATAACAACGCGACGGCTCCGAGCGGTTGAAGAACGTCCTGATCGACTGCTGTGGTTGATAAATGTCGTCCGTCGATCCGAGGTGGACGATATGCCCCGAAGCAATGTCGGCGGCGAACGTGATCGAGATCTTGTTGTCCCATTGCCACGGATGCACCGGCAGATACACGTACTCCGCCGGATCGGCGACGGCGGCGAATCGCGACAGTACGTCATCGCCCAACTCGGCGCGCAGCAATGTGTCATACGTCAAGGAAGAACTGCACGAGACCGTGGTGCGGTCCCGCCGCGTCGCGATCCACGTCAACCGCACCCCCGCGCCCGTCTCCGGCGCATACGCGAGGTAGTCCGTGTGGCCGAACCCGAGCCGGCCGTTGTTCGCCACGAAACACGGATGCCCCTCGGTCATCGCGGCCTCGATGGTCTGGAAGTCGGCGGTGACCAGGTCCGCGGCGGTCAGGTCCGGTTTCGACAATTTGTATGCCGCCGACGCCAGCGTGCTGCTGATTTCCTCCAGGTAGACCGGCAGCATCTCGCGCGCGATGCCGAGCTGTTCGTGGAACTCGGTGATGAACTCCAGTGCGTCGACCGGCCCGTCGTCGTCGCGCTCGACCGAAGCGATGTCCCAATGATTCAAGGGATAACGCCGTGCGTCGAAGCTGTACCGGCCGACGGCGTACCGCTTGCCGACAGCAACAGGTCCGAGAATGCGCTCATGGGTGAACTCCGCCAGCGCCTTCCGGACCAGCGCGTCGTTGACCACTGCCCAGGAATCCATCAGCCCGCCTCGTTCATCCGCAGCGCGTCGGCGTACTGGTCACGGGTGCAGAAACTCAGCCACGCCTGCTTGTCCGGCAGGCTCACGATGCTGTGCTTCCGGAATCCCATCCGGGCGTTCAATGCCTGGATCTTCACATTCCGTACGTCGGGCTCGACCACGATCCGGTCCACCAGCGGATCACTGAACAGGCTGTCCATGATCATCTCGAACACCGCGGTGGTGAACCCGGGAAGCGGTACGTCGGGCGGTCCGACCAGCACGTGCATGCCGACATCGCCCGGCGCCACGTCGTACACCTGGCCGACGGCGTCGTACGACGGCTCGTACCGCTCCATCAGGAACGCGGGCCGGCCGTCGTGCTCGCCGAGAAAGGCTTGGTGGTGCGCGGTCGAGGCGATCCGCAGGTACTCCGCGCGCACGTCGGCGACGGTCGCGTCGAGGAGGCCCCAGTACTGCGCGTACGGCCGGGTGACCCAGCTGTGCAGGGTGGTGACGTCGGTGTCGAGGTCGAACGGCCGGAGGGCGATCGTGCCGAGTCCGGGGACGAACCTCCGGTAGGTCGGCTCAGGGAGTGCTCTGGTCATGGCAGATCTGCTTTCAGGCGGGCGGGCGTGTTAGCTAAGGCTTACCTTACTAGATCCGATCAGAGGTGGACCTGTGAGATAGCCCGCGCGGTGGATGTGCCGAGGCACCGCTCCTGCCTAGGTTGAGAGCATGTTGATCGCAGAGGACCTGTTGCTGCTTCTGTACGACGACGAGACCGGCAAGCCGATCACCGGGTCGCCAGGGCTGGACTACGCGCTGGCCGGTGCGGTGCTGATCGAGCTGACGCTGAACCGCAAGCTCGACATCACCGCGGACGGTCGAGGCCGCCTGCAGGTGCTCGACGCGACGCCGACCGGCGACCCGATCCTCGACGAGCGGCTGGCGTACGTGGCCGAGCGGCCGGGGAAGAAGCCGAAGAACCAGATCGGCCCGCTGTCGAAGCGGCTGCGCGACCAGTTGCTGACGCGGCTTGCCGAGCGCGGTGTGCTGGAGGCGGACCGGGGCAAGGTGCTCGGCTTGTTCCCGGTGACGCGCTGGCCGGCGAAGGACGCCCGGCACGAGCAGGAGGTACGTACGCAGCTGGACGCGGCGCTCGGCCAGGGCCTGCTCCCGGATCAGCGGACGGCCGCGCTGATCGCGCTGCTCAGCGCGCTGAACATCGTGCCGAAGGTGGTCACGCACGCCGTGGACAAGCGGGCACTGAAGCGGCGGGCGAAGGAGATCGCCGACTCCGACTGGGCCGCCGACGCGGTCAAGAAGGCGGTCAGCGAGATGCAGGCCGCCGTCACCGCCAGCATCGTGGTGGCGTCGTCCGCGGCCGGCTCATCCAGCTAGTCGCGCCTTGATGTCCGGCTTGACGACCTTGCCGACCTTGGAGCGTGGCAGGTCGGGCCAGACGAGCACCTCCTTCGGCGCCTTCACGCTGCCGATCCGGGCCTTCGCGAACGCGATCAGCTCGTCCGGCTCGACCGCAACGCCCGGCTGGAGCTGTACGACGGCCACGACCCGCTCGCCCCACTTCTCGTCCGGCAGCCCGATCACCGCACAGTCCTGGACGTCGGCGTGCGCCATCAGCGCCTGCTCGACCTCGGTGGAGTACACGTTGAAGCCGCCGGTGATGATCATGTCCTTCGCCCGGTCGACGATGTACAGGTAGTTGTCGTCGTCCAGGTAGCCGATGTCGCCGGTGTGGTGCCAGCCGTACGCCGACGCGGCCGCCGTCGCGTCGGGATCGTTGTAGTAGCCCTTCATCACCAGGGATCCGCGGACCACGATCTCGCCCCGCTCACCATGCGGCAGCAGTGCACCGTCGGCTCCCATGATCGCCACGGTGACGAGGGGGGACGGCCGTCCCGCGGAAGACAGCCGTCCCCGGGCGATGTTGCCGCCGGCATCGAAGTGTGCGGCGGGCGGCAACATCGAGATCATCATCGGCGCCTCGGTCTGCCCGAACAGCTGCGCCATCACCGGACCGATCCGCCGTAGCGCCTCCTCGAGCCGGGCGACCGACATCGGCGCGGCGCCGTACCAGAAACACCGCAACGACGACAGGTCCGTGGAGTCGAGCTCCGCTGCCGCCAGCACCATGTAGATCAGCGTCGGCGGCAGGAACGTGTGCGTCACCCCGTGTCGCGGTATCAGTTCCAGGAAGGCGTGTACGTCGGGCGCGCGCATGATCACGATCTCGCCGCCGGACGCGAGCACCGGGAAGCACAGCACGCCGGCCGCGTGTGTCAGCGGCGCCAGCGCGAGGTACACCGGCCTCGAGCCGAACGGGTACCCGATCAGCGTCAGCGCGGTCATCGTCTCCAGGTTGCCGTTGCTGAGCATCACACCTTTCGGGCGTCCCGTCGTACCGCCGGTGCCGACGATCATCGCGAGGTCGTCGGGGGAGGTCAGGTCAGGGGCCGGCTGGGACGCGCCCCCGCAGAACGCGTCCCAGCCGACCGTTCTCCGGCCGGCAGGGTGGGGGGTTGGGCCGGAGGTCTCTTCGCCGAGACACACGAAGGTGTGCACCTTCGGCAGTGCGTCCCGGATGCGGTCCACCAGCGGCGCGAACGCCGCCTGGTAGATCAGTACTTCGCAGTCGAACTGGTCGAGCAGCCCCCGGTTCTCAGCGGCCTCGTTGCGTGGGTTGATCGGGCACCAGACCGCCCCGGCCCGGCTGATCCCGAACACGCAGCTGAACGCCACCGGGTCGTTCGCGGACAGGATCGCGACCTTCCCGCCAGGCCGTACGCCGGTCGCTGCCAGCGCGCCGGCGATCCGGTAGGAGAGCTGCTGTACGTCGGCGTACGTCAGCGTCTCGCCGTCCGTGGTCAGACAGGGGGCGTCCGGGGCCAGCGACGCCCCCTTGTCCAGGTACTCGACCAGTCGCATCAGCGTGGCCCTAGCTCTGCACCGTGAGCTGCGGCTCCGACACCAGCCCGAAGCTCCGCAGTACGCCGAGTAGTTCGCGGTGACCGAACGCCTGGCAGCCACTCGCGAAACCGACGCGCTTCGGTGGCGTCTGCAGCAGCGAGTACGCCGCGTACGCCTGGAGCAGACCGGTCTGCTGGTAGTTGCTGTTGCCGTGGATGACGCAGTGCGCCCGGCCGAGCGGCCCGGATGCGTGCACCGAGTCCAGCGACTTGTTGACGCGGGGGTTCTCGCGGGGCGGCATCTGGTTCATCACCTGACGCGCTGTCTCGGTAAGCGCCGCGTTGCGCTCGTCGGGCGCCATGTCCTTCGTAGCCTCCAGCGCGGCCGCAACGATCTGCGGTACGCCGTTCATGAGCGCGGCGTTGAAGACACCACCCTGTGCCTTGCAGTTCGCCACTCGTGGGTCCCGCTTGAACCAGACCGGGTGCGACGTACCGCCCCAGGGCAGCGACAGCGCCAGCTCGTGCTGCCCGGGTACGACGAGTGGAACGAGGCCCTGCTCCGGGAACTCGACGTACGCGTTCTGCTCGAGGTAGTGCGCCTTCGACGTCGCAGCGTTCACCAGGATCGTGCGGGTCGAGGCGATCGTCGGACTGCCTCCCCAGAACACTGCGATGTCCAGCGTGTCCAGACCGGGTTCCTCCAGGCACAGCTGCGCGGCGATCTCACCGGTCGTGTACATCTGCGCAACACCCGGCGCCAGCAGCAGACCGGCCTCGGCGAACTGGGCGTCGTACTTCTCGTCACAGGTGATCAGCCAGTCCTGCTCGCCAGAGGTGTCCGTGTAGTGCGCACCTGCGGCCAGGGCTGCTTTTACTGCAGCAGGACCGAGCTCACTGAACGGCCCGACGGTGTTGAGCACAACGGACGCGCCCGTGAAGAGCTCTGTGAGTGCGGCGACGTCATGCTCGACAGCAGCGATCTCGTAGTCCGCAGTCTCGATGCCGGGAACGTTGGAACCCATCGATTCCTTGAGCTTCTCCTCACTACGTCCGGCCGCCACAAACGGCAGGTGGTAGTGCCGCAGGTACTCACACACCAACCGCCCGGTGTAGCCGCTGGCACCGTAAACAACGACGGGTTTGGTCGCCATCACATCCCCATTCCGCCGTCGACGGGCAGGCCGATGCCGGTGATGAAGCGGGCCTCGTTCGACGCCAGGAAGACGACGGCGTCGGCCATGTCCGAGACCTCGCCGAGGCGGCCGGACGGAGTGAGGCCGATGACCGCGGCGACCGCGGCGTCCGGCGACTCGAACAGTCCGAGTTGCGCGACGTCGTTCGCCAGGCCGGCGCCCATCGCGGTCGGGACCAGACCCGGGTAGATGCAGTTGACGCGGACGCCGTACCCGAGCTTGCCGGACTCCATCGCGGCGACCCGGGTGAGCCGGTCGACCGCGGACTTGGTCGCGGAGTACACCGCGATCCCCGGGAACGCGATCGTGGCGGCGACCGAGGCGACGTTGATGATCGCGCCGCCCTGACCGGCCAGGCCCTCCGGGCGCATCGTGCGCAGGCCCCACTTGATGCCGAGCGTGGTGCCGAGCACGTTGACCTCGAGCATCTTGCGGATCTGGTCCGCGGTGACCTCGGTGAGCAGGCTGGTGATCTCCACCCCCGCGTTGTTCACCAGGATGTCGAGGCCGCCGAGGATGTCGTTGGCCGCGACCACCGCGTTCTCCCAGGCGCCGTCGTCGGTGATGTCGTGCGCGACGAAGCCGTTGCCGTCGCCGTACTCCTTGTCGAGCGCGTCGGCGACCGCCTCGCCGGCGTCCTTCTGGATATCGCTGATCACGACTTTGGCGCCGGCCGCCGCGAGGGCTCTGGCCATTCCCTCGCCGAGGCCTTGCGCGCCACCGGTGACCAGGGCCTTGCGGCCGGAGAGATCGAGTGAACCCATTCTGAAGCTCCTTTGCTCGCACGGGGTCTTACACACTGTGCGCATCTCTTTGACACCCGTCAAGACTTTGTTTGACACTTGTCAAGAAAACTCCCCGCTCCGGGACGCGCCTGGCCCGGAGCGGGGTACTCTGACGCAACGACCCGATCAGGTTCGAGCCGGAGAGAGTGGGTGATCGCGTGGCGTCGACGGCCGAGGAGCGGCCTGCCCGCGTGTCCGGGATCGACAAGGTCGAGCGCCGCCGCGTCGCGCTGGCCGAGTCCGCGCTGAAGACGCTCGGCGAGCTGGGGTACGCACGGACCAGCCTGCGGGAGATCGCGAACAACTCCGAGTTCACGCACGGCGTCGTGCACTACTACTTCCGCGACAAGATCGACCTGATCAGCTACTGCGTGCGGCACTACAAGACCATGTGCGCCCGGCGGTACGACGAAGTGGTCGAGACCGCGCACTCCGCCGAGGAGCTCGCGACCGGCTTCCTGGCGAAGATGACCCAGACGCTGGTCGAGGAGACCCCGATGCACCGGCTCTGGTACGACCTGCGCGCGCAGAGCATGTTCGAGGAGCAGCTCCGCCCGGACGTCGAGGCGATCGATAGGCTGCTCGAGGAGATGATCTGGCGGATCCTCTCCCGGTACGCCGACCTCACCGGGACCACCCCGACCGTCGACGCGCCGACGGCGTACGCACTGATCGACGGCCTCTTCGAGCAGGCCGTGGTGGGCTACGCCGCGAACCCGGAGAAGACACCGGCCCTGTTGACGGACCGTCTCCTGCAGGTGCTTCCCAGACTGGTCACGGCGTAGCCCGCGCGAATTACTCGGCTCCGCAGTTCGCCTTGCAGAGCTTGTCGGTCAGCGTGAGGATCGCGCCGGGCCGCTCGGTGCCGGACTCCGTCGAGAACTCCACTGTCCAGTTGCCGGCCGTGGTGGTCCCCGCGGCCTTGCCCTGTTGCTGTTTCAGCCAGTCGACGATCTTGGCGCGCGGGTTCACATGGGCAAGCTCCAGCGCCTGCGGTGCGAACTCGGCCAGCGCGGTGGCAGCCTCCGCCGGCGCACCCGTCGCTTGCAGGGACAGCACCGCCGGGCGCGGCTGGGTACCGATCAGCACCTGCACGGACGTCGTGCCCTTGCTGCAGGTCTCGTAGGCCTCGTCGGTCGCGCACTGGTACTTCTGACCGGCGAACGCCGCGACAACCTGTGCTGCCGTCAGGTCCGGCAGGGTCTCCGCGGCGGTCGACGTCGACGGCGTCCTGCTGGTCGCAGTAGGTGTAGCTGACGTGCTGGTCGACGTACTGCTGCTTGGGGTCTTGGCGTCGTCCGACTTGCCCGAGCAGGCCGTCGTACCGATCAGCAACGCGGCGCAGGCCAGTGCGGCAGCGCCGTACCGGGGGCTCAGACCGGCACCTCGATCGCCGCGTCGAGGGCGATCGTGATCATCTCGGAGAACGTCGTCTGGCGCTCCTCCGCGGACGTCTCCTCCTTGGTGATCAGGTGGTCCGAGACGGTCATGATGCCGAGTGCACGGCGCCCGAACTTCGCCGCCAGCGTGTAGAGCGCCGCGGCCTCCATCTCGATCCCGAGAACGCCGTACTCCGCGGTCCGCGAGACCAGGTCCGGACGGTCGTTGTAGAACAGGTCGCCCGAGAACACCTGGCCGACGTGTACGTTCAGCCCCGCGGCCTCGGCCGCATCCACGGCTGCACGCAGCAGCTGGTAGTCCGCGGTCGGTGCGTAATCGATGCCGTGGAAGCGCAGCCGGTTCATCTGCGAGTCGGTACTCGCGGACATCGCCACGATCACGTCCCGGACCCGGACCGCCTCGGTGAGCGCGCCACAGGTGCCGACCCGGATCAGTGTCTGTACGTCGTACTCCGCGAACAACTCGTGCGCGTAGATGGAGGCCGACGGCTGGCCCATGCCCGAGCCCTGGACGGAGATGCGCTCGCCCTTGTAGGTGCCGGTGAACCCGAACATGTTCCGGATCTCGGTGTAGCAGATCACGTCGGACAGGTAGGTCTCCGCGATCCACTTGGCCCGCAGCGGGTCCCCCGGAAACAGCACCCGCGGTGCGATCTGCCCCTTCTCGGCGGCGATGTGAATACTCATGCGGGGATGCTCTCACGGGCGCGGGATATGTTGAGTCACGTGGCCTACTCCATCGCTCCTGGTTCGCTAGCCCTGTCCCGGTCCGTGCTGGACCGCGCCGCCGACCGCCGCCGTGACGACGACTGGCTCGAGAAGGCCTGGGCCGATCCGGACACGCAGGTGGTGGCGGTGGCCGGGGACCGGATCCAGGTGACCGACGACCATGCCGCACTGCGGTTCGTGCCGCCGTCCGAGGCACCGGAGGGCACCCGGATCTTCCTGGGCATCGACCGCGAGTCCGGAGCCGGTATGACGGCCGAGGGCCGCGCGGTGTTCGGCGTACTCGTCGAGGGCGAGGCCGACGAGTCGTACGCCGGGCTGCGTGAGCTGGGCGCGGTACTGGACGACCGTGAGGCCGGCATCGCGGTGCACGTGATCGGCCTGTCCAACTGGCACGGCGTCCACACCCACTGCGCGAACTGCGGTGAGCACACGGAGGTCGTGGAGGCCGGGCACGTCCGGCGCTGCCCGGCGTGCGGGCTGTCGCACTTCCCGCGCAGCGACCCGGCGATCATCGTGCTCGTCACCGACGACCAGGACCGCGCACTGCTGGGCCGCAACGAGGCCTGGCCCGTCGGCCGGTACTCCACGCTGGCCGGCTTCGTCGAGCCCGGTGAGTCCCTGGAGGCCGCCGTACGGCGTGAGGTCCTGGAGGAGACCGGGGTGATCGTCGGGCCGGAGATCGAGTACGCGGGCAGCCAGCCGTGGCCGATGCCGGCCAGCCTGATGCTCGGGTTCTACGCGAAGGCGACCGGGTTCGAGATCGACGTGGACCAGGACGAGATCGCCGAGGCGAAATGGTTCACCCGGGAGGACCTCCGTGCGCTGGTCGAAGCCGGCACGATGGCCCTCCCGGGTGCGATCTCGATCTCCCGCCGCCTCATCGAAGGCTGGTACGGCGACAGCCTCACCGGAAGCTGGTGATCACCGGCCCACGTCGGAGCGGGCTGCGGCGATCTGGATGAGCGTGCCCTCCCAGTGTTCGATCGAGCCGTCGGCCTCGAGTTCACGGACCTTCTGGCCGACTGCGGCGACGTACGCGCTGTGACTCGGCCAGTCGGCCTTCGCGCTGGGCAGTACGTCGGTGAGCGTGCAGCCGTAGGTCAGGAAGCGGTTCTGCACGTGGCTGTCGATGTTGCCGGTCCACACCGTTGGCCTCAGGTCGGAGTGCGGACAGGGGTCGACCGGTGGTGTGTACGACGCCAGGTTGGTCGGGTTGATGTAGCCGTCCGGACGCAGCAGCGTGTAGTAGGTGCCGTCCGGCGTCTGCGTGAGCCGGTTGAGGCCACGGTCGCGCAAGATCGACGCATTGCCGCTGAGGATGTCCAGTACGAACAGCCGCCCACCTGTCACGCCGTAGAGGTAGCCGTCTCGCCAGGACAGTGCGCCGTCCTGTGAGCCGGTGGCTCCGCTGAAGACCGGCAGCAGCCGTTGCACCTCACCTGTGGAAGCGTCGACGGCGAACACGATGCCGTCGGCCAGGCCCCAGATGTTGCCGTCCGGCCCGGTGATCAGCTCGTTGATACTGGCCGCGCCTGGCACCGGTACGACGTCGGTGAGCACCTGTCCTGTCGACGGGTCCACCTTGGCCAGATGCGCCTCGGTGGCTTTCGGGTCGGTGCCCTGGCCGCCCTCGATGCTCGAGCCGACCCAGACGTCGTCGCCGCTCGGCACGATGGACGCGATCGTCTGGTCGGTCACAAGGTTCCGGTAGACCGTGTGGCTGCCCGTCGGTACGTCGTACACGGTCAGCGCGCCGCCGTACTCGCCGTACGACGGCGTGGTCCCGACGTACACGTGGTCGCCGTGGGGGACCACAGCGACCGGTCTGTTCTGGTGGTCGCTGTCGACGAGGCTGAACAGCTCCTGCGGGTTGGTGGCACTGGCAGGCTGTGTGGGATCCCAGAGCGAGAGCCGGCCGTACGGGTAGATACCGACGTACATCTTGCCGTTGCTGCCCCAGGCCCAGTCCTCCACCTGTCCTTGCCGAGTGGTGACGGTGGACTTGCCCGTCGCCGGGTTGTAGACGGAGGTGGCGCCGTTCAGATAGACGTTGACGAACACGTTGCCGGTGCTGGGGTCGGCCAGCTCGTTCATGAGCGGCGACGGCACGTACTGGAACGGTGAGCTCCACTGGGCGAGCGTCCCGTCCGCCGGGTTGTAGCGGAACGTCCCGCCGGAGTAGTTCCCTGCCAGGCCGTACAGCACGGGTACGCCGTTCTCCGTCACCCAGCCGTAGCCGATGGAGGCGCCACGGGTCAGCGTGCGCGGCGGTGACACCGGACCGACCGTGTTGGTGTCCAGGTCGTAGTGCGTGAGGGCCAGGGTGTTGTTGGTGAAGTAGACACCACCCGGACCTGGCGCCGAGACGCCACGGGCAGCGATCGGGTAGTCCATCACCTGCTGGCCCGTGGTCGCGTCCGTGTACTTGATCTGCTCGCCGGTCACCGCATCCACCACGACCAGACGGCTGCTGGCGTTGGCGAACACCTTGCCGCCGGCGTAGTCCAGGTCGATGAAGTCCTTGGCCGTCGTACCCGGGGGAGTGATGTCCTCGACCGCCTTGGTGGCCACGTCGATGCGGAGCAGCCTGGCGTTCGGAGTGGAGACGCCGACGAACAGCTTGTTGTGATCGGGGTCGTAGACCGTGGACCGTGCGTACTGCTGCACCGGGTCGAGTGAGCCGTAGTCGGTGACCTGCCCGGTGGTCGCGTCGTACTTGAACGCGTGGGCGGTCGGGTACGTCCCGGCGTACACGTTGCCGTCCTGGTCGGCGGTCAGACCGTAGATCTGGGACTCGCCCGGGATGGGCTGCCCGAGGTCGGTCACCTCACCCGTGACCGGGCTGTAGCGGTAGAGATGCGCATTGGCGTACGTACCGAGGTACACGTCGCCGTTCGGCACCACGACGATCGCCCAGCCGCCGGCGGCTCCCGGCAGCGGGACCGTGCGGAGCAGTTGGCGGCTGTGCAGGTCGACGACGTTGAGCCGGGCGTTCTCACCGGCCGGTACGGCGTACACGACGTCACGACCGTCCGGCGTGTGGCCGATCGCGCCTTCCATGATCGTCAGCGAGCTGATCGGCGAGCCGAGGTCCTTGATGACCTCGGGCGACGGGACCAGCGGTCTGGTCGCCGGGCCGAGCGGCCAGTTCTCCGACGGGAACGGGTCAGGTACGTCGCCCGGCGGGGCGGCGGTGGCATGCAGGCCCCCGGTCGCCAACAGACCGAATGCGGCTGCGGCCGTAACCAGGGCAGAGCGGAAGTGACGGCGCGAGAACATGGGCGGACTCCCTGCGACGTAGTTCATCGCAAGGTATAACGGTCATGGCCGTAAAGTCCATAACTCAGGCGCTATGACCTGAGGACGGCCGAACTACGCGGCGAGCTTCTCCGCGACCTGGGCCAGCGACGGGTTCGTCATCGCGGTGCCGTCGGGGAAGACCACGGTCGGCACGGTCTGGTTTCCGTTGTTGACCTTCTCGACGATCTTCGCGGCCTCCGGGACCTGCTCGATGTCGATCTCGGTGAACTCGATGCCGGCTCGCTTGAGCTGGCCCTTGAGGCGGTGGCAGTAGCCGCACCACGGGGTCGAATACATCGTGAAAGCCGGCATCGGCGGACTCCTTGTCGGAGCTGGGAGGGGTTTTGTCGGGGCGCCCGTCTAGGGTTGCCCTCGACGTATTCGAACCATGGTGCAGGTGGTGCTGTTCCCGCATGTCTCAGTCCGTGAGCGACTTCACACGATCCGCCTCCGCAGAGAGCCTCCTGGAGGCTCTTGACCCGGAGCAGCGGGCGGTCGCGACGGCCCTGCACGGGCCGGTCGTGGTGATGGCCGGCGCGGGCACCGGGAAGACGCGGGCGATCACCCACCGCATCGCGTACGGCGTCCGCACCGGGACGTTCGACCCGGTCCGCGTGCTCGCGGTGACGTTCACGCAGCGGGCGGCCGGCGAGATGCGCGGGCGGCTCGCCCAGCTCGGCGTGCAGGGCGTGCAGGCCCGCACCTTCCACTCCGCAGCGCTGCGCCAGGCGCGCTTCTTCTGGCCGAAGGTGTACGGCGGGGAGCTGCCGCCGATCGCGGACCGGAAGTTCCCGCTGCTGACCGAGGCCGCGTCGCGCTGCCGGATCCGGGTCGACACCCCGGCGCTGCGCGACCTCGCCGGAGAGGTCGAGTGGGCCAAGGTGAGCAACGTCCGGCCCGACGACTACGCGAAGCTGGCGCCGCGGTCCGGGCGGACGCTGGCGGCCTTCGACCCGGCGACGATCGCCAGGGTGTTCGCGGCGTACGAGGATGTGAAGCTGGAGCGCGGGCGGATCGACCTGGAGGACGTGCTGCTGTGCGCGGTCGCGCTGCTCGCGGAGGACGAGCGGGTGGCGGCGGAGATCCGGCGGCAGTACCGGACGTTCGTCGTGGACGAGTACCAGGACGTCTCGCCGCTGCAGCAGTCGCT